>NZ_QJUG01000268.1 GCF_003426775.1 Allorhizocola rhizosphaerae | reverse complement strand
GCATGAACGACGCGCCCACCCAGATGCACCGGCCCGGCATGGACCAATACGGCAACCCCACCCAGGTTTATGGGCAGCAGCCCCCGCAGCCCGGCTGGGGCCCGCCGCCACAGCAGCAGCCCGGCTACGGCCCGCCCGCCGCCGGCGGTGGCTACGGCCAGTCCAGCGGCGGAGGTGCCTACGGGCAGTCCAGCGGCGGCGGCGCTTACGGGCAGTCCAGCGGCGGAGGTGCCTACGGCCAGCCCAGCGGCGGCGGCGCTTACGGGCAGCCCAGCGGCGGCGGGGCCTATGGCCAGCCCAACGAGGGCGGTGCCTACGGGCAGTCCAGCGGTGGTGGGGCTTACGGGCAGCCCAGTGGCGGGGGCGCCTATGGTGCGCCGCCGCCCCAGCAGCAGCCCGGTTGGGGTGGCTACGACCAGCAGCCCGGCTACGGGCAGCAGGCCGGCTACGGCGCGCCCAACCAATACGAAGAGCCCACGCAGTACGCGGGCCCGACCTCGGGCGGCTACGGCGGCCAGGCCGGCTACGACGCGGGCTATGGACAGCAGCAGCCCGACGCAGGCTACGGACAGCCGCAGGCCGACGCGGGCTACGGTCAACAGGCCTACGGCTCGCCGGGCGGCTATCCGCCCGACCCGTACGGCAACACCGCCCAGCAGGATCCCTACGGCGCCCCACAGCAGCAGGGATACGGGCAGCAACCGGGCTACCCCGACGACCGGCGCAATCGGGGCGATCGAAGGCTGGACTGGCTCGACGACTGACCAGACAATGGTCGGGTGGCCAACACAGAGGGCATGCGAGGGATTTCCTCTGTGCCCTCTTACGTTGTCATGCAGCCGACCACACTGTGCAATTTGGACTGTTCCTACTGCTACCTGCCGCTGCGCGCAGACGATCGGCGGATGAGCCCGGCCGTCGCCCGCGCGGTGGCGGCCGACGTCAACCGGTGGGCGGGTCAGCAGCGGTTCTCGGTGGTCTGGCACGGCGGTGAGCCCATGGCCGCGGGCCGCGAGCAGCTGGCCCGGCTGATGGCGCCGTTCGCCCCAGGCGTGGAGCACCACATGCAGACCAACGCCACACTGATCGACGACGCCTGGTGCGACTTCTTCCGCGAGCAGCAGGTGCGGGTCAGCGTCAGCGTGGACGGGCCCGAGCAGGACAATCAGGCGCGACGGGATCGCGGCGGACACGGCCGGTACCAAATAATCATGAAGGGTATCGAAGCGCTTCGCCGCAACGGGCTGACCTTCGCCGCCCTGTGCGTCGTCAGCGACCCCGGGCCGGGCGTGGCGACCCGGCTGTATGAGTTCTTCCTGGAGCTCGGCTGCGACGTGCTGGGGATCAACATCGAGGAGCGCGAGGGCGTCAACACGCGGGAAAACCGGCACGACGCCGGCGCCGTGCGGGCGTTCTGGAGCGAGCTCACCGCGGCCTGGCGGATCGCCCCGCGCATCCACGTCCGTGAGATCGAGTGGACGCTGCGCTATGTGGCGGCGGTGCTCGACGGCACAACGTCGGACCTGCTCCCGCGCCAGCTCGACCCGATCCCGACGATCGGCTACGACGGCTCGGTGGTGCTGCTCTCACCCGAGCTCGCGGGCTTCAACGACGGCCGCTACGGCGACTTCAGCAGCGGCAACGTGCTCACCACGCCGCTTGCCGACCTGCTGCTCGCGCCACAGCGCACCCGCTGGGTCGCCGAGTTCGTCGAGGGCGTCGAGGCGTGCCGCGCCACCTGCCCCTACTTCGGGTTCTGTGGTGGCGGGCACGCCGCCAACCGCTACTTCGAGCACGGCAGGTTCGACGGCACCGAGACCGAGCACTGCCACAACAGCAAGATCAACCTACTGGAGGGAGTGCTCGAACATGTCAGCAGAGCTTGATCGGGTGGCCGCGCGGATCCGCGAGGCGCACGCCGAACTCACTCCACTGCTCAAGGTCGCCCGCGACGCCAGGATCGGACGTGACGAAGCGGCCGGCGCAGACGTCAGCGCCGTCTGCGCCTGGAACCACTTCGAAAACATCCCGACGTTCTTCAACTGGAACAACAGACCGCGATGACCCCGGTCCTTACAGCGCGCTCCTACTTGCGCTGTGCCCAGGAAGCGTCGTCGTCCTCGTCGTCGGGGTCATAACTTGCATACCCGTCGAACTCGTCAGGCTCATCGTCGACGGCTGCTGGGCTGCTGCTGCCCGAAAGCTCGCGCTGCAAGGCCTCAAGGTCGGTGTTGGGAGAGTGGTACTTCAACTCCCGGGCCACCTTCGTCTGCTTGGCCTTAGCTCGGCCGCGCCCCATGGCCGACCCCCTCGCACATGAATGACGGGGCTGCCCGAAGGCGGGCCCCGAATGACTCAGACATCTCTCGTGGCTCATACGGTACATGCCCCGAGCCGGGTTCGGCATCCCGGGTTCCTGGGCGTTTTTTGTTGCTGTCGGATTTGTTGCAGTAAGGGGCACATGGAGCGAGGGTCATAACCCGAGGTGGTCAGGGCTATGAGCGGCCTCAGGGCGCCGGGAAGAGCGTTTTCGCGCCCCGAAGCCGCACCTTGGAGGGGGCGCCGTGAGAATTGCCACGACGCCTACCGGGGGTTTTCAGACCCGGATCACCGAAAGCCGCCCGACATCGGCCATGCGCTGTTCGGCGAGGCGCTCGGCTGCGGTGGCGGGCGAGATGCCCTCGGTGTCGGCCATGGCCAGGAGGCGCGCGGTGGTGTCGTAGATCTTGGTGGCGCGCAACTTGGCACGTTCGAAGTTGAATCCCTCGATCTCGTCGGCCACCTGGATCACTCCGCCCGCGTTGACGCAGAAGTCGGGCGCGTAGAGGATGCCGCGGTCCATCAGCAGCTTCTCGACGCCGGGGTGGGCGAGCTGGTTGTTGGCCGCGCCGGCGACGATCTCGGCGCGCAGCGCCGGCACCGTCTCGTCGTTGAGCGCGAAGCCCAGCGCGCAGGGCGCGTAGATGTCGATGTCGCTGGTGGTCAGGGCGGTCGTGTCCGGTACCAGATCGACCTGCGGGTAGGTGTGGCGGGCCCAGTCCAGCGCCTTGGGGTTGACGTCCGTGCCCACGACCTCGGCGCCGTCCTCGATCAGGTGTGCCGTGAGGTACTTGCCGACCTTGCCCAGGCCCGAGATGCCCACGCGCTTGCCGCGCAGCGACGGGCTGCCCCAGCGGTGGGCGGCCGCGGCGCGCATGCCCTGGAACACCCCCCACGCGGTGAGGATGGACGAGTCGCCGGCGCCGCCGTGCTCGACGCTGCGTCCCGTGACGAAGCGGGTCTCGCGGGCCACGACGTCCATGTCCCAGGTGTAGGTGCCGACGTCGCACGCCGTGTAGTAGCGGCCGCCGAGCGACTGCACGAACCGCCCGTAGGCGCGAAGCAGCGCCTCGGACTTGTTGAGCTCGGGATCGCCCCAGATGACGGCCTTGCCGCCGCCGAGATCCAGTCCGGCGAGCGAGTTCTTGTACGCCATCCCGCGGGACAGCTCCAGGACGTCGTGGAGCGCCTCTTCCTCCGAGGCGTACGGGTAGAAGCGCGTCCCGCCAAGCGCGGGCCCCAGCGCCGTGGAGTAGATGCCGATGATGGCCTTCAGGCCGGAGGCTGAGTCTTGGCAGTACACGACCTGTTCGTGGCTGCCTTCACTGAATACGCCCACTACTGGCTCCAAGCTTCGTTGCATGGCCTTTGTGAGGCCATTGTGGCGACGGATCGGTCGTGTCGGGGTAACGGCACTCCCATTTGAAGCGTAAAGGAACCTTCGTGCGCTTCGGACCATCCGGCTCGGGCGCCACCCGAGCGGTCCATGTGTCGTGGGGCCCCTAATCGTGCGAGGATCGCGAAGTGCCGACACAGTTCGCCGCATACCTTCGCGTGTATGAGCCGCTGACCGCGTTCGATCCCGAGCGGCAGCGCTTCTGGCGCCGCTACGTGGCCGAGGGCCGTGCGGTCGGGATCTCCGATGGACCGGGGCGGCAGCGCACGGTCGTGCTGGAGGCGCTGGGCGCGGGCTGGTCCCGGCTGCCCGATCTTCCCGAGGAGGCATACGTGCTGGGCGCGGGCGACGCGCCGCTGGTGTGCCCGTGGAATCTGCGGATGCGGGTGGCGGAGGCGGCCCTGCAGGCGCGCGACGGCGTGCCGCAGGTGCTGGCCGACGCATTTGTGCCACCCGCGCTGGTGGGATTGGCACAGACGGTCGTGGCGTCGTCGGAGGCGGGCGAGCGGGTGCACGAGCAGGTGGCCACGTGGGGGGTGCCGCTGCGCTGGTTCGTGCTGTTCGCGCCCGAGGAGCGCGAGCTGGTGCTCGATGAGGGCGAGCGGCGGGTGCTGCGCTTCCGTGCGGAGATCGGCAAGTCGCGCCAGCGGGTGCACAAGGGCCTGCGGGTGCTGCGCCGGTCGCTTGGCGACGTGCCGATCACCGACGCGCTCCGCGAGACGGCCCGCTGGCTGGAGTTGTTCCATCCGGGGTCGGTCGTTGAGCTTGATTATGGTGGCCTGACCAACCTGCTTTCGGACGAGGCGCTGAAGGAAGATGACTCAGTCGAGCTCGTTGCCGAAGGGCTGAACGGACTGTCCCAAGACGACGGTGCGGCCGCGACCGCGGCATACGAACGTCTCGTCCATCGCTGGCGTCAGGTTCAATTGCTCGAACGAAGTAATTAGTCAACTACAGCTGGTCATTCCAAGCTAGGTGAAAGCACGTCGCATCACTGAAAAAGCGACATGTCGTTCTTTGTGTCATCCGTCCATCCACGGACCTTCACCCGTTCGGCCCATGTCGGACATCGGGGACTAGCCGGACTATGGGTAGCGCGTCGGCCGGCGGGACCCCGGCCTTCGTTTATAGGTACTTGTGGAGGAGTGACCATGGCGTCGCGTACGCACGAACCAGAGCCGCTGCTCACCCCGGCAGAAGTCGCGTCGATGTTCCGTGTCGACCCGAAGACTGTGACTCGGTGGGCCAAGGCGGGCAAGCTCAGCGCCATCCGGACGTTGGGCGGCCACCGTCGCTACCGGGAGTCGGAGGTGCGCGCTCTGCTCCAGGGCCAGATCCCGCACCAGCGCCAGGGCGACTGAAGCAAAACCCCCAACACCCCAATCACCCCAACGAGCAAGGACGCCTCATCCCCAGGAGGCGTCCTTTATTCATGCGGTACGGCGCAGGGTCACCAATGGATGTGACGATCGATGCCGTGCCCCGGGCGTGACAACGATCAAGCGCGAGCGTAGAAAAGCGGGGCCGCCCCGACCGGGGCGGCCCCGCTTGATCTCCTAAGTGGCGGGCGTGACCCGGACCAGCGCGAACGTGCTGCCCGGGATGACCCACTTGACCTCGATCGACACGCCGTAGGCAACCCCGGCGTCACCCGGATTGCCCGTGCCCAGCACGGTGAACCCGAGGTCCAATCCGTACAGTTCCGTTGCGGGCGTTCCGTCGGCGTTGACCACGCGCGTGGTGTAAGGCGCGTGCCCGCGGGACGGGATCACCACCGAGGCGTCGATGTCGCGGAAGAACAGCGAGCTGCCCCGCACCTCGATGCCCGGGTACCAGCCCTGCGCGTCCGTGAACTTGGACACGCCCGGCTGCGGGCCGAAGCTCGTGCAGTACTCGCTGAACGGCTCACCGGCCGCCTCCAGGCACTCCCGGAACGGGTAGGTGGGCCGCTTCGAGAAGGCCACGTTGGACGACTGTGGTCGGCTCGCCAGGTTTTTCAGGGTGGTCGGATCCTTGGCCGCGGCCTCACCCGTGCGCCGCAGCGGATCGAAGTGCGAGTCCACGAGCAGCAGAGCGCCCTTCGAGCCGACGCTCGGCAGGGCCGTGACGTTGGCCGTGATGTGGTTGGCGTCGCCGTACGTGGTGTCGCGGTACCACACCAGCATGCCCGGCGCGTTGTACTTGATCCGCTCGACCTTCCACGCGTCGTTGGAGTAGGTCGTGTCGTAGGCGTACTTCAGGCCCTCGTCGAACCCGTCGAAGTTGCGCCACTCGGCCAGGTAGTAGTGCGCCTTGATGGAGGTGCCGCTGTCGATCCGCCAGCCCGGCCCGGACGTGTCGGTCCAGGTGCCGCCCGTGGCGGTCCAGCCGTTGTTACCGCTCTCGACGTCGTCGCTCCAGACGGTCGCGCCGCCCGCCGTGACCGACAGGTCGTCGGCGAACCAGCCGCGCTCCAGCGTGGCCTCGTCGGTCGCCTGACGCAGCCGCAGCTGGATGGTCGTGCCGGCGTAGGGCGTGAGGTCGACGTAGTCGTGCCGCCAGCCGTGCGTGTCGCCGGTGAGGCCGTACTTCTTGCCGCCGAAGTCCTGCAGGCGCCCGTTGGGGTCGGGGTAGTCGTCGCCGGTCGAGACCAGCGCGCCGGCCTCGTCGTAGACCTTGAGCTCGGACCACGTGGCCCCGCCGTCCTTGGAGACCTCGACGAAGCCGTAGTCCCAGTCCGCCTCGATCACGTAGTTGTTCCACATCCAGAAGCGCACGTCGCTTCCGGCGGGCACCGCTACCTCCCGCGTGATCTTGATGTCCGCCCAGTCCTGGTCGGCTCCCGTGTACCACATTTTCGTTCCGCTGTGCGGCTCGGCGAGCACGATGGTCTTGGCGGGCAGGTCGACCTTGATCCCGTCCTCCGTCCACTTTGGAGTTCGGGAGGTCTGGCCGAGCAGGATGTTCCGTGGATTGGAGCCCGGCGCGATGATCTCAGGCTCGGCCCAGCCCAGCACCCACTTGTCCCACAGGCCCATGTGCGTGGGGATGGCCTGCAGCACCGGGCCCGAGTGCGACCCCGAGGACATGAGGTCCCAGAAGTCCACATCGGACTCGCCCGCGCCGGTCGTGTCGTACAGGTCGGGCAGACCCAGGTCGTGCCCGTACTCGTGGGCGAACACGCCCACGCCCGAGTCCTCGGGCTGCACGATGTAGTTGGAGACCTTGAGGCCACCGGTGCCCGGGATCTCGTAGCCCCCCGGTACCGACGAGGAGTGCGCCCAAATCGCGTACGTGCCCTGGGCACCGCCGCCACCGGACTTGTCCTCACCGGCGTGCACGAGCACGAGGTGGTCGATCACGCCGTCGGGCTCGAAGAAGTTCCCGTCGCCGTCGCGGTCGCCCTGGTCCTCGATGTCGTAGTCACGCCACGGGAAGCTGGGGTTCATCGCGGCCAGCGCGTTCACCGCGTCGGTCGCCATGGCCCCCGGCCCGCGGGGGTTGTCCGGGTGGCCCTGCATGGCTTGGATCGCCGGGGCGACCCAGCCGCCGTTGCCGTCGGGCACGCAGCGGGTGGCTCCGTACCAAGCCTCGGAGTGCGGGACCTTCACCCAGGGCGAGGCCTGACCGTCCACCGTGTACTTGCCTTTGGACATCTCCAGGTACATGTTCCGCATCGTGTACCCGGCGAGGCTGATCCCCGGCCGCCCGTCCGGCCCGGTCAGATCCGGGCGGATGCGCTGCGTGTAGCCGCGCTCCGTGTACAGGATCTTGTTGTAGTAGTCGGGCGAGAAGTCCGGCACCCACAGGGTGTTGTTGTCCTTGTGGGCGTAGCTCGCCGGGTTGGGGATCCGGTTGTGCAGTGGTCCATTTTGGACGGTGCCCGGGGCGCAGGTGCGGTCGCCGAACACCGTGGCCGGGACCTGCACGCCGGTGAAGTCGTCGTTGGCCTGGTCGTTGAACTCGACCAGCACCGTGAGCAGCTTCGCGACCTGCGTGTCCTTGGCCTTCTTGTACCAGCTCGGGCTCTTGCCGGACTTCATGGCCTTCGCTTCGAGCTGGGACAGGATGCGCGCGGTGAGCGGGTTGCCCTTGCCGAACTTGCGGTCATAGGCCTTGGCCCGGTCGAGGTTCGCCCGCATGCCGCCGTTTCCGTTGAGGAGCTCCTGGCCGATGAAGTCATGCTGGACTGTCGGCTCCACGTAATTGATGTAGTACTCCCACGCGGCGATGTCCGCACGAGGGGTTGCGGCGCTTGCGGTTCCGGCGGCGGATAAGCCGGTGACCCCGAGCGCCAGGGCGGAGAAGGCAGCCAAGGCACGCCTTCCCCTGTGGTTCGGAAGAGTCATGAACCGAACCATCGCAGAATGTAACTCTATGTGTCTAGACCAAAACGCCGTCGCGCAGCGTTAAAACCCGATCAGCCAGGTCCATGAGGGCCGAATCGTGTGTGGCGACAAGCGCTGTCATCCCTCTCGCGTGGACCACAGCGCGTAGAAGGTCCATGATGGACTTGCCTGTCTCGGAATCCAGCTGTCCGGTCGGTTCATCCGCTATGAGCAGCTTGGGATCGTTGGCCAGCGCGCGGGCGATGGCCGCCCGCTGCTGCTGCCCGCCGGACAGCTCGTAGGGGCGCTGTTTCGCATGCGCCCCAAGGCCTACCAGCTCCAGCAGCATCGCGACCTTCTGCTCCCGCTCATCGAACGGTCGCCGGGCCAGGCGCAGCGGCACACCCACGTTTTCGGCCGCCGACAGGATGGGGATGAGGCCGAACGACTGAAACACGAACCCGATCGTGTCGCGGCGCAACGCCACGAGATCGTGCGAGGCGAGCGGGACGCCGTCGATGAAAACCTCGCCGGAGGTCGGACGGTCGAGCCCGCCCACGATGTTGAGCAATGTCGTCTTGCCCGCGCCCGAGCGGCCGCGCACGCACACCAGCTCGCCCTGCCCGGCCGTGAAGGACACGTCCCGCACGGCGTGCACCACCCCCGCACCGCGCCCGTAGTCCCGGCTGACGCCGGCCACCTGCACCAGTTTCATGGCCGCGGGCGTCTCGCCTCGGTCCCCGCCGGGAATCGCGGTCGGCTCCCGGTCCGCGTGACCTCCTCGCGCGCCCGTCAGGCCCAGGTCACCCACGGCGGACCTCAACGTGATCGGGCTCCAGGTTGAGCTTGACCCGGTCCTTGAGTTCCAGAGCGTCCACAAAGGATGGCGGCAGCTGCATCCGGCCGGCCCGGTCGAGCACCGCGTATTCGACGGCGGTGCCCGAGCCGCGATGCACCTCGGAGGCCACCCGCCCGTCGCGGATCGACACCGTGCGGCGCACCTGGCCGGAGACGTTGTTGTCGTGCGTCACGATGACGACCGTGACGCCGAGCTCCGCGTTGATGGTCTGCAGCGCGCCGAACACCTCCACGGCGGTGGCCTCGTCGAGCTCGCCGGTCGGCTCGTCGGCGAAGAGCACCTCCGGATCGTTGGCGACCGCAAGCGCCACGGCGCACCGCTGCTGCTCGCCGCCCGACATCTGATCGGGCCGCCGCGCCGCGCAATGCCCGATGCCCAGCATGTCGAGCAGCTCAAGCGCCCGCTTCCGCCCGGCCCGCACCGACTTCGTGCCCGCGAGGCGCATCGGGAGGGCGACATTTTCCATCGCCGTAAGGTAGGGGAGAAGGTTGCGCGCCGTCTGTTGCCAGACAAAACCCACCATATGTCTGCGGTACCGCAAACGCTTGCGCGCCGACATGGTCAGAAGATCATAACTTCCCACCCGGGCGATCCCCGCCGTGGGCGTGTCCAGCCCGGACAGGATGTTCAGCAGCGTCGACTTGCCCGAGCCGGAGGCGCCGACGATGGCCAGCAGTTCGCCCCGGTCTACGACGAGGTCGAGTCCTTGCAGCGCAACGACCTCGACACCCTCGGTCTGGTAGATGCGCACCAGCCCGTCGCACACGATGTGCCCGCGCAGCCGCCCCGAGCCGCCCGCCCGATCGGCAGCCCGCTGCGCCGCCCGCTCCTGCAAAGCCTCCAATGTGGACATCGCATACTCCCCCTAACTGTCTTCCCCGCTAAGATCGCGGCTTCGCCTGAAGGAACCAAACATGCGGGTCACTCCTGTTCCGATGCGCCCAGCGGTTTTTCCGGCAGCGGCTGGCCTCGAGCCGCTCCGCGGTCGAGACCAGTCGCGCTAAGATCACGGCTTCGCCTGAAGGAACCAAACATGCGGGTCACTCCTGTTCCGATGAGCCCAGCGGTTTTTCCGGCAGCGGCTGGCCTCGAGCCGCTCCGCGGTCGAGACCAGTCGCGCTAAGATCACGGCTTCGCCTGAAGGAACCAAACATGCGGGTCACTCCTGTTCCGATGAGCCCAGTCGTAGGGCTTCGCCGAGCCGGAGGCGGCGGTTGAACATTGTTTCGACGAGCAGTGCGGTGGCGAGGCCGGCCAGGATCAGGCCGAGCGTGCCGCCGATGACCCACGGGTCCAGCCGCAGCCCCGCGTCGAACCCGTCGGTGAAGCCGGTCAGGTGCAGCGCGGGCCCGATCAGCAGGGGCAGCCCGAGCCCGACCGCGCCGCCCGCGACCACCGCAGCGGACACGACCGGCGCCAGCTCGACGAGCAGCAGCCGGCGTCCCTGCCCCGCGGCCAGGCCCATGGTGCGCAGCCGGGACAGCACCTTGCCCCGCGCCCGCGCGCCCGCAAGC
>NZ_QJUG01000267.1 GCF_003426775.1 Allorhizocola rhizosphaerae | reverse complement strand
CTCAACGGCACAAGGCACACCTTGCAGCACAGCTACCAGGGCATCTATTTACATCAACGCAGTCGCGGTCTACTGTGAGGGCTCACAACCCTCCGCCCGGATCACCAACCGGCACGGCCATGTACCCGCTGATGAAGTCCTGAATCGGGAGGTAAATGGCAATGCAGCTGAACAAGACGCAAGCCTCGCCGGTGGCGGGCCACGCAAGTCGCGTGTGGACGCGCGCCATAGCCGCGGCCAGTCTCGGGATCCTCACGGCGATTGCCGTGCCTGGGCCCGCGATGGCGGCTGACAATCCGTATCAGCGGGGTCCGGATCCGACGCGGGACAGTGTGGCGGCTTCGCGTGGCACGTTTGCCACGGCTTCAACCACTGTGGGCTCCGGTAACGGGTTCGGCGCCGGGTTCATCTACTACCCGACCGACACCAGTCAGGGCACGTTCGGCGCGGTCGCGATCGTGCCGGGCTACACCGCCACGTGGGCGGCTGAGGGTGCCTGGATGGGTCATTGGCTGGCCTCGTTCGGGTTTGTCGTGATCGGCATCGACACCATCAACCGCAATGACTGGGACACCGCCCGCGGCACGCAGTTGTTGGCCGCGTTGGACTATCTGACCCAGCGCAGCACCGTGCGGGATCGGGTCGACGCTTCCCGGCTGGCGGTGATGGGTCATTCGATGGGTGGCGGCGGCGCGATGTATGCCGCGTTGCAACGCCCGTCGCTGAAGGCGGCGGTCGGGCTGGCGCCGTTCAGCCCGTCGCAGAACCTGAACGGCATGCGCGTGCCGACGATGCTTTTGGCCGGGCAGCATGACACCACCACGACCCCGGCGAGTATCACCAGTCTGTACAACGGCATTCCGGCTGCCACGGAGAAGGCCTATCTGGAGCTGTCCGGTGCCGGGCACGGCTTCCCGACGTCGAACAACTCGGTGATGATGCGCAAGGTCATCCCGTGGCTGAAGATCTTCGTCGACAGCGACGTCCGCTACACCCAGTTCCTGTGCCCGCTCATGGACAACACCGGGATCAGGTCGTACCAAAGCACCTGCCCGCTCCTGCCGGGCACACCGACCCCGCCCAACCGCTACGAGGCGGAAACCTCTCCGGCGGTGTGCACCGGCACCATCGCGTCCAACCACACCGGCTACTCCGGCACCGGGTTCTGCGATGGCAACAACGCGACGAATGCCTACGCTCAGTTCACGGTGAACGCGAGCGCGGCAGGGTCGATGACGTTGCGGGTGCGGTTTGCCAACGGCACCACGACCGCACGCCCGGCTTCGTTGATAGTCAACGGTTCGACGGTGCAGACACCGTCGTTCGAAGGCACCGGCGCATGGACCACGTGGGCCACCAAGACCCTGACGGTGACCCTCAATGCCGGCAACAACACGATCCGGTTCAACCCCACTACGGCCAACGGCCTGCCCAACCTCGACTACATCGAGATCGCCGCGCCGTAGAAACCCCTCACAACTCAATGGCATCACCGGAATTCGCATGGGGGCGCGTTATCGCGTCCCCATGCGCCGTCCCCGGTGTCCAATCACGACGGACGGGTTCTGCCCACCCGGCGCGGAGTGAAGACACCCGCTCAAATTGAAGGAGAGCGCCATGAAACGCGTCCTTGTCGTGGCCGCCGCACTGTGCACAGTGGTGACCATGACAGCTTCGCCCGCCTCGGCAGCCCCGCTGACCATGCTGGGCGCCGACGTGTCCACATTGCAACGTGCCTATGACGTCGGGGCGCGATATTACGACGCCAACGGGACCGAGCGGCATGCGCTCGACATCCTCAAGGGCGTCGGGGTCAACTACGTGCGCCTGCGCATCTGGAACAACCCGGCCAGCGGATACAACAACAAGGCCAAGGTGCTGGCGTTCGCCCAGACCGTCAAGCAGCGCGGGCTCAAGCTGATGGTGGACTTCCACTACTCGGACACGTGGGCCGACCCGGGCAAGCAATACAAGCCCGCCGCATGGGCCAACCACAACATCAGCCAGCTACAGACCGACGTCTACAACTACACCTACGACGTGTGCAACAGCCTCAAGGCACAGGGCACCGTCCCCGACAGCGTGCAGATCGGCAACGAAATCAACACCGGCATGCTGTGGCCCGAGGGCAAGGTCAACAACAGCAACTTCTACAACCTGGGCCTGCTGTTGAAGGCCGGCTACAACGCGACCAAGGCATGCAACAGCAGCACGCAGGTCATCATCCACACCGCTTACGCCGAGAGCATGTCCAGCGCGCGCTGGTTCTACGACGGCATCCGCAACCAGGGTGTGCAGTGGGACCTCACCGCCCTGTCGTACTACTGCGCGTGGCACGGCACGCTGTCCAATCTGTACAACGTGATTGTCGACATGCGCACCCGCTACGGCAAGCCCGTCTTCCTGGCCGAGACCGCGTACCCGTTCACCTCAGCCAATGCGGACAGCACGGCAAACGTGATCTCCGGGTCGCAGCCGTGCTCCGGCTACCAGGCCTCGTGGAGCGGTCAGGCAACCAACTTCGCCCACGTGCAAAACACCGCACGCAACGCGGGCGCGATCGGTGTCTTCTACTGGGAACCCACCTGGTACGCAATCAACGGCAATGGCTGGAATCCCACCAACATCAACAGCAGCGGCAACGAGTGGGACAACATGGCCATCTTCAACTGGACCGGCCGGATCAACCCCAATGTGAGGTGGACGCCATGAGACTGCAACGCCTTATCGCCTGTGCCACGGTGCTCGCCGGAGCGGTCGTGGTTTCGTCGGCCACGGTGGCCGTGGCCGCACCCACCCGCTACGAAGCGGAGACCTCGCCGGCGACGTGTGACGGCACGATCGACACCAACCACGCCGGCTACTCCGGTTCGGGATTTTGTAACGCCAACAACGCGGTGGGCGCGGCACTGCAATTCACCGTGAATGCCTCCGCCGCCGGCACAGCGACGCTGGGAATACGGTTCGCCAACGGCACGACCACTGCCCGGCCTGCCGATGTGCTCGTCAACGGCACCAGCGTGCAATCTGCTTCCTTTGAGGGTACCGGCGCATGGACCACCTGGGTCACGAAGAGCCTGTCGGTGTCGGTCAACGCCGGTAGCAACACGATCCGGCTCAGCCCGACCGCCGCCGACGGTCTGCCCAATGTGGACTATCTCGACTTCGAGGTGGGCGGTGGCACGGGCGGCTGCGGGAGTGGCTCGTTCAACGCGGAGGTGACCCAGAGCGGGAGCACCTACACCGCCCGCAACGGCAGCCGGACCGTCTACACCGGAACCAGCTACCTGTCGGCCATCAACGGGGCCATCGGCAGCCTGACCGCCGGGCGCACCAGCCAGGAGAAGGTCGTGGTCCGCGCCGGCGGTTCGATCGGCGCCTCCACGGTCGGTGTGCCCAGCAACACCTCGCTTGAGGTGTGCGGCACGATGAACGTGGGCAACCGGTCCGGGCGCGGCGCAGTGGAGACTGTCAACGCCCGCAACGTCTCCATCCCGTACCTCACCATGACAGGAAATCCCTACTTCGGTATCCGCGTCTACGGCATGAACAACCTGCACCTGGGTCAAATCACCATGCAGTTGTCCGGCGGGCTGGGCATCCGCTTCGAGCGCGATCTCGCCGCCAACAGCAACGTGCGGATGGACAACATCTTCGTCTCGGGTGCGGGCAGCCACGCGGTGGAGACCTGGAACGTCGACGGTCTGACCGTCGGCACGGTGACCGCACGCAACGTCGGCGAATCGGCGCTGCTGCTGCAGACCACGACCAACGCGCAGGTCGGCCTCGTGGATGGGCAGAACGTCGCCACCGGCACCGGATACGGCGTGTTCCGGCTGGCCAACCGCGCCGGGCGAGTGGGCAGCAGCTACCCGACCAACATTCGCGTGGGTGAGGTGCGGGCCTCAGGCGGCGGGCGGGGCATCTTCTGCGTCTCCGAGAGCGGTGGTGTGGTCATCGACCGGATCACCATCACCAACACCGGCAACAACTCGATCCTGCTGGAAAACTGTTACAACGTCACGATCGCCGCCGTGTCGGGCACCGTCAGCGGCGGTGGCGAGGTCCGCATCGCCGCGCGCAGCGAGTTCCCGCCGTCGCGCGACATCAGCCTGCGCAACCTGACCGTCTCCAACACCAACATCCGCTGGAGCCCGTGCCAGGGAACCAACAACACCATCACCAACGTCACCCGGGTCAACTCCACGCTGTACTGGTGCTGAACCGGCGCAGCATGGGTCTGGCCAGGACCATGGTCCTGGCCAGACCGAGACGGCTGGCCGGTTGTTCCAGACGCTGCAGTGCAACGAAGATGGCGGCATGACTGACGCAGACACCCGGATGCCCCGGCGCGCCCGTCCGACCATGGAGGACGTGGCGCAGATGGCCGGTGTCTCCCGGGGCACGGTCTCGCGTGTGCTCAACGGTGGTCGTCATGTCTCCACGCCCGCGCTGGAGGCGGTGCAGCGGGCGATCCGCAAGAGCGGCTATGTGGTCAACCAGCACGCCAGAAGCCTTGTCACGCAACGATCCGACTCGGTCGCGTTCATTCTCGCCGAACCGCAGGACCGCCTGTTCGAAGACCCCAACTTCAACATCCTGCTGCGCGGCTGCACCCAGGCGCTCTCCGAGCGCGATATCACACTCCTGCTGACCATCGCGGGCACGCAGGCAGACCGCAAGCGCATCGGCCGCTATGTCACCGCTGGTCACGTCGACGGCGCGCTCCTCGTCTCCGACCACGCCGACAACCCGTTGATCGCCGAGCTGCTCAACCGGGGTCTACCGGTCGTCGCCTGTGGGCGGCCGCTGGGCCACGAGCGGGAAGTCTCCTACGTGGCGGCCGACGACCGCGACGGAGCCCGGCAGATGGTCACCTACCTGAGATCGCGGGGCTATCGGACGATCGGCACCATCACCGGCCCGCTGGACACGTCCGGCGGCGTGGACCGGTTGGCCGGATACCGGGACGTGCTCGGCGAGCCCGACCCGCGGCTGGTGATCGCCGGCGACTACACCCGGGCCTCCGGGGAGGAGGCGATGGACCAGTTGCTGCGCCAGGCGCCCGACCTCGACGCCGTGTTCGTCTGCTCCGACCTGATGGCAGCCGGAGCGATCGTGGCCCTGCAGCGGGCGGGCAAGCGCATTCCCGACGACGTCGCCGTCGGCGGCTTCGATGACTCTGCTGTGGCCACCGCGGCAATGCCTCGCTTGACCACGGTCCGCCAGCCGCTGTCGCGCATCAGCGGCGAGATGGTGCGGCTGCTGCTGGCCGCGATCACCGGTGACCCGCCGTCCGCCGTGATCCTGCCGACCAACCTGGTGACCCGCGAATCGGCATAGCAATCCAAATTGGTGAACGGGCAACTATTTACATCAGGCTTGTTGATCCTCTACCGTGAACGTTCACAGACCTACCTCACCAGCCGTCTAACCGGACGACCCCGGGAGAAACCATGCGACTCAAGGCGTCCCTCATCGCGTGCGGCCTGCTCGTCGGCGCGGCTACGGTGCTGACCGGCAACGCCGCGGTGGCTGCGCCCACCCGTTACGAGGCGGAGACCGCGCCGGCGACGTGCAGCGGCACCATCGACTCCAACCACGCGGGCTACTCCGGGACCGGGTTCTGCAACGCCGACAACGTGATCGGCGCGGCGGCACAGTTCACCGTCAACGCGGGCGCGGCCGGCACGGCGACGCTGGGCGTCCGGTTCGCGAACGGCACCACGGCCAACCGACCCGCGGACGTTCTCGTCAACGGCGCGCGCGCGGTCGGCGCGACCTTCGCGGCCACGGGCGCATGGACGGCCTGGACCACCGCGACGCTGACCGTTTCGGTGAACGCGGGCGCCAACACGATCCGGTTCAGCCCGACCACCGCGGCCGGCCTGCCGAACATCGATTACCTCGACTTCGAGGTGACGGGCGGCCCGACCGGGGGCAATGGCCGGCCCAACGACGCGAACCTGCAGTACTACGGGCGCTGGAACCGGTCGGACTCGTCGTGGTATGCCATGGGCTGGGCCGGGGGCTACGTCGACGCCCGCTTCACCGGAAGCTCGATCGGTGTGCGCCAGCGCAACACCATCGACCTGTACTTCTCCATTAACAACGCGCCGCTGCAGTGGCGCCGCAACGTGTCGGGCAACGTCACGCTCGCCACGGGACTCACGGGAAGCTCGCACACCATTCGCATCGGCTATCGCGAGCGCGCCGGTTCATACACGGGCGACCCGGTCTTCGGCGGGCTCATTCTCGCCAGTGGAGCGCAGACCATGCCGATCAGCAGGCCGGCGAATTTCGTGGAGTTCATCGGTGACTCGATCACCGTGGGTCAGCCCAACGCCAATCGGCCCTTCACCGCGTACCCCTGGCTCACCGCCGAGGGGCTCGGAGCCGGTCACAGCCAGGTCGCCCAGGGCGGCGCCTGTCTGGTCAGTCAGAACTGCTACGGGATGATGGACTGGTTCCGCCGGTCTTCGGCGTGGGCCACCTACGACGACTGGAACTTCGCCACCTACCAGGCGACCGCGGTCGTCATCAACCTCGGCACCAACGACGTCGGGCACGGCGTATCGACCACACAGTTCCAGCAGGGCTACATCACGATGCTACAGCGGGTGCGCAGTGCTTATCCCAACGCCCACATCTTCGCCATGGGAGTCTTCCGCAACCGGTACGTGACGGAGACGCGCAACGCCGTGGCGGCGCGCACCGCGGCCGGTGACACCCGGGTCTATTTCGTGGACACGACGGGCTGGATCAACCCGGCCACGGACACGAGCGACAACGTCCACCCGACGGACGCCGGCCACGCGAAAATCGCGCAGCGGCTGCGGCCCATCCTCGACCAGTACATCTAGGAGGGCATCGTGAAGCTGCGACCAGTGCTCGCCGGCACTGCCGCCCTGCTGGCAATCGCCGTCACGGTGCTGTCCGCGACGACGGCCTCGGCCTTGACGACCCGTTACGAGGCCGAGTCGGCACCGGCCACGTGTTCCGGCGTCATCGCGTCCAACCACGCCGGTTACTCCGGCACGGGATTCTGCGACGGCACCAACGCGGTCGGCGCGGCGGTGCAGTTCACCGTCAACGCGGCGGCCGCGGGGACGGCAACGCTGGCGGTCCGTTTCGCCAACGGCACCACCGCCTCCCGCCCGGCCGATGTCGCGGTCAATGGTGTCACCGTGCTTTCTGTCTCTTTTGAGGGTACGGGTGCATGGCCCACGTGGGCCACGAAGACCCTGACGGTCTCGGTCAACGCGGGCAGCAACACCGTGCGGTTCAACCCCACCACGGCCAACGGAATGCCCAATGTAGACCATCTGGACCTGACGGCGAGCGGCAGCCCGAGCCCCACGCCGTGCGCGCCGCCGTCGACCAGCCCGTCGCCCTCGCCTTCGGCGCAACCCCGGATCACCGTCTGGCTGGCGGGAGACTCCACGGTGGCAAACCCGTCGGGCGGAGCCACCTGCCCGGTGGGGTGGGGCAACCAGTTCGCCCAATACTTCAACGCCAACGTCACCGTGCGAAACAGCGCCGTTGGCGGGCGTAGCATCCAGACCTGGCTCTACGACCCCAATGTCACCAGCACCATGAACTCGGCCGGCGAGTGCGTCATCAACCCGAACACCTACTCGACGCGCTGGCAGGAGATGCTCAACTCGACCAACGGCATGAAGCCCGGCGACTATCTGTTCATCCAGTTTGGAATCAATGACGGGTCCAGCACGTGTCCGCGGCACGTCGGTTCGGCGCGCTACCAGCAACTGCTGGGGGTGATGGCGAGTGCGGCCAAGGCGCGCGGCGCTCATCCCGTCTTCCTGACCCCGGTCGCCGCGATCAGGTGCTCGGGCGGCACGGCGGTGGGCAACCGCGGGTTCATCACGGAGACCAACTCGGCCGCGAGCGCCAATGGGGTACCGGTCATCGACCTGCACCGGCTGAGCTACACGCTCTACAACAACCTGCGTTTCTGTCCCTTCAACGGCGACTACAACTCCGGCCCGGTGGGAGCCTTTTTCTGCAACGACCACACCCACTTCGAGGCGGCAGGTGCTCGGCAGATCGCCGGTGTCGTCGCCAACGCGTTGCGCGACCAGCGAATCCCCATCGCCGCATATCTGAAATAGAGATCGTTCGGCTGGCCCGCCCCTGCCCGGAAGGCGGGCCAGCCGAATCCCTTGCAGTCCGCTACGGACTCGTACAGGTCATCGCCGGGGTTGACGCAGCGCCCCCGCCGATGAAGCCGAATGTGGTTGAGGCAGATGCCGCCAGTGAGCCGTTGTATGGGGCGTTGCGCACTGAAACGGCCGAGCCGTTGACAGCCGGCTTGCCGGTCCACACCTGTGTGAGGGTTTGGCCGATGCGCAGCGTCCATCTGACGGTCCATCCGGCCGCGGCGTGCCTCGTGCGGCCGGTCCCTGGGGTGCCATCTCACTTTCTGGCATTGCGACGTACCTCCTGGCGTCAGCCCCGATCGCCGACGCCGGTATTGCCCTACCAGGCATCGTGAGGTCAGACTACTAGGTAAATAAAGCATTTTGCCCTGCGTGTGGCCCTATCCGGCTCCCGTCGGATCACGCTTAACACATAGCGTGCCTGGAGGGCGACACACTGTCAATCGATCGCTCGGAATCGTGTGGCACCGATCCGCCGGCGGCAGTCGGTCGACACATTCGTCCGTCACTGTGTCTGTTACCTGTGTGCGCACTTGGCGCCCGCGCGGGCAATAGAGGAGCACCAGCGGGATTCCGTTGTGGCTCAGAACCTTCGGCGGCGCCGGGTCGGAACCTGTCGGTGAGACGATGACACCCCGGACAGCCTGCGCCCGGAGCAGGCCCAGTAGCCGCTTCTCCTCGGCCGACCGCAGATCCGTGTTGCAGGCGAGCAGGAGGCGGGCGTCTTGGGCGAGCCGATCCTCGATGCCCGGTTGACCCCGGCGTAAACAGGTTCGCCAGATCGAGGGGTGACACTGCCGACGACGGGGCTGGGCGCGCCCAGCGGCCACAGACAGCGCCACGGCAGCGGCCACCGCAACCCGCGCAGCTGCCGGGCCGGCCCGTTGGGCACATATCCGACGCCGCCGATCGCATCCTGCACCCGTTGCCGGTCTGGGCGCGATGATCGACGGACGGCTGAGCACGTTGGCCACGGTGGACACGGACAACCCGGCCATCCGTGCTCGAAGTAATAATCTTCCAAATGTCGATGCCTTGTCCGCGGCCTCGGGGCGAATGCTCATGGCGCATCGCCCCCAGAAACGGTTTCACCACCTCCAAATTCAGTGGCTTGGAGAAACGTGGCGAGTGGTTCCACGTGGAGGGCCAATGGCACATCTCGGCTTCGTTGGACCCCTGGACTGGCCGCCCGCGAGCCGATATTGTGCGTTCACGGCGCAGAACATTGAAACGATTCAACCAGAACAGGTCGTCCTCCGAAGGCACTCATGCATGGGAACGTTCACAGACCCACTGCATCAGTGCCGCGAGACCGTCGTCGACCACGGCCGCCTTTGTGGCGAACGAACCGGTCACCGGAGGTAGCCGAACCTGTCAGGAAGAGGAGGACATGACGAACAAGCGCCCCGCCCGCCTCAGCGCGGGCATGACCACACTCGCCACGCTGGTGTGTACGGGAATATTGGTGGCACCCGCACCAGCCCAGGCGACCTTCGGAACCGCGGACATCAAGCCGATCGAAAGCAACATTGCCGCCAAGTTCTGGGCCTCGGCGACCGCGAGCAGCGGCTCGTCCACCGCCGCACTGGCGATCGACGGCGACCCGACAACATCGTGGTATGCCGATCACCCCAGCGCCGAGCAGAAGCTGACCGTCGACCTCGGCGGCGCGTACGACAATCTGCGCAAGGTCAAGGTGGTCTTCCCGCAGCCGGGTGTCGTGTATCGGTACACCATAGAAGCCTCAACGGACGGTCGCCGGTGGAAGACGATAGCCGACGAGTCCCGCAACCGTGCCGTGTCGCGTGGGGCAGTGCATCTGTTCACCAGGCCGGGCACGCGCTTCGTCCGGCTCACGTTCAATGGGGTGTCGGGCCGCGCCAGGGCCGGCATCAGCGAGCTCCAGGTCTTCAACTACCTGCGCAACAACCTCATCCTCGGCGCCGACGTGTCCTGGGTGGATGACCAGCAGACAAGGCAATACTGGGTCGATCCGCTGGCCGCCGATCGGGGCGCCGGGCCGCACCTGCTCGACGTGCTCAAGGACCGGGGCATGGAGTACGCCCGGCTGCGGATCTTCAACCAGCCGAGAAGCGAGGGCACCGGCGCGCTCACGCCGGTCCCGCGCCAGGGTCCGGACCGCTCGCTGACGTCGGCAAGCTGGATCAAGCAGCGGGGTATGGGCCTTGGCATCGACTTCCACTACGCGGACTCGTGGGCGGACCCGAGCAAGCAAC
>NZ_QJUG01000266.1 GCF_003426775.1 Allorhizocola rhizosphaerae | reverse complement strand
CGGCCTGATCCGGCAGCTCGCGGTGCCCAGCCCGCCCGGCCTGCGCGCGCTGCCCGGCATGGCCCATGACATCGCCGCCGGGCTGCCGAAGCGCAATGCCGACCTGGGCGGGCCCGTGCCCGCGCCCTGGCTCGACCGGGCCTGCGGGCTGGGCCGTGAGTTGGCCTCGCGCCCGGCGGGCCTGCTCATCCATGCCGATCTGCACTACGGCAACATCCTGGCCGGGGATCGCCTGCCATGGCTAGCCGTCGATCCCCGCCCGGTCGACGGCGATCCCGCGTTCTCCATCCCGGAGCTCATGTGGACCCGGGCCGGCGAGCTGTCCACCGACCACGATGTCCACCGCCTGCTGGCAACCTTGGCGCAGGCCGCCGAGGTCGATCAGGAGGCCGCGCACGGCTGGACCATCGTCCGCTGCGTCGACTACTGGCTCTGGGGGCTCCAGCACGGCCTCACCATCGACCCGGCCCGCTGCGAGCGCGTCCTCACCGCCCTGCTCGCCTAAACCCGCGACCGGACCGGGCATCGCCGCGCGGGAGCAGACGTCACGGCCACCGTCCGCAACGCCCGGGCCGGTCCACATTGGACCGGCCCAAGCCGAAGCTAACGTCAACTGTTGCTCGTGTACACGTCGTCGACGAGGAACGACTCCTGCTCGTCGGCGGTGCTGCTGGCCGAGAACTGGTGACCGGTCAGATTGCTTGTGCCGCCGTCGAACCGGGTGGCCGTCCCGATCTGCACGCCGTTGACCGTGACTGTCGCAGTCGTCGTGGTCGCCCGGACGCGAATCGTGGACCAGATGCAGCCCGCCGTGCACGAGGTGGACGGGTTCAAGGCAGGCCCGTTGCCGATTGTCCGCCAGACTCCGCCCGCGTGATAGCGGATCGTGCCGTCGTTCCACACCGCCAGGTGGAAGGCGACCCGGCGCTGCCCGCCGACCGGGGTGGCCAGCACGTCAAACAGAAAGGCCGATGACGCGCCCGTGCCAACCGGCCGCCACTGCTCGGGATGGAAACGGAACTCGAGTGTCTTCACCGTGCTTGACGAGTCGACACGGCGGACGGCGGGCAGATGGTCGCCGCTGTCGTCGAGGATGCGCAGAGCCCGGCTCGTACCGCTGCCCACGCTGGATGGGGAAACCCACACTTCCAGATGCCCGATGTCCTGATTGTCGATGGTGTGGTCGATGGCGTAGCCGCGCGGGATACCGTTGACCGGATCGTTCTCGACGAGTTGACGTCGGCGGCGTGCAGCTCGATCTCGTTGAGGATGCTGCACGGCGCCACGACTCCGGGCGGGCACCATGACGCGGTGCCGGTCAGGACGCGCACATAGCGTGCATGACGCGCCGGGGCGGTCGCGGAGTATCGCAGGGCATAGCTTTCCTGCCCGCTGACGGTGTACCAGTTTCGTGGGCCTCGCGACCGGTCGGGGCGAAAGTCAGACCACGGTTGGCGGACACGATCTGGCTCGGCGCGCTGTAGCCGTCGAAGTCGAAGTGGGTGACATAGCCGCCATACACCGGACGGGTGGGCGCGTTCGCCGTGCCGGAGTCGTAGGCTTCGGCCATCGCATACCACGCCGGCGGATTGTTGCTGGGATCGAACGCCGTCGCCTCGGCACCCAGCACCAGGACGGGCGCCGACGGGGACAGCCCGGCCACCTCGGTCTTGGTCGCAGCGGTCGCAGGCGCCACCCAGACGCTGGCGGTCAGCATGATCGTCGCGGTTAACAAGCGAACCCTTTTTCATACCGAGCACGCTGGCCCCTCACGACGAGGTCCACAAGCGACAACCTCTTCAGTCGACCTATACGTTCAAGGCACCAGGGTCGTCCTCCACGATGGGCGGCGAGCTGGATGGCGGGTCAGATCAGCAGCGGGTTCGTTGCCGGGCGCGGTGCCAGGTCGCTGCCCGCACCGCGGGAGGGGAACCACAGGACAAAGGTGCTGCCCTCGCCCGGGGCGGAGTGCAGCGCCACCTGGCCGCCGTGGGACTCGACGACCTGGCGCACGATCGCCAAGCCCAGCCCGGTGCGCCGATCCCGCTCGCTCGCGCCCGACCCACGCCAGAACCGGTCGAACACACGCGCCTGGTCTGGTTCGGCGATCCCCGGTCCGCGGTCGGCGACACCGAGCCAGAGCCAGCCGTCCAGGTGTCCACTGGAGACGGCGATGTCGCTGTTGGACGGTGCGAGGCGTACAGCGTTGGACAGCAGGTTGCCGATCGCCCGCCGCAGCGCTTCCGGGTCACCGATCAGCGCAAGGCTGGGGCTGAGCCGGTCGCGCAGCCGCAGGCCGCGTTCGGAAGCCAGCGACGAGTAGTCTTCCATCGCCTCCCGGGCCACGGCAGCCAGATCCACGTCAGTGTCCGCCAACGCGGGCGTCGAGCGCCGCGCCGAGGCGAGCAGGTCTTCCACCAGATTCGACATCCGCGCGGTCGCCCGGTCCATCACCGCCACGGCTCGCCGGCGGTCCTCCTCGGTCGCGTCGGGTGAGGTCAGCGCCACGTCGAGGTTGGCGCGCATGATGGTCAGCGGGCTGCGCAGCTCGTGCGATACGTCGTCGATCAGCTGCCGCTGGGTGCGAAAAGCGGTGTCGAGGCGGTCCAGCATGGAGTCGACGGTGTCGGCCAGGTACCGCAGCTCATCGCGCGCTCCCCCGAGCTGAATGCGCCGGGACAGGTCGGTCGCCTGGATTTCTTCAGCGGTACGAGCGATCGCCCGCACCGGACGCAAAGCCCGACCGGCGAGCACCCAGCCGATGCCGAGACTGAGCAGGAACAGCCCGCCGAGCGCGCCAAATGAGAACGTGCGCAACGTTTCCAGCGTGCGGTAGTTGACGGCCGACTCGATCTCCTCGACCTCGGCCACCTCCATCGTGCCGATGTACCGCTTCTGTCCATTGTCGAGCCGGTCGTACAGGCTGGCCTGGTAGCTCTGCGTGATCGGATGCGGGTCGGTGCTCCGCTCGACCACGACATAGGTCACGGCCAGCAGCAGCCCGGCGACCAGTGACAGCAGCGTCGAGTACCAGACGGTGAGCCGGAAGCGGATCGACTGGAAGAAGCTGGGCAGCCCGCGAAGAAACCGCCCCATCACGACGCCTCCCAGAGCCGATAACCGCGGCCCACCACGGTCTGCACGAGGGCGCCGCCACCGGCTGCGACGAGCTTGCGCCGCAGGGTCCCGACGGTCACCCGGACGGTCTGGGTAAACGGGTCGGCGTTTTCATCCCACACGTGCTCGAGCAGGTCCTCGGCCGAGACCACGACGCCCGGTCTGGTCATCAGGTACTCGAGCACGCCGAACTCTTTGCGGGTCAGGTGTAGCCGGCGGTCGCCGCGATGCGCCTCATGCCGCGCCGTGTCCAGGCGCAGGTCGCCCACTTCGAGCACGGCGCCGCCGCCACCGGAGTCCCGCCGCAGCAGGGCACGCACCCGTGCCAGCAGCTCGGCCATCGCGAACGGCTTGACCAGGTAGTCGTCGGCGCCCTCGTCCAACCCGCGCACCCGGTCCTGCAGCGCGCCGCGAGCGGTCAGCATCAGCACGCGCAGGTCGGTGCCGCCGACGGCCGGCACTTCCCCGCGGCGCACCGCGCGGCACAGCTCGAAGCCGTCGCCGTCGGGCAGGTTGAGGTCGAGCAGCATCACGTCGTACGCGTTCACGGTGAGCCGATCCCGCGCCTGCGCCATGTCGGGGGCGGTGTCCACGGCATATCCGGCCCGGGTCAGCCCGAGCCGGACCGCGTGGACGAGATCTTCCTCGTCCTCGACGACCAAGATCCGCATAGAGCGCAACGTATCCCCGCTTCCTGAAAGGTTACTGAGTATCCGTCACCGGATGATCTCGCGGGCCACGGCGGCCGCACGGTCCACGGGCACCGCGAAGCCGATCCCGATCGACCCCGAACCGTCCAATGTGGCGATGGCCGTGTTGACACCGATCACCTCGCCGCCCGCGTTGACCAGCGGACCGCCGGAGTTGCCCGGGTTGATCGAGGCGTCGGTCTGTATGGCGCTCTGCTGCACGCCGTTTCCCAGCCGGACATTGCGATCCAGGGCGCTGACGATGCCGGCGGTGACCGTGCCCGACAGGCCCAGCGGCGACCCGACCGCGAGCACCGGCTCGCCAACGCGCACGTTGGACGAGCGGCCCCAGGACAAGGGGCGCAAGGCGTTTGACGGCGCCACGCGCAACACGGCGATGTCGGTGCCCGGGTCCGTGCCGATGACCTGGGCGGGGCGGCGCACGCCGTCGTTGCCGACGACGCTCACCGAGGTGGCGCCCGCCACGACATGGTTGTTGGTGACGATGTGCTGCCGGTCGTCGATGACGAACCCCGAACCGGATGCCCGGCCCACCTGTACCGATACGACTCCGGACAGCACCTGCGCCGCGACGTCGATGAGCCCGCCGGTGGCAGCCGGTGCGGGGGGTGGCGACAACGCCGCCGGCTCCGGGTCGCGGCCTGGGAGTCCCCCGGCGACGAGCCCACCGGCGACGGCGCCGGAACCCGCGCCGAGCACCACTACGAATACCGCGGTGGCGATCGCGCGCGGGAACCGGCGGCCGCCCGCCGCAGTCCCGGCAGGCCCAGCACCGGGAGGTGCGGACGGGGGCAACGCTGGCATGTCCCGCTGGACGAAGTCCGGCCCGCGCGGCTCGCCCAAGCCGGTCATCACAACCCCGGCCTGGTCCGGGTCTCTTCCACTGAGGTCGCTCATTGGCAGACCCCTCCTCTCAGGGCAGGCGGGCAAACCACAGCAGCGACGCGGCCGCGGCGGCGAGCGCAGCGAGCAGGGCGAAGCCGATGAAGCGCGCCGCCACGTCCTGCTGTTCGATGCGGTACCCGATGGAGCTACCGATGCCTTCGTAGATCTCGCGAAGCTCGGCGCCGGAGCCGGCCTCGTGATAGGTGCCCGCCGTCTGCTCGGCGACCATGCGCAGGGTCTGGCCGTCCAACGGCACCGGGACGGCACGTCCACTTTGGACGATCGTGCCCACACCGGTGCCGAACGCGATCGTGTCCACCGGCACGCCGGCGGCCGCTGCGTCGGCCGCCGACTCCGCCGGCTCGCGACCGGAGGTGTTCGCGCCGTCGGAGAGCACGACCACGCGCGCGGGCGGCGGGTCTTCACCGGCTCGTTCGTCGAGCGTCCGTACCGCGCGCAACGCGGCATCCACCGCCTCGCCGATCGCCGTACCCTGTGCGCCGCCCGGGTTCTGGCCCAGCCCTTCGATGCCGGCACGCACCGCATCGCGGTCCGTCGTCGGCGCCACCGCCACCGACGCGCCCCCGGCGAACGCGATCAGGCCCACGTTGAAGTGCTCCGGCAGCCCGTCGACGAACGCCCGTGCGGCCTCGCGCGCAGCGCCGAGCCGATCCGGGGAGACATCGGTGGCCCGCATCGAAGCCGACACGTCCACCGCGACGACCACGGTGGCCCGCTCGCGCGGGACGCGCACGTCGTCGACCGGGCGGGCAAACCCGAGCACCAGCAGGGCAAGCATCGCCAAGAACAGGCCGGCCGGCACGTGGCGCCGCCAGCCCGGCCGGGTCGGTGCGAGCCGCTCCAGCAACGCGAGGTTCGTGAACCGCACCGCATACCGGCTGCGCCGCAACTGGAGCACGACGTAGACCACGACGAGGCCTGCCACGCCTGCCAACAGCCAAAGCCGTTCAGGATTGAGGAAGCTCACGGCGCACCCCCTGAGCCAGCCGACGTTGAGTGAGCACATGCCGCACGATGTCGCGGACCCAGTCGCGATCCGTGCGCAGCGTGAGGTGGGACGCGCCCGAGCGGCGGATCGCGTCGGCCACCGCGCGTTGCTGGGCTGCCGCCGCGGTGGCATAGCGTGCCCGCAATCGGCGGCTGGCCGTGGAAATCTCCCGCCGCCGGCCGGTCTCCGGGTCGACGAGCGTCAGGATGCCCACGTCCGGCAGCTCTTCCTCGCGCCGGTCGATGGCCTGCACGGCGAGGACCTGGTGCCGTACCGCCAACCGCCGCAGCTGCGCGGCCCACTCCATCTCACCGTCCGAATAGGACCCGTCAAGGAAGTCCGAGACGATGACAGCGAGCCCGCGCCGGCGCGCCGCGCGGTTGAGCACCGCCAGCGCCTCGGCGAGGCTCGATGTCGCGCCGGGCGGGGTACGCGGAGCCGCGATCAACGTGCGCAGCACCCCCATAAGGTGGGCCCGGCCGGTACCGGCTGGGAAACGCCGCACACCTGATCCCTGCAAGACCAAGGCGCCCAAACGGTTGCCGAAGCCTGCGGTGAGAAACCCGACCGCGGCCACGGCGGCGACCGCCAGATCACGCTTCTCCACCGCCGCCGTACCGAAATCCATGCTGGCCGTCGCGTCTGCGAGCACCCACGTGGACAGTTCGCGGTCGGCGACCGTCTCGCGCACGTGCGGGACAGCGGTCCGCGCGGTCACGGCCCACTCCATGCGCCGCACGTCGTCTTCGCCGGGGACATACTCGCGCGACCCGGCGAACTCGGTGCCGGAACCGGGCAGCAGACCCAGGTACTGGCCATGCAGGAGCCCGTCAAGCCGGCGCGTGATGACAAGTTCGAGCCGGCGCAGCTCACGCTCTGTCGCGAGTGGATTCATGCCGCCCGCGCCTCCGCGATCTCGCGTGGTGCGACCACCGGCGGCCGAACGGCCGCGACGATCCGCTCCACGACGTCCTCGACCCGTACTCCGTCGGCGATCGCGTCGAAGGAGAGCACCATGCGGTGCGCGACCACGTCGACGGCGAGGTCGCGCACATCGTGCGGCAGCACGTAGTCACGTCCGCGCAACAGCGCCAGCGCACGCGCGGTCGCCACCAGCCCCAAGGTCGCCCGTGGACTTGCTCCGTAAGCGAGCGCACCAGCCAGGTCAGGCAGCCCGACCGAGGCGGTGTCCCTTGTGGACACGACCAGCCGCACCACGTATTCGGCGATGGCATGATGGACGAACACCGACCGCGCCGCGCGTTGCAGCGCGACCAGGCCGCCCGGGTCAAGCACCTGGCGCGCAACCGGCGGGTCGACGCCCATCCGGTACAGGATGCCAAGCTCCTCTTCCCCGGTCGGGTAGCCAACAGTGACCTTCATGAGGAACCGGTCCCGCTGCGCCTCCGGCAGTTGGTACACGCCTTCAGACTCGATCGGGTTCTGCGTGGCCAGCACCAGAAACGGGTCCGGCACCCGATAGGTCGTGCCGCCTATCGAGACCTGCCGCTCCGCCATCGCCTCCAGCAGCGCCGACTGCACCTTGGCCGGCGCACGGTTGATCTCGTCGGCAAGCACGAGGTTGGCCATCACCGGACCGAGCTCGACGTCGAACCCCTCCCGCGACGGCCGGTAGATCCTGGTCCCGACGATGTCCGAGGGCACGAGATCCGGCGTGAACTGGATGCGGGAGAACGTGCCGCCCACCGCCGCGGCAAGCGTTTGCGCCGCAAGCGTTTTCGCCACGCCCGGTACCCCTTCGAGCAGGCAGTGTCCGCCGGCCAGCAGCGCCGTGAGCAGCCGCTCCACCAGCCGATCCTGGCCTACGATCACCCGCTTGACCTCGAACAGCGTCCGCTCGAGCACCCTGACGGGCGCGCCGGCCGGCGGATCGCCGGCGCGCACCGCGGGCTCGCTTGATACGACGGTCACAATCCCTCACCCGACGTACCGCTCGACTCGCCACCCTCTTTGGGGCAGTCCTGCTTCACCTGCTCGATGACGACTTCGGGAGCCGGGCGGGCACCGTCGTCGGCGAGCGCCACCCCGCCGACGGCAAAGCCGGCGGCAACACCGGCGCCGGCGATGACCAGGGCCGCGAGCTTCTTCCTCTGCATGTCCTCGTTCCCTTCGTTGCGTCGTGTGTGCCTATGGCCGAGACCCGGAGACGACGGGGGCGCCGCGGGCCTCGACATTGCCCATGTCATCAGGCGGGACCGAAAACAAGGCGAAAGCGACGACTTCGAGCCGGCAAGGAAGGCCACCCAGCATCGGCGTTGGCAGTGACAACAGGGTGCGCGGGGCGCTTGCTGACTTTTCGCTGATTGCCGACGAGAGAAGATCAAGAATACGAGCAAGGCCCCTCGAAAGGGGCCTTGATCAGCTTAAATAGATGGTGGGCGATACTGGGTTTGAATGAGAAACTCTATCCAGCATATCAGGCCTATGCTCCCAAAACACCCGATAATTTCTCATCAATACTGCTCATGTTTCGGGCAAATCGATCGCGCTGTACGCTCCGGTGCACCCAAGGTCACGCATAACACGTCAATGTTTCGATGTTACGGTTCACTAACGAAACCGTCTGCGCCGGACACCGCCCAAACCACATCACACGCCTTCAACCCGCCGCCCGCCTCCACGCACAGGAGCAAACGGATCACGCCGACGCACCCGCGACGTACGCCGGAAGGCCCTTTGCTCAGGCACCACCGGCTCCCGAACCACCTCCGGCTCCTGCTCCCGCTCCTGCCACGACCTGATCAACCGGGCCAACTGATCACCACTCATGAAGATCCGCCCACCCGGCCGGGTCACAAGCTGATGCGGAATCTTCCCGCAAGCGATCCACCGCCTGATCGTCGACTCCCCATGCCGAGTCCAACGAGCGATCTCCCTTTTGTCGAACAACGTCAGAAAGTCACCATCAACCGGACGCCGATCCTCCATATCGCCCCACCTCACGAGCGGCACCCACATCCAGCCCGAGCATGCACATCAGAATCAGTAACAAGCAAGACAAACCAGACATCTTCACCGAGACGAGTGCCATCCATGAGCACCTCCCCCGGGCCACCGACATCGTCCCTTCGACACAAGCGACATCAGCAGCGTCCGAAACAGAAGTCGAAACTGCAGCGTCGATTGAGAAGGTCGGTGTCGGTCAGCAGGCGCCACAGGTGAAGCCGACAGCAACTCCGCAGTCAGGAGCCGACGGCGGGTGTCGGCGGCATCCGCGGAGACCTGTACCAGGCTGATAAACAGCTGCCGGGCAAGGTCGCGCTGGTGCTCGGTCAGCGTGTGGTAAACCGCGTCGGCGGTGGCGGCTACGGCACCGTGGATCCCGCCGACCTTGCGGTAGTCGGCAATCGTGAGCCGTCGGCCGAGTGCCTGCGACCACGTCGCGTACAGCGCATGGGACAGCAGCGGCAGGACACCGGTGTCGCGTGCTCCCTCACCGGTGCCGCCGCGCGGCGACACGTCACGCAGCAGCGTCGCGGACAGCGCCGCGCAGGCCGCCTCCTTCGACGTGTGGAGCTGGCGTGTGCTCGCGGCGCAGGCGGGCGACGAGGATGCCTTCCGCACCCTGTACCGCACCGTGCAGCCACAACTGCTGCACTACCTGCGCACAGACCGGCGACGACGCCGAGGACGTGGCGTCGGAGACGTGGCGTCGGAGACGTGGCTTCAGACCGCGCGTGACCTGCGCTCGTTTCGAGGTGACTTCGACGACTTCCGCGGCTGGACGGTCACCATCGCACGCCATCGCGCACTGGACCACGTGCGGCGCCTGCAACGCCGCCCACGCACCGTGGTGCCACTGGACGAACAATCCGGCGGCACCACCGCGGACGCCGCGGCGCAAGCCACCGAGTCGCTGGCCACCCAGCGCGCGATCGCACTGATCGCGCGCCTGCCGCGGGTCGAGGCGGAAGTGGTCATGCTGCGGGTCGTATGGGACTCGACGCCGCCACGGTCGGCCGGATCCTCGGCAAGCGACCCGGTGCGGTACGCACAGCGGCCCACCGGGGCCTGCGCCGCCTGGCCGAACAACTCGGGCAAAACCCAGCTTCTTTCAGGACAGATAACTATGAATGTAATGCTGCGGACATCTCACGCGCTGGGGAAGCTGTGATGAGCGTGCACCAGCCTCACGGCGGTTTGCGGCCCGCGCAACCTGGGCCGCACACCGGCACCGCAGGCCCGCTGACCGATCTGATCGCCGTGGCATCCGCGCCGGCCGAGCCCGGCCCGCTGCCCGGCGAGGACACGGTTATGGCCGCCTACCGGGCCGCTCAACGCGAACCAACACCCCAACCTCGGAGACCATCGATGATCCAACTCGCGTTAGCCAAAATCTTCACCGTCAAAGCGGCCATCGCCGCGTGCATCGCCCTCGCCGGTGGCGTCGCGGTCGCCACCACCACCGGCATCATCCCCGATCCGCTGGACACCGACGTTCCGACCCCGGCGCCGGCGCACAGCACCCGCTCAACCGAGCCGTCCACATCGGACAGTCCAACCGCCGCGCTGTATGGCCTCTGCACCGCATACCTCGCCGCTGCGCAACCCTCCATGCTGGACACCCCTGCCTACGGCCCACTGGTCGCGGCCGCTGGCGGCAAAGACCACGTCACCACCTACTGCACCGGCGTCACCGCCAACCCGCCCGCCGCCACACCCACACCCTCCCACCCCACAGGCGCGCCCACC
>NZ_QJUG01000265.1 GCF_003426775.1 Allorhizocola rhizosphaerae | reverse complement strand
CGGCAGCCCGGGCGAGCCGGCGCATGTGGTCGCCGTAACGCTCGCGCGCCGCCGCGCCCGTGTCGGGCACGAACAGCACCAGCACGGGGCCGTCGCCGGGCAGTGCGGTCGCGACCACCTCGGCCAGCAGCGCGCCCAGCGGATGGGCGAGCCGGTGCCGGCCCCGGTCCTTGTACCCGATGATCAGCTCGCGCAGCTCGCCTCCGTATTCCCCCAACGCGAAGCAAGGCGGCAGCCCATCCGGCGCCGGGGTGGGCCGGGTCGGCCCGGCACGCAACCGGTCAACCGCAGCCGCGCACCGCCCGCAGACCTCCCAAGACAGCCGCTCCTCCGACTCGCCACACGCGGCACACGCCGCGGGCATCACCAGATCCAGCAGCGCCCCGAGCACGCCTCAGCCCTCGAAGCTCGGTGCCGACACCTTGGCGCCCGCCACCTCGGCGCTCGGCGAGGCGCCCACCGGGACGAGCTGTTGACTCCCGCCGACCTGCGCCTCGAACGAGCCGTTCCCGGTGACCTCGAACAGCGGTGCCGCGTTCGGGGCCGACGCCATGTGGACGACCCTCACATCCGGGTCGAACAGATCGTGGCGATAGCTGCTCGGCGCGAACCCGTCGAGGTTGGCCGAGACCAGGGTGATTTTGGTCGCATAGGGGCCCGCCACCACGAGCGTGGTCTCGCCGCCGAACGCCACGTTTTGCACGCCGTTGCCGAGCAGGGTCGGCACCACCTGCGGCTGGTTCAGGATCAGGTCGTTGGAGGCGGTGCGGGTCAGCGCCGCCAGCCACAACCGTCCATTTCGGACCAACGCCAACCGCGTATCGTCCGGCGCCAGCGAGAAGGCGGTGATGTTTTCGGCGCCGGACACAGGAGTCGCCACGCCCTTCGGGCCGATGTGATACAGCCGGTTGTCGGCCAGGATCAGCGCCGACGTCGCGGCCCGATCCAGCCACACCGGCTGCCCCAACGGTTTGGCCTGGCCGAGCTGCACCGGGGTCAAGCCGGATTGCTGGTGCCACACGGAGACGCCGCCATCCTGGCGCACCAGCACGGCCGACTGCTGGCCACGGGCGAACGCCACGGCCACAAGGTTTTTGTTCAGGTCGGCGGGCAGCGTCACCGGTGCCGGGTTGGGCGGTGTCAAGCCGGTGGTGTTGCCGGGGGCAACACGGCGCACCGCGCCATTGACGATGCCGAACCGTTCGGAAGCTTCGTGCCGCTGGTCGTCCGGGCGGGTGGTGTCGCCCTGGGGGACTCCAGCCACCGTCAGCTCCAATTTGGACACCGATGCGGTCAGGAGCGTCTTGGCCAGCTGCTTGGCCAACCGCCCGCCATCCTCGGGACCCGGCGCGGTCGCGAGGTCGACGCTCAGCGATCCGTCCTTCACGCTCACCCGCTTGCCCGCCGGACGGGTGGGCGAGGGCAGGTCGGCCACCGCCGGCGCAAGCCAGGGCGACGGTCCCTCATAGAGCCATTGCAGCAGCAGGTCCGCCTGGCCCGCTGCATTTTGCCGCAGCGTCACGTAGCGCAGATCGGGGATCAGCTGCGTGCCGTCCTTGCTCCAGAAATACAACCGCCGTGCCTGGAAATAACTGTTCAGCGCGCTGTCGGACATGAGCAGCACGTCGTGTGACAGCTTGCTCAGGAAGAGCCCGTCGGGCCGGTCCACCACGGTGAACTTGAGCTTCTCGGCTCCCCGCTCCGAGGGCTCGATCCGCCCGAAATTGTTGAGGATGCCGATATGGTGCACGTCCACTTCGACCGTGGTGTTGCCGGACGCGTCGGAGAACTGGTTATAGCCGCCGTCGACGTGGACGACGTGCACCTCGTCCTTCGGCAGGAAGGATTCGTCGGGACTGATGTAGCTGGAGACGGTCTGCACCCGGACGTTGACGTCGTCCGCGGGTGCGGTGAGAAACCGGCGCACCAGGTCAATGGCCTGGGTGACGTTGTCCGGCCGGCCGAGCTTGTCGCGCACCGCGGAGTCGGCGCCCAGCTGATCCGCGCCGGCGGGCTTGCCCTCGATCCGCACCCGCCCCGAGCCGATGCCACACCCGGCCAGCATGCCCAGACAGGCGACCACAGCCAAGAGCCGCCTCACACGCCCACCCCCTGCGACGGCGCGGTCGGCTGTGCCGGGATGGCCGCGAGCGGTTGCAACGGAAGCGGCGAGGACTTCAGGCGCGCGCCCGCGCGGACCGGCAGCGTCACCCGGAACACCGCGCCCTCGCCGGGCCGGCCCCACGCCTCAAGCCAGCCGCCGTGCAGCCGGATGTCCTCCAGGCTGATGGACAACCCGAGGCCCGTGCCGCCGGTCTGCCGGGCCCGCGACGGGTCGGCCCGCCAGAACCGGTTGAACACCAGCTTCTCCTCGCCCGGCTTGAGGCCCATGCCGTGATCGCGCACGGTCAGCGCGACCGCGTGCTCGTCGGCCGCGAGCGTGACGATGACCGGCTTGCCCTCCGCGTGGTCGATGGCGTTGTCCACGAGGTTGCGCAGTGCGCGCTCCACCCGTTTGGCGTCGATCTCGGCGATCACCGGCGGCTCGGGCGCCATCAGGCGCAGCTCGACCCCTGCCCGGCGGGCCAGCCGCTCGAACCGGGTCGTGGCGCGCGTGACCAGCGCGATCATGTCCGTCGGCTCGGTGTCGAGCATGGCGAAGCCGGCATCGAACCGACTGATCTCCAGCAGGTCGGTCAGCAGCTCCTCGAACCGGTCGAGCTCCTTCTGCAACAGCTCGGCGCTGCGCGCCACCGCGGGGTCGAAGTCTTCCCGCTCCGAATACAGCAGGTCGGCGGCCATGCGCACGGTCGTGAGCGGAGTGCGCAGCTCGTGCGACACGTCGGAGGTGAAACGGCGCTGCAGCCGGGACATCTCCTCCAGCCGCACGATCTGCCGCTGCAGGTTGGCCGCCATCTGGTTGAACGCGTCGGCCAGCAGGGCCAGCTCGTCTTCGCCGTTGACCGCCATCCGCTGGTCGAGCAGACCGGCCGAGAGGCGTTGCGCCGTCTGTGCCGCCAGGCGCACGGGCTGCGCGACCAGACGCGTCACGAACACGACAAGGATGGTCAGCAGCAGCACCAGCATCAGCCCGACCAGGATGACGGTCGTCTGCGTGTTCTGCGAGACGCCGACCTCGGACTGCATCGAGATGGCGTAATAGAGCTCGATCTGTTTGTAGCTCCACCGCGGCATGGACACCGGCGTGCCGTAGACGAGGTAGGTGTTGCCGCCCACCGTCACCACCTGGCTGGCCGCATTGCCGCTCTCGACCGCGCGCCGCAGCTCCGGCTTGATCGCGAGGGCCACCTCGGACCGCTTCGTCGGTGGCCAGAACGCCTCGCGGTTGCCGACCGTGGTCGGCGCCTGGGAGAAATACACCGCGACGGACACGTCGTCGCCCTGCTCGGGCCTGGTCGCCAGGCTGATGAGGATCTTGGTGACTTCCTTGGCCGTGCTGGGGTCCTCGCCGTTGGGCCAGCTTTCCAACTGCGCCTTGAGGTAGTCCGCGCCGGCCTCGATCTTGCGTTTGGCGTCTTCCCGCGCGCCCTGCAGCAGCGCCTCGTTGTTGCGCTCCGCGACCAGATAGCCGAAGCCGGTCACCAGCAGGCCCGAGCACACCACGGTGATCGTGACCATGCGCAGCTGCAACGACCGCCGCCAGGTGCGCCTCGCCCGCTCGGCAAGCGGCGACAACCGCCGCCGCGCCTGGGAGAGAGCGCGCCGCAGATGAGGGATGAGTGAGGGGAGGTCCACAGCAGGACCAGACTAGCTCGTTCCCGCTTTGTATCCGACCCCGCGCACCGTCAAGATGATCTCCGGTCGCTCCGGGTCGGGCTCGATCTTGGCGCGCAACCGCTGCACGTGGACATTGACCAGCCTCGTGTCCGCGCTGTGCCGGTAGCCCCACACCTGCTCCAGCAGCACCTCGCGGGTGAACACCTGCCGCGGCTTGCGCGCCAGCGCGACCAGGAGGTCGAACTCCAGCGGGGTCAGCTTGACCTCGTCGCCGTTGCGGGTCACGGTGTGCGCCGGCACATCGATGCTGATCTGGTTGTCCGGCGGGCCGATGTTGAGCACCTCGGGCGTGACGTCCTCGCCCCTGCGCAATCTGGCCCGTACCCTCGCGACAAGCTCTTTGGGTTTGAAGGGCTTGACCACGTAGTCATCCGCACCGGATTCGAGCCCCAGCACCACGTCGACGGTGTCGCTCTTGGCGGTCAGCATGACGATCGGCACGCCCGACTCGGCCCGGATCGCCCGGCACACGTCGAGCCCGCTCATGCCCGGAAGCATCAGGTCGAGCAGGACGATGTCAGGTCTTGTCTCTCGGAACGCCGCCAGCGCACGCTCGCCGTCGGCCACGAAGGAGGGGGCGAAACCCTCGCTGCGCAGCACGATGCCCAGCATCTCGGCGAGCGCGGGATCGTCATCAACCACCAGTACCCGGGCTCTCATGCCGTCCAATATCGCATCTCCCTTTCCCCCACATGAACCGGCTTCACGGATATCTTGTGTGCCGACCGTACTATTACTTGCCTGCCACCCCTGGAGATCGAATTGAACCGGCAACCGGCCCTGCCGCGGCGGCCCCTGACCGTCGGCGAGTTGCTGGATGCTGCCGTTCAGCTGGTGCGCGCCGCTCCGCGCTCGCTGCTGGTGCTCGCGGCCGGCCTGGCCGTCGCCGAGCAGGGGGTGCTCTACCCGCTGCGCGAGGTGCTGGGGGTCGGCCTGCTCACGTTCATCCGCGAGGGGCTGTGGGAGTTGCCGTTCGGCGGGCTGTGGGTGGCTTTCGCGGTCGGCGCCGGGCTGGAGGCGCTGATCATCACGTTCCTGGGGGTGTGGGCGGGGCGGGCCGCGGTGGCCGAGCTGACCGGGGTCTGGCGGCGGCCGGGCCCGTGGGAGGTCGTGCGGGTGAGCCTCGCCGCGCCGGTGGCGGGCCTGGTGACGGCCGTCGGCGCGTTCCTTGGTCCGCTGTGGGTGCCCGGCTACACGCTCTTCGGCACGTCCGGCGCGGTGATAGGCATCGATGCCAAGGGCAGCCTGGGCCGCGCGGCCGCGACGGCGTTCCGGGTCGGCATGCGGGTGACCGGTGTCCGGCTGCTGGGCTATCTCGCGTGGTTGCTGCTGCGCCTCGGGTTCCTCGTCGGGCTCATGTCGCTGCTCGGTTTCCTGTCCGTCGACGACGTCACCGCCTTCTGGATCCTGACCGTGGGATTCGTGATCGCCAATGTCGCCGCGTACTCTTTCCTTGCCGCGCTTGACGCGGCGGCCGTCATCGAGTCCCGCTTCCGCGGTGAGGGCTTGGACATCTGGCTGGCCCGCGCCGAGCGGCACGCCCCGTTGACGCACGAAACGGTGGCCGCACGATGAGGGATTGGAACGAGTTGGTCGCCGCTTGGGGCGACATCGTCCCGCTGCCGTTGACCGCGCTGCTCCTGCTGCTGGCCGCGGGAATCGTTGGCACGCTGTGGTTTTTCTGGCCGAGCTGGTGGCACGCGATGCTGCGCATCCGCTTCCGGCGCCGTCCCAAGCGGGCCAAGAAAAAGGACGAGGCCGTGCGTGTCATCACCGATGACGAGCTCGACGATGTGGCCGAGAGCGACGAGGAGCTGCCCGAGGTGGCACCGGTCGTGTTCGTCGCGCTCGCCGACCGGTTCGCCGCCGAGGGCCGCTACGCCGAGGCGGTGCGCGAGCGACTGCGCGCCATGGTGCGCGAGATGGTCGAGCGCGGCGTCGTCGTCAACCGTCCGGGATGGACGGTCACCGAGCTGGCCGAGGCCGCCAGCGCCGCGCTTCCCGGGGTGAGACCGCCCCTGACGGCCGCCAGTGGCATATTTTCCCTTATCTGGTACCGCAAAAGCCCCGCACGCATCGAGGACGACTCCGAGATGAGGGTCCTGGCGGACCAGCTTCACACGGAATTGAGCCGGCGATGAGCAAGCGCAGGTGGCCCCGCCTGGCGATCCCGTTCGCCCTCGTGCTCGCGCTCATGACGGGCACCGTGGTCGTGCATGCCATCCTTGAGCCAGACACGGCCGAGCACACCTATCTGTCGCCCGAGGCGCACGGGTCCACATCGGCCGGTGAGCTCGCCGAGCTGTTGCGCGCCAAGGGGATCGCGGTCAAGCGGGAGACCCGCTCGTCGGACGCGCTCCTGTCGGCGTGGCGGCTGAAGGGCAACGCGACCCTGTTCATCCCCACGCCCGAGTTCGTGCATCCCGACTATCTGTGGATGCTGCGGCAGAGCCCGGCCAAGACCAGGGTCGTGCTCGTGGAGCCGGGCACGCGCCAGCTCCTGGATGCCGTGCCCACGCTCGGCGTCGGGCCGACCCGTTGGGCGACAGCGGTCACGAGCCGCGGCCAGGGGTGCACGCTCACCAAGGCCGGCCCCGCCGCGGTGACCCGCACGCGTTACGGGGGCAGGGACGCGCACGTGTGCTACGACTCCGGCCTGGTGGCGCAAAACTTCAACGGCGTGGAGTTCGTTGTCGCGGGAAGTGCCGACCCCTTCCGCGCCGACCGCCTGTCCGAACACGACAACAAGACGCTCGCGGTCGACCTGCTGAGCGCCAAGCAGACCGTGGTGTGGCTCGACCTGCACGCGATGGAGCCCAAACCCAAGACCTACAGCGAGGAGGCGGGCTCGGGTGAGGTGGTGCCGTCGCTGGGGCCGGGGCGCGAGCGGACCCGCCCGGACGCCAGCCCGGGCCCGACACCGAGCGACGCCATCGACCTCGAGCTCGGCGGCGGTAGCGGCCCGGAGCCGCCCAATCCGTGGCCGGCGTGGCTGGTACCCCTCCTCATCATGCTTTTGATAATCGCGATAGTGATCGCGCTGGCCCGCGGGAGACGGCTGGGCGCTCCGGTGCCGGAGCCGCTTCCGATCGAGGTGCCGGGGGCGGAGGCGGCGATCGGGCGCAGCCGTTTGTATCGGCGGGCCAGGGCGCGGGGCGCGGCTCTGGAGACGCTGCGCATCGAGGCGCGGCAACGGATCGCGGCCGCGCTCAAAGTCCCCAACGACCGGGAGTCGATCCTGGCCGCACGGCCGGACTACGAAGACCTCCTATTTGGACCGACGCCGGAAGACGACCAAGAGATGATGCGCGCGATGGCACAGATATTGAGGGAGATGCCGCGATGAATGAACCCCGTGAGGCGCTCGGGCGGCTGCGCGCCGAGGTGGCCAAGGCCGTTGTCGGGCAGGAGGGCGTCGTGGCCGGGCTGGTCATCGCGCTGCTGTGCCGGGGGCACGTGCTGCTGGAGGGCCCGCCCGGCGTGGCGAAAACCCTTCTGGTGCGGGCGTTCGCGGCAGGGCTCGATCTGGAGATGAAGCGCATCCAGTTCACGCCCGACCTGATGCCCGGCGACGTCACCGGCTCGGTGATCTATGATCCGCGCAGCGTGGAGTTCATTTTCCGGCACGGACCGGTGTTCACCAACCTGCTGCTCGCCGACGAGATCAACCGCACGTCACCCAAGACGCAATCGGCGCTGCTGGAGGTGATGGAGGAGCGCCAGGTCTCGACCGACGGCGTGACCCGGCCACTGCCCGAGCCGTTCGTCGTGGCGGCGACGCAAAACCCGATCGAGCACGAGGGCACCTATCCGCTGCCCGAGGCGCAGCTGGACCGGTTCCTGCTCAAGCTGACGGTGCCGCTGCCGACGCGAGACGAGGAGCTGGGCGTGATCCGCGCGCACCACAACGGGTTCGACCCGCGCGACCTCGCGGCCACTGGCATCAAATCCGTTGCCACGGCGGCGGATCTGGCCGCCGCACGGGAGGCGGCCGGGCGTGTCATCGTGGCCGACGAGGTGCTGGCCTATGTGGTCGACATCTGCCGCGCGACGCGCGCCATGCCGTCCGTCGACTTGGGAGCCTCGCCGCGCGGGGCAACGTCGCTGCTGCACAGCACAAAGGCCTGGGCCTGGCTGAGCGGCCGCGACTACGTGACGCCCGATGACGTGAAGGTCATGGCCCGCCCCGCGCTGCGGCACCGGCTGCGGCTGCGCCCGGAGGCCGAGCTCGAAGGGTTCACCGCCGACGCGGTGCTCGACAGCGTGCTGGCCTCCGTGCCCACGCCGCGCTGATGGTCACCCTGCGCACGGCGTTCCTGCTGGCGGTCGGCACGCTGGTGGGTTTCGGCGCGATGCTGGGCGGCGTCGAGCCGTGGGCGGTCGTCACGACCATCCTGGCGTCCGTCATCGTCGTCGTGTCCATCGACCTTCACCTTGCGGTGAAGCCGTCACTGATCAAGCTCAGGCGAGCCGGCGACCGCACCGTCCGGTTAGGAGAGACGGCCACCGTCGAGCTCGTCGTCCACAATGGAGACGACTCACACGGGCGGCTGCTCGTGCGCGACACATGGGTGCCTTCTGCTGGCGCAAGCCCGTTCTCGCACAAGGTTTCACTCGGGTCCGGTGAGCGGGCCGCGCTCACGACCACGCTGCGGGCCACGCGACGGGGCGACCGGCCGGCGGTGCGCGTCACCATAAGAAGCTTCGGGCCGATGGGGCTCGCGTTCCGCCAGGCCGACCAGAGTCCACAGTGGACACTGCGGGTGCTTCCGCGGTTCGAGTCGCGCAAATACCTGCCCGAGAAAATGGCCAAACTGCGCCAGGTGGAGGGGCTCACCGCGGTTCGCGGGCGCGGCCAGGGCACGGAGTTCGACACCCTGCGCGAATATGTGCCGGGCGACGACGTGCGCTCAATCGATTGGCGCGCAACGGCTCGGCGCAACGACGTGATGCTGCGCACGTGGCGTCCCGAGCGGTCGCGGCGGGTGGTGTGCGTGCTCGACACCGGGCGCACGAGCGCCGTCCGGGTGGGCGACGAGCCCCGCCTCGACGCGGCCATCGACGCGGCCCTGCTGCTCGCGGCCGTGGCGCAGGAGGCGGGCGACCAGGTGGACCTGCTCGCCGCCGACCACCAGATCCGGGCCGCCGTGAGCGGAGTGGGCGGGCGCAACCTGTTGCCACGATTGGTGAACGCGCTCGCCCCGCTGCACCCGGATCTGGTCGAGACCGACTTCGAGCAGATCATCAGCGAGGTGCTGCGGCGCGAGCGCAAGCGCAGCCTGGTCGTGATCTTCACCGCGCTCGAACCGGGCGCACTGGGCGAGGGGCTGCTGCCCATCCTGCCCAAACTCGTTGCACGCCATCAGGTTCTGGTGGCGGCCGTGCACGACCCGGCGCTTCAGGCGCTCGCCACGACGCCGCTGGACGGCGCCGACTCGGCCTATTCGATCGCGGCCGGGGTCAGGGCGCTCGCCGAGCGGCGCAAGATCTCGTCAGCGCTGTCCCGCAGCGGCGTGGACGTGCTCGACTGCGCCGCCGACGTCTTCGCCAGCCAGGTCACCGACGCCTACCTCGCGCTCAAGGCGGCGGGCCGCTTGTGAGCCGAGGATCCAGACGTAAGCGATGAACGCGGCCCAGATCACGAACCCGATGAAGTCGCGGACCAGGATGGGGAACGGGGCGGGCGTCACGAACGCCTCAATGACCGCCGACACGGCCAGCACGACCACGAGACCCATCGCGCCCATGATGGCCTGCCTCGCCGCCGCCGCAAGGGATTGCGCGCGGGTCAGGATCGGGCCCGGATCGACCCACGCCCAGCCCATGCGCATGCCGATGCCCGCCGACACGAAAATCGCGGTCAGCTCAAGCATGCCGTGCGGCGCGATCAGGCCGAAGAACGTGTCCGCCTCGCCGTGCGCGACCATGATGCCGCCGACCATGCCCACGCTCACGGCGTTTTGCCACAGCACAAGCAGGGGTGGCAGCACGAGCACCCCGCTGGCCAGGCAGATGGCCGCGATGAACGAGTTGTTGACCCACACCAGGGCGCCGAAGTTCTGCGGGAAATACTCGCTGTAGTAGCCCTCGAACCCGCCCCCGACGATGTCCTGGATCGCCGCGTCGGAGATGCCGAAGTCGCGGGCCACCTGCAGATCGTTGCTCACCCACCAGATGACCACGCCCGCGACCGCGACGAACGACAACCCGCACACGATCCACCACCAGCGCGCCACGTAGAACGCCAACGGCATGTCGTGCGCGAAAAAGCGCGGGACGCGCCGCCAGCTGAACCGGGTGGGCCCGGTGAGCGCCGCCCGCGCCGACAGCACCAGCCGGGACAGCTCGGCGACCAGGGCCGGATCGGGGGTGCGGCTGCGCACGACAGACAGATGTGTGGCCACCCGCTGGTAGAGCAGCACCAGCTCGTCGGCCTCAAGTGCGCTGAGCTTGTATTTGCGGCTCAGCTGGCCCAGCCGGCGCCACTCTCCGCGGTGCTCTGCGACGTACGCATCCAGGTCCACGCCCGCTACAGTAATGGCCGTGCGCTCGTCTGAGGTCACCCGTGCCGACGGCTCGTCCCCTGTGACCCGGGTCAGCGGTTCGCCCGGCGCGACGGGGGCCGTTGGCTCATCCGGCGCGACACCGGCCGGCGGTTCGCCCAGCGCGACACCGGCCGGCGGTTCGCCCAGCGCGACGCGGGCCGTTGGCTCGCCCGGCGCGACGCGGGGCAGCGG
>NZ_QJUG01000264.1 GCF_003426775.1 Allorhizocola rhizosphaerae | reverse complement strand
CACGGCCAGCGCGACGGCCCCGGGTGGCGGCAACCCCGGCGACCCGAGCGCCGCGCCGGCCCCGGGCGGCACGGCGACCGACAAGAAGGCGTGCGAGAACATCACCGCCAAGCTGACGGAGTGGGGCCTGGCGTTCGCCAACGCCGCGGCCGGGCTCGGGTCGGCGGGCAACGACGCCGGCAAGATCGAGACGGTGGTCAAGGACGTCAAGTCGGCCAACGCGAAGTTCGCCGGCGACCTGCGCGCCGAGGCGGGCAAGACCGGCGACGGCGAGGTCAAGAAGGTGGCCAACGACCTGGCGGCCGCGCTTGACAAGATCAACAATGGGCTCGACCCGAAGAAGGTCCAGCAGGACCCCAACGTGCTGCTCTCGGCGTTCGATCTGCCGGAGTACGCGGAGGCCTCGACGACCTACGAGAAACTGTGTGCAGGCTGACGCCGGGCCCGGTTTGGGCCGGACGTCGGGCGTGACGTAAGCTTGCTCTTCGTGCGTCTGCTGACGCGCGCCCAAATCGTATCCGCTAACGACAGGAGTCCGCGTCCCATGTACGCGATCGTCAAGACCGGCGGCAAGCAGTACAAGGTCGCCGAGGGCGACGTGATCGAGGTCGAGAAGCTCGACGGCTCGCCCGGCGACACTGTGGCGCTGACCGCGGTGTTGCTCGTCGACGGCGACGACCTGGTGAGCGACGCGGCGAAGCTTGCCAAGGTTTCCGTTTCCGGTGAGCTCGTGTCCCACACCAAGGGGCCGAAGATCCGGATTCACAAGTTCAAGAACAAGACCGGCTACCACAAGCGCCAGGGTCACCGCCAGCCGCTGACCCAGGTCAAGGTCACCGGCATCAAGACCGGGAAGTAGGCAACAAGCGATGGCACACAAAAAGGGTGCATCCAGCTCGCGCAACGGGCGTGACTCCGCCGCCCAGCGTCTGGGTGTGAAGCGCTTCGGCGGCCAGAAGGTGCGCGCCGGCGAGATCCTCATCCGGCAGCGCGGCACCAAGTTCCACCCGGGCGACCTGGTGGGCCGCGGCGGCGACGACACGCTCTTCGCGCTTGTCGACGGCTCGGTGCAGTTCGGCTTCAAGCGAGGCCGCAAGACGGTGAGCATCGTTCAGGCCGAAGCATAACGGCATCGCCGCGCTGTCGTCCGCACCGAGCGATCTTGAATCTGTCCCGGCAAGTTCGAGCTCGGAGATGTCGGCCTTCGGCCGCCACATCGTGACCTGGAAAAGCCGTCCATTGGCTTCGAGATCGCGAGGGAAGACGACAGCTTTGGGCGGCGTGCCCGGTCGTTGCTTGAGCACGACCAAGGAGTTGCAGCTTCACTTCAGGGCGTCCTTCCGAAGCGGAGGGACGCCCTGATTATTTCTGCGAGAGGATGGGTTCGTGGCGACGTTCGTGGACCGGGTGGTGCTGCACCTGCAGGCCGGTGACGGCGGGCACGGCTGCGTGTCCATCCACCGGGAGAAGTTCAAGCCGTTCGGCGGGCCGGACGGCGGCAACGGCGGCCACGGGGGCAACATCCTGCTCATCGTGGACCCCAACGTGCACACGCTGCTGGACTTCCACTTCCGCCCGCACGTGAAGGCCAAGAACGGCGCGGGTGGCGCGGGCAACAACCGCGACGGCGCCAACGGGGGCGACACCATTCTCAAGGTGCCGTCCGGCACGGTCGTGCAGACCATGGATGGCGAGGTGATCGCCGATCTGGTGGGCGCGGGCACCACGGTGGAGATCGCGCGGGGTGGGCGCGGTGGCCGGGGCAACGCGGCGCTCGCGTCGTCGCGGCGCAAGGCGCCCGGCTTCGCCGAGCTCGGTGAGCCCGGCGACCGGCTCGATGTGGTGCTGGAGCTCAAGAGCGTTGCCGATGTGGGGCTCGTGGGCTTCCCGAGCGCGGGCAAGTCGTCGCTCATCTCCGTGATTTCCGCGGCCAAGCCGAAGATCGCCGACTATCCTTTCACGACACTCGTGCCGAACCTGGGTGTGGTGCAGGCGGGCGAGCACGTGTTCACCGTCGCCGATGTGCCGGGGCTGATCCCGGGCGCGGCCACGGGCAAGGGCCTGGGCCTGCAGTTCCTCCGCCACATCGAGCGCTGCGCGGTGCTCGCGCATGTGGTCGACACGGCGACGCTGGAGCCGGGGCGCGACCCGGTGTCGGACATCGACGCGCTTGAGGCCGAGCTGGACGCCTACGGGAACCTGGCGGACAAACCGAGGATCATTGTCCTGAACAAAATCGACGTGCCGGACGGGCGGGACCTGGCGGAGATAGTCCGCGACGACCTCTCGCGCTATGGCTGGCCGATCTATGAGATCAGCACGGCCACCCGGGAGGGCCTGCAGGAGCTGGTCTATGCGCTGGCCCGCCTGGTCGAGGAGCACCGTGCGGCCACGCCCGTGCTCGAACCCACCCGCATCATCCTGCGGCCGTCCGCAGTGGACGATTCCGGCTTCTCGATCGAGCGCGACGAGGACGACGTCTGGGTGGTGTCGGGCAGCAAACCCGAGCGCTGGGTGCGCCAGACCAACTTCGACAACGACGAGGCGGTCGGCTATCTGGCGGATCGCCTGCTGCGCCTGGGGGTCGAGGAGAAGCTGGCGAAGCTGGGCGCCGAGCCGGGCGACACGGTCCGCATCGGCAGGCACGAGTTCGATTGGGTGCCCACGGTCGCCGACGAGTTCGTGCCGACCGTGCGCGGCGCGGATGCCCGCATCGAGGACCCTTCGACGCGGGCGACGGCCGCCGAGCGGCTCGCGGCGCGCAAGGCCCGGCGCCCGCGGCTGCGTGGCGAACTGGACACGGAAACAGAGTCGTAACAGCACGAAGCTAACTTCGCTGGAGTGTTGATCCAAAACAGGGAGATCACGCATCCCGACGTCGGCATGCTCGTCCGCAAAGCCGAGGACGAGCTGCTGGGGATCTATCCGGAGCAGACTCCACTCCCGCTGCACCCGCGCGCCCGGTTCGTCATCGCGTATCTGATGGGCGATCCGGTCGGCTGCGGCGCGCTCGTCCCGTTCGACGGCGACGCCGCTGAGATCAAGCGCATGTATGTGCTGCCCGCGCATCGCCGCTGCGGTGTGGGCCGGCGCATCCTGACGGCGTTGACGCGCCGCGCCGCGGGGCAGGGGTTCGTGCGCGTCGTGCTGGAGACGGGCACGCGGCACCCCGCGGCGATCGCGTTCTATGAGGCGGCCGGGTTCGAGCGAACCCCGGCCTACGGCCCCTATGTGGGCAACCGATTCTCAGTGTGTCTCGTCAAGCGGCTTTGATCAGACCGATCGCCTCCGTGGCACGCTCCAATGTGGCCTGTGCCCGGGGGCGTGCCTGCTTGGCGCCGTCGTGCAGCACCGACAGCACCTCGCCCGGGGTGAGCGCGGCGAACCGGCGCTGGATCGGCTCCAGCACGGCGATCACCGCGTCGGCTACCGCCGTTTTGAGCTCGCCGTAGGAGGCGAACTCGCGCCGGTCGCCCGTGCACGCGACGTAGATCTCCAGCAGGTTGGTCACGCCGGGCTGCCGGTCGGGGTCGCGCCGGACGATGTTCCTGGTATCGGTGACCGCGCGCATCACCTTGCGCCGCACCACATCCGGCCGGTCGAGCAGGCCGATCACCCCAGCCGTGACCGCGTTGGTCTTGCCCATCTTGGCGGTCGGCTCGGCCAGATCCATGATGCGCGCGGCGAACGCGGGGGTGACGGCGCGCGGCACGGTGAACGTCTGGCCGTATCGGGTGTTGAACCGGTAGGCCACGTCCCGGGCGAGCTCCAGGTGCTGGGTCTGGTCGTCGCCGACCGGTACCTCCTCGGTGTCATGGAGCAGGATGTCCGCGGCCATCAGGACGGGGTAGGTGAGCAGGCTCAATCTCACCGGATCCGGCCCGGTCGATTTCTCCTTGAACTGGATCATGCGTCTGGCCTCGCCGAAGCCGGTCGCACACTCCAGCAGATAGTGCAGCTGCGCGTGTTCGGACAGGTGTGATTGGACATACATGGTCGTCACATCCGGGTCCACCCCGGCGGCGAGCATGAGCCGGGCGTGCTCGACCGTCAGATCTCGGACACGCTGCGGGTCGTGCTCGATGGTCAACGCGTGCAGATCGACGATCATAATGACCGATTCGGTTACGCCCCGGCCGGTGCCTTGCACCGCAGGAGAAGGGGCGGCCGTGAGCAGCTCGCTTCCGGTTTCCCTCTGGCCGCCCACCAGCGGGCGGATCGCGCCCAGCAGGTTGCCGAGCTGGAGGTGGCCGGTGGGCTTGAGGCCGGTCAGGCGACGGGTCATTTTCTTTTTCCCTTCTTGTTTTGGTACCCGACCCGCCTGGCGCCGACACGAAAAAGCCGCCCGGGTCGGGCGGCCATCGGATGTCTCGGGTGCGCGAAGATGCGGGCCGCCCCTCAGGGCAGCCACCAGCTCAGGTTGATGAGGATGCGCACGGCGCCATTATCCCGGGGATTGGGGGAAGTTACAAGGGCTGCTGGCTCCTCCACTGGGCGGTTTTTTCTGGAAAGGTCTTGGGGCAGTTGGGTTTTCGCCTCGCACGAAAGGATTTCGGGGTGCACCGCCTTGTCGTGTTGTTCGATGAGAGCCCCGGGGTGACCGGTCGGCTGGAGCAGCGGCGTGCCGAGCCGTTGCTGGCCGAGGCGGTCGTGTGCGCCGTGCGTGAGGCCGATGCGCGCGGGCACCGCGTGATCGGGGTGATCGACCGGAGGGGGGAGCGCGTCGTGCAGGCCGCCGATCTGATCGTGCGGCTGCGCGGCGTCGCCAGAGATCTCAGCGAGGAGGAGCTGGTGCTCCTGCTGGAGCTCCTGCCGCTGTGAGGGGCCCGGCCCCGCGCCGGCTCTTGGGCGGGTGCGGGGCCATCGGGCACTATGAAGCCCATGCCGCATCGCTGTCTGACCCACGCTGAGGCCATCACCCGGGCCGCCACCGTGCGCAAGCTGTCCTACGAACTCGACGTGGACCTGACGGGCGGTGCCGAGCGTTTTCGCACGATCACCACCCTGCGCTTCGCGGCCGCGGAGGGCACATCGACGTTTGTCGAGTTGCGACCCGAAGAGCTGATCGGCGCCACGCTCAACGGGGCGCCGCTTTCGTCTGGCGTGATTGAAGGGCGGCTCGAACTGCCCGATCTCGCGGCGGAGAACGTGGCGGTGATCACGGCGGACTACGCGTACTCGCATTCGAGCGAGGGCATGCACCGGTTCGTGGACCCGGCCGACGGCGCGGTGTATGTCTACGCCCAGCCGTCGATCACCGACGCGCCCAACTTCATGGCCGCGTTCGACCAGCCCGACCTGAAGGCGTCGGTGGCGCTGTCGGTGACGGCCGACCCGTCGTGGGTGGTGCGGGCCAACGGCGAGGGCGTGCAGGAGTCCCCCGGGCGGTGGAACTTCGCGGCCACCAAACCGATCGCGACCTATCTGATCACCCTCGTGGCCGGTCCGCTCGTGGCGCGCTACGACGAGCACGACGGCATCCCGCTCGGGTTGTTCGCGCGGGCCAGCTATGCCGACGTGCTCGACCGGCACGCGGCGGAGATCTTCGAGGTGACCAAGGCGTGCTTCGACCGGTTCCATGAGCTTTTCGGGATCCGGTACCAGTTCGGCAAGTACGACCAGGCTTACATGCCCGAATTCAGTTGGGGCGCAATGGAGTTCCCCGGGTGTGTGGTGTTCCGCGACGAATACCTGTTCCGCGGGCCGGTGACCGACACCGAGCGGCTGGAGCGGGCGGCCGTGACGGCGCACGAGATGGCCCACATGTGGTTCGGCGACCTGGTGACCATGCGATGGTGGGACGACCTGTGGCTCAACGAGTCGTTCGCGACGTACATGGGATACCGGCTCACGGCCGAGGTGACCAAGTGGAAGCAGGCGTGGACGCGGTTCGGTGCGGGGCGCAAGCTCGCCGGATACGCGGGGGATCAGCGGCCCTCGACGCACGCGGTGGCGCCGCAGCAGGTGATCGACACCGACGACGCGTTTAACAACTTCGATGCGATTTCGTACGCGAAGGGATGCTCGGCGCTTCGGCAGCTGGTCGCGTGGATCGGGGACGACGCGTTCTTCGGCGGGCTTCGGTCGTACTTCGAAAAGCATGCCTGGGGAAGCGCCACGCTAGCCGACCTGCTCGCGGCGCTGTCGGAGTCCAGCGGCCGCGACGTGGAGGCGTGGGCGCAGGTGTGGCTGCGCACCCCGGGCGTCAACACGTTGAGCCCGATCATCGAGTGGGCGGCGGACGGGTCGTACGCGTCGGTGACCATCGAGCAGACCGCACCCTCGGGCCATCCCGTCCTCCGTCCACATCGGATCGGTGTGGCGTGGCGGGACGACGCCGGCGCGCGGCACCGGACGGACGTCGAGATCAGGGGCGCGCTGACGCCGCTGCCCGCGCTCAACGGTGTGAAAGGGTCGGATCTGCTGCTCAACGCGGGCGATCACACGTTTGCGAAGGTGCGGCTGGATGAGCGGACACGATCTTCGCTGGGAGAATTGATCAAGGAGCAGCCCGACACGCTCGCGCGGGCCCTGAGGTGGGGCAGCGCGTGGGACGCGACCCGCGACGCGCTCTGGCCGGTGGAGGAGTTCCTGGATCTGGTGGCGGCCGCACTGCCAAGCGAGCCGGATGTGACGGTGATCGAGTCGGTGTTCGGCATCGCGCGGCGCATCGCCGTGCCGTGTTACCTGCCGCGGGAACGGTTCGCGTGGGGGCTTTCACTGTTGGAACGGGTGTGTCGGTCCATTGTGGACGGATCGGAGCCAGGAAGCGCGTGCCAGCTGGCCGGTGCGCGGGGGTTGGTGTCGTGTTCGGGCCCGCGGCTGTTGCACGACTGGCTCGGTGGGCGGGAGTTGCCCCCGGGGCTGGTGGTCGACGCGGATCTGCGGTGGTCGCTGCTGTACCGGCTGGCGGTTCTGGGACAGGTGGGCGAGGCGCAGCTCGACGCGGAGCTGGAGCGGGACCACAGCGCGCGTGGCGAGCAGGAGGCGACGCGCTGCCGCGCCGCCCGGCCCGACCCGGCGGCCAAGGCGCACGCGTTCGACATCGTGGTGCGCGAGCAGGGGCTGTCCAACCGCCTCGTGATGTCGGCGGCGCTCGGCCTGTGGCAGCCGGAGCAGGAGGAGCTCACCCGGTCCTATGTGGAGCGATTCTTCGTCGAGCTGCCGCGCTCGGAGGGCCGGTCCGGTGATCTGCTCGCGACGATCGTCGAGTCGGGGTATCCCATCTATGAGGTGTCGCAAAACACAGTCGCTCACGCGGAGCGGGCGCTGGCCGGTGAGCTGCATCCCTTGCTGCGGCGGGCGTTGATCGACGAGACTGATGATCTCCGGCGGGCTTTGGGGGCGCGGGCGGCGGCAAGATCGGCATAGGATGGTGGTGTGGCACACCGGATTGGCGTCATGGGCGGCACCTTCGATCCGATCCACCATGGGCACCTGGTGGCGGCGAGCGAGGTGGCCGACAGCTTCGCGCTCGACGAGGTCATTTTCGTGCCGACCGGCCAGCCGTGGCAGAAGAGCAAACGGGTGGTCTCGCCGGCCGAGGACCGCTATCTGATGACCGTGATCGCGACGGCGTCCAATCCGCGCTTCTCGGTGAGCCGGGTCGATATCGATCGCGAGGGCCCGACCTACACCGTCGACACGTTGCGCGATCTGCATGGGCTGCATGGGGATAAGGCCGACCTGTTCTTCATCACGGGCGCCGACGCACTGGCGAAGATCCTTTCGTGGAAGGACGCCGACCGGATGTTCGAGCTCGCCCACTTCATCGGCGTGACCCGGCCCGGCTTCCGGTTGCGCAAGACCCACCTGCCGCCCGAGTCGGTCAGCCTGGTGCCGGTGCCGGCCATGGCGATCTCGTCGACCGACATCCGCGACCGGGTCGCCGCCGGCCAGCCCATTTGGTACCTGGTACCCGATGGAGTGGTGCAATACATCACAAAGCACAACCTTTACCGTCAGCCTGCTCACGCGATGGCCTGATGTGAGACGCTTGTTGATGCCAGGACCAAGACCAGAGGGAGAACTGTGCCCGCATCCGAGCGTGCTGTCGAGATGGCGTTGACCGCGGCCCAGGCTGCCGCCGACAAAAAAGCAGATAACATCGTTGTCCTCGACGTCTCCGAGCATTTGGCGATCACCGATGTGTTCGTGCTGGCGTCGGCCCCCAATGAGCGGCAGGTGCAGGCCATCGTCGACGCGGTCGAAGAGGCGCTGGTCCAGCTGCCGGAGAAGGCCAAGCCGCTGCGCCGGGAGGGCGAGCGGGCCGGCCGGTGGGTGCTGCTGGACTTCAACGACATCGTCGTGCACGTCCAGCACGGCGAGGAGCGTGAGTTTTACGCGCTCGACAAGCTGTGGAAGGACTGCCCGCAGATCGAGTTCGTCGATCGGGCGCTCATCTCGTGAGCCGCATCATCCTTTGGCGCCACGGCAACACCGACTGGAACAACGACGGCCGCATCCAGGGACAGACCGACGTCCCGCTCAACGAGCGCGGGCGGGGTCAGGCCTCGGCCTCGGCCGAGCGGCTCGCCGCGCTGGAGCCGAGCTTGATCATCTCCAGTGATCTGAGCCGCACCTGGGACACGGCCGCCGAGCTGGGCCGGCTCACGGGGTTGCCGGTGGAGCGAGAGCCCCGGCTGCGTGAGCGCGGGTTCGGGCTGTGGGAGACGCTCACGATCGACCAGATCAAGGTGCGGTTCCCGGACAGCCACGCGCGCTGGGCGGCCGGTGAGTCGGCACCCGGCGACGGGCTGGAGCCGCTCACCGATCTCGGCAAGCGGGTGTCGGAGGTGATCCGGCAGACCTACGAGCGCAATCCGGACGGGCTCACCGTGCTGGTCACCCACGGGGGCTCGGTGCGCTGGGGCGTGGCGGCGCTGCTGGGCTGGCCCGAGGAGGCGGCGCTCACGCTGGGCGCCCTGCACAACTGCCACTGGTCGGAGTTGGGCCATCATCCCACCTATCGCACGTGGCAGCTGCTCGCGCACAACGTGGGTGTCTGAGTTCGCGCAACTTGACGCGGGCGAGTAGCGTCCGAGCTGTCATGAACACACGAATGCTCATAGCCGCGGCTGCGGCGTGCGTCCTGCTGACCGCGGGCTGCGCCGGAGCTGGCGATCCTTCCGTTCCGCCATCCGCACCCACCTCATCGGCCCCGGAGGGCACCATGACACCGTCGCCCACGGCCTTCCCCGGCTCGTCGCCGACGCCGGACAAGACACCGGCTCCCGGCAAGGACGAGGTCACCCTCACCGGCACGGTGGAGTTCGTCGATCTGGAGGGCGGTTGCCGGGTGCTGCGTGCCGAGGGCAACAAGACCTATGAGATCAAGGGCGGCGACCCGGGCATCCTCAAGGCGGGAGCCCGCGTGACCGTTCGCGGCAAGATCCGTACCGACCTGATGACGATCTGTCAAATGGGTCCGGTGCTGGAGGTCATCTCGTCACAACCCGCATGATCGGCTAACGTGCCCGCATGTCCATAGTGGTCGTCACCGACTCAACCGCCTGCCTGCCCGACACGGCGACGTCCCACGGCGTGACCGTGGTGCCGTTGCACGTGGTGATGAGCGGCGTGTCGGGGCGGGAGGGTGTCGAGATCGGCCCGAGCGAGGTCGCGCAGACCATGCGGGCGCGCGGCACCGTGACCACCTCGCAGCCCTCGCCCGGCGAGTTCGCGGCCGCGTACCGCAGACTGTTCGACGAGGGTGCGACGGGTGTCGTGTCGATCCATCTGGCTGCCGGGCTGTCGGGCACCTTCGCGGGTGCCCAGGCGGCCGCCGCCGAGGCGCCGGGGCCGGTGGAGGTGATCGACTCCGGCTCGACCGGCATGGGCCTGGGCTTTCCGGCGCTGGCGGCCGCTTCGGCCGCGGCGGCGGGCAAGGATCTGGGCGAGGTGAAAGAGGCGGCGCTCACAGCGATTCGCGATACGTCCACGTTCTTCTATGTGGACACGCTTGAGCACCTGCGGCGCGGCGGGCGGATCACGGCAGCGGCGGCGCTGGTGGGGACGGCGCTGGCGGTCAAGCCGCTGCTGGAGGTCGCCGACGGCCGGATTGTCTTGCGGGACAAGGTCCGCACGGCGGGGCGTGCGCTGGACCGGCTGGTCAGCCTGGTATGCGATGCGGCGGGTGAGGGGCAGGTCGAGATAGCCGTGCACCACCTTGCCGCGGCCGAAAGAGCTTCTTTTCTCTCCGGTACGTTGCGGGAGCGCCTGGGCGATCGACTGAGCACGGTTTATACGAGCGAGGTTGGGGCGGCGGTGGCGGCGCATGTCGGGCCGGGGTTGGCTGGGGTTGTGGTGCATCGGGGTTGACCTCGCTTGCCTGTTATGCCACTGAGGTCGGGGCGCTTTGGCGGCGCATTGTGGGTTGATCTCGCTTGCCTGTTATAGGAGTGAGGTTGGGGCGGATGTCGGGCCGGGATCGGCGGGGGTTGTGGTGCATCGGGGTTGACCTCGCTTGTTCGTCATAGGAGTGAGGTCGGGCGGCGGTGGCGGCGGATGTCGGGCCGGGGTTGGCGGGGGTTGTTTTGCATCGATTGGATTGACCTCGCTTGTCTGTCGGCGGC
>NZ_QJUG01000263.1 GCF_003426775.1 Allorhizocola rhizosphaerae | reverse complement strand
CAACGTCGACTTGCCCGCGCCGGTGGAGCCGCCCGCCACGGCCAGCAGCGGCGCGTCCAGCCGGGCGAGCCGCGGGATCAGGTAGTCGTCCAGCTGGCCCGCCGTCGCGCGGGCCAGGCTCGCGGCGTCGTCGGCCCCCGGCAGCTGCAGCGGGAAACGCGCCGACGCCACCGCATCCCGCAGTCCAACAAGCGCTCCACCCAGCCCACCGGTCACACCCATGCGTTACCTCAACTTCGGGTCACATATGCATCGATCTCCGCGAGAATCGAGGCCTTCATGTCTTCCGTGGCGAACGAATGCCGCACGGCCTCGCGGGCCAGCTCGGCCACGCCATCGCGGGACAGTCCCAGCAGCGAGGCCGCCACCGCGTATTCATTGTTGAGCGTCGTGCCGAACATGGGCGGGTCGTCGGAGTTGATGCTCAGCCGCACACCCGCCCCCACGAGTGTCGCAAGTGGATGCTCGTCGAGCGAGGCGACCGCCCGAGTGCGCACATTGGACGTCGGGCACACCTCAAGCGGCACACCCGTCTGCGCGAGATGGGCCAGCAGAGCCGGGTCCTGCGCGGCCGAGATCCCGTGCCCGATCCGTTCCGCCCCAAGCACATTGAGCGCATCCCAGATCGTGTCGGGTCCGGTCGTCTCACCCGCGTGCGGCACGCAGTGCAGGCCCGCCGCCCGCGCGGCGTCGAAGTGCGCCTTGAACCGCGGGCGCGGCACGCCGATCTCCGGCCCGCCCAGCCCGAAACTCACCAGCCCATCGGGCTTGCACTCCAACGCGACCCGCAGCGTCTCGTCCGCCGCTGTGAGCCCCGCCTCGCCCGGAATGTCGAAGCACCAACGCATTTCGATCCCGAGATCGCGCCGGGCGATGGCGCGCGCGTCCTCGATCGCCTCGCAATACGCCTCCGCAGCGATCCCCCGCTTCACACTCGAATAAGGCGTGCAGGTCAGCTCGACGTAGCGCACGCTCTGCGCCGCCAGCTCCTGCGCGATCCCATAGGTGAGCGTGTGAATATCTTCCGGATCACGGATCAAATCGACGACGCTCAGATAGATCTCCACGAAATGAGCAAAGTCGGTGAACGTGAAGTATTCCTTTAAAAGCTCTTCATCAGCTGGTACCGGCGACGCGCCCGCGTGGCGGGCGGCCAGCTCGGCGACGATCCGGGGCGAGGCCGACCCGACGTGGTGCACGTGCAGCTCGGCCTTCGGCAGTGCGGCAATGAACTCCTGCAGCTCCATGATCGCTAAGACTACTGCGCTTCAATCGGCGGCGTTTCGTGCACCCGCACGGGTACCCCCAAAATGGTTTCAGGCAATTCGACCGGCATCGTCACCCAGACGTCAACAGTGTCGCGCCCCTGCCCGACCATCACCACGCCTGGCACGGTGCCGACCCACTTCTGCGCCTCGGCGAGCGCTTCCCGCATCGCCTCACCCATCGGCCACTTTCACCCCCAGTAAGCGTTGCACCGCTTCGATGGGGTTGACGACGGTCGCCCGGGTGGAACCGGCGAACAACAGGCCGACCGCGTGGCCGTGCAGATCGGCGACCAGGCTGCCCGAGTCGCCGGGCGCGGACATGGGCGTGGTGATCAGCTGGCCGACGAACCGCGCCACCCGGCCGTCGCCGTAGTTCACGTCCACGGTCGCGTTGATGTTGACGATCCGGCCGGTGGTGAACCCGGTCGTGCGCCCGCACTTGGACACGAGCAGATCAACGGCCGGGGTGGCCACCACTCCGCGCAGGTTGCCCACCCAGTGGATGCGTCTGTCCAGATCGGACAGGTCGACCTCGGCAAGCGCCGCGTCGACCTCGTTGACCGGTGGCGTGGCCGAGCCGTCCAGGAATTGGATGGGCACGAACCGGCTCAGCCTGCCGATGGTGTCGGCCTCGGCCGTGCCCCCGTCGTACCGGCCCGGCTGCAGGATCGCGTCGCCCACCGCGGCCTTGTTGGTGTCGGCCAGCACGTGGTTGTTGCTCAGCAGGTAGAACCTGCCCGGGCTGCCCGGGAACGCGGACGCGTCATAGCACCCGGTGGCGACCGTGCCGGCCGTGATGGCGGGGTGGCCGACGCTGACCCCGCCCAGCACCGGGCGCGTCCGCTTCACCAGAGCGATCGCCTCCACGGTGGCCAGGGGCTGGGGCCCGGCACGCAGCTTGCCTATCGCCTGCACATCGGTCGGTATACCCCCGATGGCGTGCGGAACCACGTCGGTGGCGGGCAGGACCGCCTCGGCCAGCTTGTCCTCGACGAGCACGACGATCGCCCGGTCATTCGTCTCCTGCCCACTGACCAGCTTGCGCCCGAGCGCCACGCCGACCACGCTCTGGATCGACAGCAGCTGATCCTGCACGGACATCTGAGTGCGCGCCATGTCTTCGAACTCGGACGGGACCGCCGGGGGTACGGGCATCGGTTCGGACATGGCGCCAATTCCTCCTCAGTGGACGATGATCACACGATGTTATCGCTCTCGATATGCGACCGCGAAGACACGCAGGAACGGAAAGTCGACGACCGAGTCGTGCGCCGGGTACGCCTTCCACAGGCCCGCTTCGAGCTCATCACACAGCTTGGCGAAGTCCGGCTCGGACAGTGCCGTGCGCACGGGGTTGAGCGCGGTGCCGCTCATCCACGTGAGCACGGGATGCCGCGCGCCCTCGACCAGCGGGAGCTGGTGAATGTAGGTCGTCTCCCACGCGTCGACCACGCACCCGGCCGCACGGAACACCCGCGCGTAATGCACGGCATCGCCCACGGTGCGCCGCCCGGCGTGTTCCGGGGCCAGCTCGCGCAACAGCAGGTGTGACGGCGCGTCGAAGTTGGCGGGCACCTGCATGGCGATCCACCGGCCGGGCGCGGCCCACTTCTGCAGGAGCTCGTCGTGCCCGTCGACCCACTGCAGCGTCGCGTTGGTGACGATCACGTCCTCGGTGGGCACGTATTCGCGCAGATCCCCCACCTCATAACGCACGGTCGACACGGGCGCGGCCGCGATCATCTCCGGTGACGCGTCCACCCCCTTGATCGCGGCACCGGGCCAGCGCTGCGCGAGGGTCTGGGTCAGGTTGCCCGGCCCGCAACCCAGATCGACCACGGAGCGCGGCTCCACGGCCCTGATCCGCCCGATCAGATCATGGAACGGGCGCCCCCGCTCGCTGGCGAATTTCAGATACACCTGTGGGTCCCACATGGCCCACCTCCCCACTAAACCGTACGTCCGTACTGTTATATCACGCCGGCACTCCTGTGGGTCAGGTTTCTTCAAGCAAGCCGTGCTCTTGGCGTGGCCGCGCCCGGCCGCGGAGCGGGCCGAGCGCAGCCGCTGCAGGTCGTGACAGGTTTCCACCAAGTAGCCAAACCGTTACGAAGCCTGCCAAGATGAGATCTGGACACGCTCTCGAAAACCCTTACATGATTTGCGTTGTCTTGCAGAAGCGATCCGAGGAGGAACGTGCTGATGGCCTCTCATACACGCCAAAGACTGGTCGCGCTGGTGGGCGCGGCCGGGCTGGCGCTGACCGTCGCCGCGTGCGGCGGCAACAACACGGGCGCAAAAGACAATCTGGACAAGCCGGAGTGCACAGCGTTCAAGGACTACGCCGGCCACGCCGGCAAGAAGGTCACCATCTACGCGTCCATTCGCGACAAGGAGGCCGACCTGCTCCAAGAGTCGTGGAAGCAATTCGCCGACTGCACCGGCATCAAGGTCGAATACGAGGGCAGCGGGGAGTTCGAAACACAGCTCAACGTGAAGGTCAACGGCAATAACGCGCCGGATGTCGCGTTCGTCCCGCAGCCGGGCCTGATCGACACGTTCGTCAAGGGCAACAAGCTCAAGCCAGTCAGCGACAAGACCAAGTCCCTGGCCACGCAGAACTACTCGGCCGACTGGCTGCGGTACGCGACGTTCAACGGCAACCTCTATGGTGCGCCGCTCGGCTCCAACGTCAAGAGCTTCGTCTGGTACTCGCCCAAGATGTTCCAGGAGAAGGGCTACAAGGTCCCGGAGACCTGGGACCAGCTGATCGCGCTCAGCAACACCATCGCGGGCACCGGGATCAAACCGTGGTGCGCCGGCATCGAGTCGGGTGTGGCCACGGGCTGGCCGGCCACCGACTGGATCGAGGATGTCCTGCTGCGCGACCAGGGCCCCGACGTGTACGACCAGTGGGTTGCGCACTCCATCCCGTTCAACGACCCGAAGATCGCCTCGGCGACCGACCGGGTTGGCTCCATCCTGAAGAACCCGAATTTCGTCAACGGCGGCATCGGTGACGTGAAGTCCATCGCCACCACCGCGTTCCAGGACGGCGGGCTGCCCATCGTCCAGGGCAAGTGCGCGTTCCACCGGCAGGCGTCGTTCTACGCCAACCAGTGGCCCGACAGCGCGAAGGTGGCCGCGGACGGCGACGTGTTCGCGTTCTACTTCCCGCCGGTCGACCCCAGCAAGGGCAAGCCGGTGCTCGGCGCCGGTGAGTTCGTGGTCGCGTTCAACGACCGGCCCGAGGTGCAGGCCGTCCAGACCTACCTGGCCAGCGCGCACCACGCGAACAGCCGGGCCAAGCTGGGCAACTGGGTCTCGGCCAACAAGCAGCTCGACCTGAACAACGTGGCCAGCCCGATCGACAAGGAGTCCGTCAAGATCTTGCAGGACCCCAAGACCGTGTTCCGCTTTGACGGCTCCGACCTGATGCCGTCGGGCGTGGGCGCGGGCTCGTTCTGGAAGGGCATGACCGACTGGATCACCGGAAAGGACACCAAGAGCACGCTCGACTCCATCGAGGCGTCCTGGCCCAAGTAGAGGCCTTTCGCCAGGCGCCGACCGTCCCGGCAAGCGGGAGGCGACGGTTGACCCCGTTCAGGCGAAGCCGTGATCTTGCGCGGATGTGGCCGGGCGCGAAGCGATCCGGGCACATCCGCTGCGGGTATTCTGCTCCGTTCAGGCGAAGCCGTGATCTTGCACGGATGTGGCCGGGCGCGAAGCGATCCGGGCACATCCGCTGCGGGTATTCTGCTCCGTTCAGGCGAAGCCGTGATCTTGCACGGATGTGGCCGGGCGCGAAGCGATCGGGCGCCTCCGGTGCGGAAAGAACTGTGTTAAGAAGGGGGACCTCAACTTCGGTGGGTCCCCCTTCACCGCTTCATAGAAGGTGGTCTTTTAAGGTGGTCTACAGATGAGTTTCGACTGGGAGGCCGAGGCCCCGAAGATGACGATGCTGCTCTACGGCATCGTCGCCTTCCTGGCCATCATCGGCGTGCTTCTGCTGGTGCTCGACCGGGTCTCCGGCCGAAAAGACCGCTGGGTCGCCCTGGGGTTCCTGGCCCCTGCGGTGATCATGCTGACCATCGGCCTGATCATCCCGGCCATCCGCACATTGGCCTTCTCCTTCATGAACGGTGACTCCACTCAGTTCGTGGGCCTGCAGAACTACCTGTGGATGTTCGCCCAGGAGGAAAGCCGCATCGTGCTGCGCAACACCCTGCTGTGGGTCTTGCTGGTACCGTCCGTGGCCACCACCGTGGGCCTGGTCTACGCCGTGCTGGTCGACCGGGCGCGGTTCGAATCGGTGGCCAAGGCGCTCATCTTCATGCCCATGGCGATCTCGTTCGTCGGCGCCGGCATCATCTGGAAATTCATCTACGCGTACCGCTCCGCCGAGCAGGGCGAGCAGATCGGGCTGCTCAACCAGATCGTGGTCTGGCTGGGCGGCACACCGCAAAACTGGCTGCTCGAAGAGGGGCCCAACACGTTCTTCCTGATCGCCGTGCTGATCTGGATCCAGGCCGGGTTCGCGATGGTCGTGCTGTCCGCGGCGATCAAGGCCATCCCGGCGGAGATCACGGAGGCCGCGCGGATCGACGGGGTGACGCCGTGGCAGATGTTCTGGCGGGTGACCGTGCCGAGCATCCGCCCCGCGCTGCTGGTCGTGCTCGTGACCATCTCGATCGCCACGCTCAAGGTGTTCGACATCGTGCGCACCATGACCGCCGGCAACTTCAAGACCAGCGTCATCGCCAACGAGATGTACAGCCAGGCGTTCGTGGCCGGGGACAACGGCCGGTCGTCCGCGCTGGCGGTCTTCCTGTTCATCCTCGTCATGCCGATCGTGTTCTACCAGATCCGCCAGATCCGGCGCCGTCGTCAGGAGGCAATGTGACCGCCCATGCCGAAGCTCCCGCCATCCCGACCGCGACCACGCCACAGCGCACGGCGGCCGGCCGGGTGCGCAAGCGCCTGACCAGCCGCTGGGCCAGCGCTGCCTCGCTCATCATCGCTCTACTGTGGACGGTGCCGACGTTCGGCCTGTTCATTTCGTCGATCCGGCCCGAAGACGAGATCAAGTCCAACGGGTGGTGGAACTTCTTCGCCAAGCCACAGTTCACTTTGGACAACTACCAAGAGGTTTTGTTTGGTACCAGTTCCTCGTCCGGAAGGCTGGCCGGGTTCTTCATCAACTCACTGGTGATCACGATCCCGTCCGTGCTGTTCCCGCTGGCGTTCTGCGCGCTGGCGGCGTATGCGCTGGCGTGGACCAAATTCCGCGGGCGCGACTGGGTTTACATCGGCATCTTCGCCCTGCAGATCGTGCCGCTGCAGATGGCGCTCGTGCCGCTGCTGCAGTTCTTCAGCTCCACCTTCGACCTGGAGGGCACCGCGTCGTTCGCGCAGGTGTGGTTCGCGCACACGGCCTTTGCCATCCCGCTGGGCACGTTCCTGTTGCACAACTTCATGGCCGAGCTTCCCGGCGATGTCATCGAGGCCGCGCGGGTCGACGGTGCCGGCCACGCCCGCATCTTCCGGCAGGTGGTGCTGCCGCTGATCGTCCCGGCGCTCGCCTCGTTCGGCATCTTCCAATTCCTGTGGGTGTGGAACGATCTGCTGGTGGCGCTGGTGTTTTCGAGCGGCTCGGACGTCCGCCCGCTGACCGTGCGCCTGGCCGAGCTCGCCGGCACCCGCGGCAACGAGTGGCAGCGCCTGACCTCGGGTGCGTTCGTCTCCATCGTGATCCCGCTGATCGTCTTCCTGTCGCTGCAGCGGTTCTTCGTCCGCGGACTGCTGGCCGGAAGCGTGAAGGGCTGACATTGACGCCAATGCTGGGCGGCGGCGCCTCGCCCCGCCTGAACGCCAGGTCCGCGACCACCTTGCCGGAGGCATTCGTCATGAACGATCCACGCTCCTCTAGGCGCCGCCCGGCCATCGCCACCATTGGGCGCGCGGGCTCCGCAGATCTGCCGCGGCTGGCCCGCACGCTCGCCGAGGCGTTCGACGGGGACCCGGTGTGGGCCTGGATGCTGCCCGACACGCAGCGCAGCCGGGAGCGGCTGTTTGGTGCCCTGCTGCGGCAGGCCATTCCCCACGGCCATGTGTACGCGACACACGACGGGCAGGCCGTGGCCATGTGGTCCCCACCCCACGCGTGGAAGGTGCCCACGAGCGCGATGCTGCGGGCCGCCCTGCCGATCGCCGTGGCCGCGCGGGCCCGCCTGCCGCGCCTGCTCGGCCGGCTCGGCGAGATCGAGCGGCTGCACCGCCTGGTACCGCAGAATCACTGGTATTTGGAGTTCATCGGCACCTCGGCGGCAGCTCGCGGCGCGGGTTTGGGCTCCGCCCTGATCAACCACGCGCTGGAGCACGTGACGGGCGGCCTGCCCATCTACCTGGAGTCGTCCAACCCCCGCAACCTCACGTTCTACCAGCGGCACGGCTTCCACGTCATGGGCGAGCCGCCCATGCGTTTCGGCCCACCGCAGTGGACTCTCTGGCGAGACTGAGCTATGGCTCAGCCCTTGGCGCGGTTCTCAGGCCCGATGTCCCCCTTGCGAGGGGTGGCACGGGAAAATCGGCCCATGGCGTGTCACCCTAGTTGCGACCCCGTTGACCTCGAAAATCGCTCGAACCGACCTGGTCACCTTGTCTTTGGAAGTACCAGACGTTTCGAAACCGTTGCGCAAGGATTCACAACTCGCTATCGTCTGAAACAACAGCCGTGGGAACGCTTCCACGGAAGGTCATCAATATTTAGTTTCCGGCCGAAGCCAGCCCGGATGCTGAAGCCGGACCTACGTAATGATCCTGGAAGACGGGCCGGTCGCCGATCTCCCTACGACCGGCGACCGACTCGTCCTCCGGGTGCTCGAAAGGAGGCCTACAGCCGCCCATTTTCAGGGCGGTGCGACTTACGTCGCGTGCCAAACGGCTCCCGCGCGTCACACTCCTATGTGGAAAAGTAGGAATGTGAGCACCCAAGTGGAGACAGGGACTGCCCTTCCCTGTCTCCACACCTTATAGACATCCCCGTCAAACACCAGACCTTTGACTGAACTATGCTCGGTGATGGGAGCGTTCCCATGAGCAAGCAAGGAGCAAAGCATGCCGGTACTCGCGCAAAGCGATGAGAAACCCAGGCTGGGACTGAGCTTCCCGGAGGGTTTCGTATGGGGCGCGGCGACCTCCGCGTACCAGATCGAGGGAGCGGCCAATGTGGACGGCCGTGGTCCATCGGTGTGGGACACCTTCAGCCGCAGCCCGGGCAAGGTCCGCAACGGCGAGACCGGCGATACCGCGGCCGATCACTACCATCGCTGGCAATCGGACCTGGACCTGATCAAGCAGTTGGGGATGCGGTCGTATCGCTTCTCGATCTCCTGGTCCCGGGTGCTGCCCGGCGGCTGGGGCCCCGTAAACGCCAAGGGACTCGACTTCTACAAGCGCCTCGTGGCCGGCCTGCACGAGCGCGGCATAGCGCCAATGGTGACGCTTTACCACTGGGACACCCCGCAGACTTTGCAAGACCTCGGGGGCTGGGAGCACCGTGAGACCGCATATCGTTTCGCCGACTACGCCGCGATCGTGGCGCAGGCCCTCGGCGACGCGGTGCCCGCCTGGCTCACCCTCAACGAACCCAAGACGATCGTGCAAAACGGCTACCTCAGCGGCAGTCACGCACCTGGCCGGTGTGACCCCGCGGCAGCCTATGTGGTGGCGCACCACCAGATGCTCGCGCACGGGCTGGCAGTCCAGGCGATGCGCCCCTACCTGAACAACGGCACCCGCATCGGGCCGGCGCTCAACCTGCACCCGTGCTATCCGGCCGACGACAGCGCACAGGCCGTGGAACAGGCGCACAAGCTGGACGGCTTCGAAAACCGGCTCTATCTCGACCCAATCTTCAAGTCCGCCTATCCGGAGGACACGCTGGCCGCGATCGCAGGGATCTCGCCGATGGCCGATCATGTCCTGGACGGGGACCTGAAGACCATCGGGGAACCGATCGATCTGCTGGCGGTGCAGTACTACACCCCGATCTACGTCACCGCGTCCGGTCAGACCGAGCAGAAGCACCCGCTGAGCAAGGCATTCTGGCAACAGATCTACCCGCAAGGGCTGTACGACATCCTGACCAGGGTCAAGAAGGACTACGGCGACATCCCGCTGACCATCACCGAGAACGGGTTGCCGACCCCGGACGAGGTGGGTCCTGATGGGACGGTCAACGACGCGGGCCGGATCGCGTTCTTCCGCGACCACTTCGCGGCGGCTCATCGCGCCATCGCCGACGGCGTCAACCTGGAGAGCTTCCACGTCTGGTCGCTGATGGACAACTTCGAATGGCAGGAGGGATACGACGAGCGGTGGGGGCTGGTCTATGTGGACTACGCCACCCAGCAACGCATCCCTAAAAGGAGTGCGCATTGGTACAGCGGGGTGATCCGCGATAACCAGGTGTAACCCTTAGACTCACGAATGTGGATTCGAGGGACGGCGTAGCGCCCGATTTGTCGATGGCGGTGCGCGCGGCCCTCGAAGGTCACGAGGAGGGTTTCCGGACCCTCTACCGGGCCATCCAGCCCGGACTGCTGCGCTATATGAAGCTGCTGGTCGGCTCCGACGCCGAAGACGTCGCCTCGGAGACATGGCTGCATGTGGTGCGCGACCTGCATACCTTCCGGGGCGACGGCGAGGCCTTCCGGCGCTGGACCCTCACCATCGGCCGACACCGCGCCCTCGACCACGTGCGCCGCCACCAGCGGCGCCCGGCGGTCACCATGCCCGTCGACGTGCTGGCGGAGCTGACCGCCGACGACGACACGGCCGCGGCGGCGTTGGAGACGCTCACCACCGACTCCGCGCTGGCACTCATCGCTACGCTCCCCCGCGATCAGGCCGAGGCCGTGCTGCTGCGGGTCGTGGTCGGGCTTGAACCGGCCGCGGCCGCGCAGGTCCTGGGCAAGCGTTCGGGGGCGGTGCGCACGGCCGTCTATCGTGGCCTGCGGCGGCTGGCCGAACAGCTCGACGGGTTGGCCGACGCCAAAGGCGCTGAAGGGGACGTGACGGAGCCCGTCCGGTCCACCGAGCCAGCACCGGCGCGGGAGACAAAGGGGTCGTGATGGAGCCTGTGCCGCCGTCGGACCGGCTCGCGGCCGTGCTGGCCGCCGCCTCGGCTCCGCCGCAGCCATACGAGCTCACGGGCGAGGAGGCGGCGTTGGCGGCGTTCCGCGCACGGCCCGCCCGGCGGCGGTTCTGGCTGCGGCGCGCCGTCGGCATCAAGCTCACCGTGCTGTTCGCGGTGACGCTCGCGGCCGGTGGGGTCGCGGTCGCCAAC
>NZ_QJUG01000262.1 GCF_003426775.1 Allorhizocola rhizosphaerae | reverse complement strand
GCCGCCCGGGGCCGGCGCGGCGCTCGGGTCGCCGGGGTTGCCGCCACCCGGGGCCGTCGCGCTGGCCGTGCCGCCCGGGGTGCTCCCCCCGCCCTGCGGCAGGGCGTCCGGCGGGTTGTCGGAACACGCGCCCAGGAAGAGAACGGCGACGGTGATCGCGATGATGCTTTTCATCAGGGGGTACCTGTTCCTATTTCGCTTCGCACAGTGTCTTGACCTTGTCGCCGATCTTCTGGAACTCCGGCGAGTTCAAAGAGTTGATGACCTTCTCCATGTCGTTGCCCGCCGACTCGATGGCGCGCTGGGTCGCCTTGATCGTGCCCAGGTCGGCCTCGATCGCGCCGCGCAGCTCACCGTCGGCCGAGCGGTTGGCCTCCGCCGCGAGCCCCTTGTCGTACTCGGCGAGGGCCGCCTTGAGCTCGGTGATCACCTCCGGCGCCTTGGCCGGGTCGCCCAGGGCCTCGGCGGCCTTGGGCACGATCGTGACCAGCTTCGCGCCCGCGTCGCCCTCCACCTTCGTGTAGGCGGCGCAGACGGTCTTCTTGTCGGCGCCTCCCGGGACACCGGCCGGTGGCGGTGTGGCCGGGCTCGCCGTGGCGCCGCCCGGCGTGGCGGTCGTCGGCGTGTTGGCGTTGTTGTTGCTGCCGGTGGGCGGCGCGGGGTTGTCGGAGCAGGCAGCCAGCGCGAACAGCGCGGCAACGACCAACAGACGGCGCATGGGGCGGGGCCTTCCACGAGGGGTTGTTTAACTCCGTTCGGGCGAAGCCGTGGTCTTGGCGCCACCGAGGCCGGCGCGAGGCGTCCGGGCGCGGTGGCTGCGAAGTTCACAGCCCACCGCGCAGCTTACTTACGGACGCGTGCGGCGACGACCTCCCCGGCGAGTCCGTCGCCGAACCGGTGCCTCTTCGTGTTCTTCTTCCTCGTCGGGCGCTTCGAGCTCCTCGACGTCGCCGTTCTCATAGCGCGACAGGTCGTAGCCCTCGGTGTCCAGCACCTCGCTGACGGGCGCCTCCTTGACCTTCTCGACCGGCGGGAGCGCCCTGCGCTCGGGCACCGGCTCGATGTGGATGACCACACCGCGGCCCTTGCAGTGCTCACACGGCTCGCTGAACGCCTCCAGCAGGCCCGCGCCGATGCGCTTGCGGGTCATCTGGACCAGGCCCAGCGAGGTGATCTCGGTGACCTGGTGCTTGGTGCGGTCGCGCCCCAGGCACTCGGTGAGCCGGCGCAGCACCAGCTCGCGGTTGCTCTCCAGCACCATGTCGATGAAGTCGATCACCACGATGCCGCCCAGGTCGCGCAGCCGCAGCTGGCGCACGATCTCCTCGGCCGCCTCAAGGTTGTTGCGCGTCACGGTCTCCTCAAGGTTGCCGCCCGCGCCCGTGTATTTGCCGGTGTTCACGTCGATGACGGTCATCGCCTCGGTGCGGTCGATGACCAGGTGCCCGCCGGACGGCAGGAACACCTTACGATCCAGACCCTTCAAAATCTGTTCGTCGATGCGGTACGCGGCGAAGACGTCCACCGCGCCGGCATAGCGCCGCACCCGCCCGACCAGGTCGGGAGACACGTGCCCGAGATAGGACTCGACCATCTCGGAGGCGTTGTCGCCCTGGATCACCAGCTCCTTGAAGTCCTCGTTGAACAGGTCGCGCACCACCCGGATGACCAGGTCGGGCTCCGCGTAGAGGAGCACCGGCGCGCCGCCCTCGCCGGCCTTGGTCTGGATGTCGTCCCACTGCGCCTGCAGCCGGGTGACGTCGCGCGCCAGGTCCTCCTCCGAGGCGCCCTCGGCGGCCGTGCGCACGATCACCCCGGCGCCCTCGGGCACGAGCTTTTTGAGAATGTCGCGCAGCCGCCGGCGCTCCACATCGGACAGTTTGCGGCTGATCCCGGACGTGTTGCCGTGGGGCACGTAGACCAGGTGCCGCCCGGACAGCGCGATGTGGCTGGAAAGGCGCGCGCCCTTGTGCCCGACCGGGTCCTTGGTCACCTGGACCAGCACGGAGTCGCCGGACCGCAGCGCCTGCTCGATGGAGCGGGCCTTGCCCTCCAGGCCGGCCGCGTCCCAGTTGACCTCGCCCGCGTAGAGCACGGCGTTGCGGCCCCGGCCCAGGTCGACGAACGCGGCCTCCATGCTGGGCAGCACGTTTTGCACCTTGCCCAGGTACACGTTGCCGACCATCGTCGAGGCCGAAGCCTTGGTCACGTAGTGCTCGACGAGCACGCCGTCCTCCAGCACGGCGATCTGCGTGCGGTCGCCCCGCTCGCGGATCACCATGACCCGGTCGACCGCCTCGCGCCGGGCCAGGAACTCGGACTCGGTCAGGATCGGCGGGCGGGTGCGGCGCTGCTCCCGGCCGTCACGGCGGCGCTGGCGCTTGGCCTCCAGCCGGGTGGAGCCGGTGACCCCCTGGACCTCGTCTCCCGCGGGCGCCCGCTTCTCGCGGATCTTTACCACGGTCGGGATGTCCTCGTCGGCCTCGACGTCGGACTCGCCCTTGCGCCGGCGGCGACGGCGGCGGCGCAGCGGCGCGCCCTCGTCCTCGTCGGGCTCGGGCTCGCCCTCGGCGACGGCCTCGGTCACGGGCTCCTCTTCGCCGTCGGAGTTGCCCTTGCCACGGCCACGCCCGCGGCGCCCCCTGCGCCTGCGGCGGCTGGCCTCGTCCTCTTCCTCGGAGGCGGGCTCCTCCTGCGGCGGGGCCACCTCCTCGACCGGCTCGGCGTCGGCATGCTTGCGCTTGCGCTCCCGCTTGCGTTTGAGCGGGGCCTCGGCCTCCTGCTCCTGCTGCTCCTGCTCGGCGATCGAGGGCGCCATGAACAGCACGGAGGGGGCGGAGGGAGCCTTGCGCTCGGGTTCCCCGACCGACTCGATCGGCGGCTCTTGCTCCGCGTCAGCCGCGGCCTTGCGGCGGCGCTTGGGCCGCTCCTCCTTGGGCTCCGCCGCAGAGGTCTCGGCGGGCTCCGGCTCGGCCGCAGCGACCGCGCTCTTGCGAACGCGACGACGTTTGGGCGTCTCGGTGACTTCTTCGGTGACGGCCTCGGTGGGCCGTTCGTTGGGCTCGTTGTCGAGCATAGAAAACTGTTCTCCAAGTCCTGGCGGGCCCGGGCGCACGAGCGCTTCACCGCACTCACGCAGCCACTCAGGACCGCCACTATGTTCTCGCGGCCACCTGGTCGCGTAAGTCTGTTTTACCGAGGACGATCCAACGCAAGCGGATCGACGATCTCCCCCTGCGGGGTCAGCGTGCCCTGAGCCAGTCGGGTCACCCGAGCGGGTGCCGTCGGTTCCAGGTCAGCCGCCACACGCAGGCCGGACAGGACGTCATCGGGTCGAACGGACGGGGTGACCTGCCGTACGACAAGGTCGAGTATGGCACATGGCGAGCCGGTCAAACCCGTAGGTCCGGCAGCCGGGGCAAGATTTACCACCGCGGCCCTGGTGTCGAACGTGCGTCTGCCCTGCTTGGTAAGCCGCTCCACCAGGATCTCAGTGCGTTCGAGAAATGCCTTGACAGCGGCGTTGAGCGCGTCGGGCGACACGCCCGGCAGCTCGATGCGCCAGTGCGAGGCGGTGAGCCGTTCGGCGAGGCTGTCTGTGGTATTTGTCTCTACCACCTCGACGACGTCGAGACCGGGCGACAGGGCCGCGTCGAGCGCCTCGCGCAGCTTCTCGGGCTCCATGGCCACGCGCAGCCCCAGCTCCAGGTATTCGGCCTCGGACGCGACGCCCGTCGGCGCGGCCGAGGAGAACGAGATCTTGGGGTGCGGGGTGAACCCCTGCGAATAGGCGATGGGCAGGTTCGCCCGGTGGATCGCCCGCTCCAGCGCGCGGGCGAAGTCGCGGTGCGAGGTGAACCGCAGCGGGCCCCGCTTGGCGTAGCGGATCCGCACGCGCTGCACGACCGGCGCCTGCCCGCCGGGTGGCTGTCGCTTGCTCACGTTGACACGACCGTCAGCGGGAGCAGCTTGCGGCCGGTCGGGCCGATCTGGATGTGGGTGTCCATCGACGGGCACACGCCACAGTCGAAGCACGGCGTCCAGCGGCAGTCGTCCTGCTCATACTCGGTCAGGGCGTCCTGCCAGTCCTTCCAGAGCCACTCCTTGTCCAGGCCCGAGTCGAGGTGGTCCCAGGGCAGGACCTCCGCCTCCTCGCGCTCGCGGGTCGTGTACCAGTCCAGGTCCACGCCGGTGGCCGCGCACGCGTCGACCCAGCGCCGGTAGGAGAAGTGCTCGCTCCACCCGTCGAAGCGGCCACCCTGGCGCCACACCTCCAGAATCACCGCGCCCACCCGGCGGTCACCGCGCGCCAGCAGCCCCTCGATCAGCGACGGCTCGCCGTCGTGGTAGCGCAGGCCGATCGCCTTGCCCAGCGAACGGTCCGCGTTGATGGCCTGCTTGAGCAGCTTGAGCCGGGCATCGATCACCTCGGGGCGCTCCATGGGCGCCCACTGGAACGGCGTGTGCGGTTTGGGCACGAAACCGCCGATGGAGACGGTGCAGCGCACCTCGCGCGAGCCGGTGGCCTCCCGCCCCGACTTGATGACCTCGTGCGCCAGGCGGGCGATCTGCAGCACGTCGTCGTCGGTCTCGGTGGGCAGGCCGCACATGAAGTACAGCTTCACCTGGCGCCAGCCGTTGGTGTAGGCCGTGACCACGGTGCGGATGAGGTCCTCCTCCGACACCATCTTGTTGATCACGCGCCGGATCCGCTCGGACCCGCCCTCGGGCGCGAACGTCAGACCGGTACGGCGGCCGTTGCGCGACAGCTCCTGCGCCAGATCGATGTTGAACGCGTCGACCCGGGTCGACGGCAGCGACAGCGACACGTTGGTGCCGTCGTACTGGTCGGCCAGGCCCTTGCAAATGTCACCGATCTCGGAGTGATCGGCCGACGACAGCGACAGCAGCCCGACCTCCTGGAATCCGGAAAACTCCAGCCCCTGCTTGACCATTTCGCCGACCGTGGTGATCGACCGCTCCCGCACCGGACGGGTGATCATGCCGGCCTGGCAGAAGCGGCAGCCCCTGGTACACCCTCTGAAAATCTCGACCGCATACCGCTCGTGAACCGTTTCGGCCAAGGGCACCAAGGGTTTTTTCGGGTACGGCCACGCGTCCAGATCCATCGTCGTGCGCTTGTGGACCCGGAACGGCACGCCCGCCCGATTGGGCACCACCCGCTGGATGCGCCCGTCGGGCAGATAGTCCACGTCGTAGAAACGCGGCACATAGACCGACTCGGTGCGGGCCAGCCGCAGCAGCAGTTCCTCCCGGCCGCCCGGCGACCCCTCTTTACGGAAGGCCGCCACGATGTCCGTGATCTCCAGCACCGCCTCCTCGCCGTCGCCGAGCACGGCGGCGTCGATGAAGTCGGCGATCGGCTCCGGGTTGAACGCGGCATGCCCGCCCGCGACCACGATCGGGTCGTCGTCGCCCCGTTCGCGGGCCATGAGCGCAATCCCGGCCAGATCGAGCGCGGTCAGCAGGTTGGTGTAGCCCAGCTCGGTCGCGAACGACACACCCAGCAGGTCGAAGTCGCCGACCGCCCGGTGGGAGTCGACCGTGAACTGCGGCACACCGTTGGCGCGCATCAGCTTCTCCAGATCCGGCCACACCGCATACGTCCGCTCGGCGAGCACGCCCTCGCGCTCGTTGAGCACCTCGTACAGGATCTGCACACCCTGGTTGGGCAGCCCCACCTCGTAGGCGTCGGGATACATCAACGCCCAGCGCACGGTCGCCGAGTCCCACTCTTTGACCGTCGCGCCCAGCTCGCCGCCCACATATTGGATGGGCTTGCTCACCAGCGGCAGCAACTGCTCAAGCTGGGGAAATACCGACTCGCCACGCATAACCACTAAGCGTACCGGGCTCGCCCGGACACCCCGCGTGCGCGATACTCGACATATGCTCATCACCGATCTGCCGAGTCTGCCGCTGACCGCCGATGAGTTCGAGAAGATTCCCGAGCCGGATGGCGCGCGGTTGGAGCTGTGGGAAGGAAACCTCGTCGTGATGGCGGCGGCCCAGATGGCCTGGCACTCGGCAACAGCCCGGCGCGTAGAAGATCTTTTCCGCGCCGCGAAGCGTGAAGTCCTGCGCGAGATTGGTGTGGTGTTGGGCCCGCGCGATGTGCCTATTCCAGACGTGGTGGTGTTCCGCGAGCCAGTCGACCTTGATCGCTCCCAGTTTCCGGCCGCAGACGTGACCTGTGTCGTCGAGGTGATTTCCCCTGAGTCGGTCAATCGCGACAAGAATGCCAAGCCAGCAAAGTACGCCGCTGCGCGCATACCCGAGTTTTGGCTGGTAGGCCGACTCCCCGAGAACCCTAACGACGCGCAAGTGGAGATCTACAAGCTCACGCCCGAGGGCGGCTACGGACTTGCCGAGCGGGCTCTGCTGTCCGAGCTGGAAGAGCGCTAGCCCTTCTTCTCCCGCTTCGGCGCGTATTTGGCCACGTAAGTCTGGCCGGTGAGCTGCTGAATCGTCGACATCAGGGTGTCGGTGATCTCGCGCGCCGCCGAGCTCTGCGAGTCGGCGTCCTTCCACTGGCTCGCATCGATCGGCTTGGCGAACTTGATCGTCACCTGGTCGCGCACCATCACCGAGGGCATCACCTGCCCGATGGGCTGGACCTTGTCGGTGCCGATCGTGCCGACCGGGACGATCGGCACGCCCGCGGCCATCGCCAGCCTGGCCGCGCCCGTGCGGCCCCGATAGAGCCGGCCGTCGGGCGAGCGTGTGCCCTCCGGATAGACGCACACCAGACCGCCGTTTTGCAGGTGCGGGATGGCCGCGTCGAACGCGCTCAGCGCCGCCCGCCCACCCGAGCGGTGCACCGGGATCGCGCCCAGACCGTTCATCAGGCCCTTGTAGAACAGCCCGGTGATGCCGGTCTTCTCGAAGTATTCCTCCTTGGCCCAGAACGCGATCGGCCGGTCGATCACCGCGCCGAGGAAGAACTCGTCGGCCACGGAAATGTGGTTGCCGCAGAAGATCGCTCCACCAGAGGTGGGGACGTGCTCGATTCCCTCGACCCTGGGACGCCAGATCTGCCTGATGGCAGGCGCGGCTGTCCACATCCCGATCGTATAGAGCACCGGCACGGCGATTCCCTTCCTCCAGAACGAGCTGAAGATACCCCATTTCCCGGCAGTGACTGAGGTCGGACGGCCCGTCACGGGCCTTGCACCGCCGCAGAAGGGCGGCGGTGAGCCCGCTCCGGTTCGCTACGCGCCGACCTCAGCCACGCAAGAGCACGGCTTCGCCTGAACGGAGTTGAACCGCGTTAACCGGCCTGGAGGCGGTTTACCTGCACCCTGACCTGCTCGCCCTCCCCGGCCTCACCGACAAAGACATTTTCTGGTACGGATCCGAAGCCCACCGATGAGGCCAACGTCTCACCGGCCACGAACTCCTCGTGCGCCCGCACGGCCGCCTCGACCTCAGCCGACGCCTCGATCGTCAGAGCTATGCGGTCGGTCACAGCCAGATCCGCCTCGCGCCGCGCCTGCTGCACCACCCGCACCACGTCTCGGGCCAGGCCCTCCGCGACCAGCTCCGGCGTGAGCGCCGTGTCGAGCACGACCACACCTGCCTCCCCGGGCAGCGGCGCCGAATGCTCGGCGTCGGCCGCGACCAGACGCAGCTCGTACTCGCCGGCCTGCAGGGTCACCCCGGCCGCCGTCGGCACACCGTCCACAAGCGACCACTCGCCCGCCTTGACCGCCTTGATGACCTGCTGCACGGCGCCACCCACGCGCGGGCCGAGCGTCCGCGGCACGACGGTCAGCACCTGCTCGCAGTGCGCCGCGACGTCGGCGGTGAGCACGACCTCCTTCACGTTCACCTCGTCCTTGACGAGATCGGTGAAGCCGGCCAGCGACTCGGCCTCGGCGACCGCGACGGTCAGCTTGGCCAGGGGCAGCCGCACACGCAAACCCTTGCCCTTGCGCAGGAACAGCGCGGCCGAGCACACGTCACGCACCCGGTCCATGGCCGCGACCAGGCGGTGATCGGCCGGGTAGGCGTCGGCGGACGGCCAGTCGGACAGGTGCACCGACCGCTCGCCGGTCAGGCCGCGATAGACCTCCTCCGTGGTCAGCGGCGCCAGCGGGGCCATCACGCGCGAGAGCGCGAGCAGCACCGTGTAGAGCGTGTCGAACGCGTCCGTGTCGCCCGCCCAGAACCGGTCCCGGCTGCGCCGGACATACCAGTTGGTGAGCGCGTCCAAATAGGACCGCACACTCCCGCACGCGCCGGACACGTCATACGCGTCCATCTGCCCCGTCACGGTCTCGACCAGCTCACGCGTCTTGGCCAGCACGTAGCGGTCGAGCACATGCCCCGAATCGCTGCGCTCCTTCGCCCGATAGCCGGAGGCGTTGGCGTACAACGTAAAGAAGTAATAGACATTCCACATGGGAAGCAGAACGTGCCGCACCGCATCGCGGATCGCCGCCTCCGACACCGGATTGTCACCGCCACGAAGCACGGGAGAGCTCATCAGCATCCAGCGCATCGCGTCGGCACCGTAGCGGTCGAACATCTCATAGACGTCCGGATAGTTGCGCAGACTCTTGGACATCTTGCGCCCGTCCTCGCCCAGCAGCGTGCCGTGCACGACACAGCTGCGGAACGCGGGCCGGTCGAACAACGCCGTCGCCAGCACGTGCAGCGTGTAGAACCAGCCGCGGGTCTGCGGCGTGTATTCGACGATGAAATCGCCTGGATAGTGATTCTCGAACCAATCCACATTTTCAAATGGATAGTGCACCTGGGCGAACGGCATCGAGCCGGATTCAAACCAGCAGTCGAGCACCTCCGGCACGCGCCGCATCATCGACTTGCCCGTGGGGTCATCCGGGTTGGGCCGCACCAGCTCGTCCACGACCGGGCGGTGCAGGTCGGTGACCTTCACCCCGAAGTCGCGCTCCAGCTCGGCCAGCGAACCATAGACATCCATGCGCGGATAGTTGGGGTCGTCGGACTTCCACACCGGGATCGGCGAGCCCCAGAACCGGTTGCGGCTGATGGACCAGTCGCGCGCGTTCTCCAGCCACTTGCCGAACTGGCCGTCCTTGATGTGCGCGGGCGTCCAGTCGATCTGCTGGTTGAGCTCGACCATGCGATCCTTGATGGCTGTCACCTTCACGAACCAGCTCGACACCGCCTTGTAGACCAGCGGGGTGTCGCAACGCCAGCAATGTGGGTAGGAGTGCGTGTAGGACTCGTGCCGCAGCACGACCCCGCGCTCCTTGAGCGCGCGCACGATCGGCTTGTTGGTCTCGAACACCTGCTCGCCCTCGTAGGCGGGCACGAGCGCGGTGAAGCGGGCGCGATCGTCGACCGTCACTATGGTCGGGATGCCGGCCGCGTTGCACGCCGCCTGGTCCTCCTCGCCGAAGGCCGGGGCCAGGTGGACCACGCCCGTGCCGTCCTCGACCGTCACGAAGTCGGCGCCGAGGACCTTGTAGGCCTCGGGGCCCGCGTGCGGTACCAGAAAATCGAAAAGCGGCTCATAGCGGCGGCCCACCAGATCGCGGCCCTTGACCACCTCGACCTGCTGGTATCCCTCGAGCTCCGCGCCGTAGTAACCAACCCGGGCCGCGCCCACGATCACACGCTCGCCGTCCTTCTCCAGCACCGCGTAGTCCACGTCGGGGCCGACCGCCAAAGCCAGATTGGACGGCAGCGTCCACGGCGTGGTGGTCCACACCGCGACTTTTTCGCCGGTATCGAGCTTGAACCACACAGCCAGCGTCGGGTCGACCCGGTCCTTGTAGACGTCATCCATCCGGGTCTCGGTGTTGGACAGCGGCGTCTCGCAGCGCCAGCAGTACGCCAGCACGCGGAAGCCTTCATACACCAAGCCCTTGTCCCACAACGTCTTTATTGCCCACATGACGCTCTCCATGTAGTTCAGGTCGAGCGTCTTGTAGTCGTTCTGGAAGTCGACCCAGCGGGCCTGCCGGGTCACATAGCGCTCCCACTCACTGGTGTAGCGCAGCACCGACGTGCGGCACGCCTCATTGAACGCGGCCACGCCCATCTTCAGGATCTCGGCCTTGGTCGTGATGCCCAGCTGCTTCTCGGCCTCGACCTCCGCCGGCATGCCGTGGCAGTCCCACCCGAACCGCCGCTCGACCCGCCGCCCCTTCATCGTCTGGTAGCGCGGCACGACGTCCTTGGCGTAACCCGTCAGCAGGTGCCCGTAGTGGGGCAGCCCATTGGCAAAGGGCGGCCCGTCGTAAAACACGAACTCGTTGGACCCATTGACGCCCGCCTCCCTGCCCTCAACGCTGGCGGCAAACGTCTTGTCCGCGGCCCAATAGTCAAGAACCGACCGCTCCAGCGCAGGAAAGTCCGGCGAAGGCGTCACCTGTGGATAACCCATCTCGCGAGCTCCTCATGATCACTGTCTGCCATCAACAGTGCGAGGACGAGCAATTGCCCGCGGTACCACCTCGCTTGCGCACCGAGTCGGCACGCCGCTCTTGTATCAGGGCTGTGACGGGCCCACCCGTCCGGTTCTACTAGGATGCTGATCCGTTCTTCCGGAGGCTCACCGGTGATGGCCGGGTCGATGCCTGTGTGCCCAGATTACCCGACCTGCCCACCACCTCCCCACCGGGTTTCCCGTGTCCCGCCCGCACCCCACCCACCACACCGGGAGCACGCAGCCACGGCCGCGACCTG
>NZ_QJUG01000261.1 GCF_003426775.1 Allorhizocola rhizosphaerae | reverse complement strand
CGGGCGACCGCCAGCACGGCCGCGACCAGGGCCACGACCAGCGCGAGCGCCGCCAGAATCGAGGACATGTTCTAGATACTGCCACGAAACAGGCTTGCAGAATTTTCTTTGCAAAGAATAGTCTGTGAGGCGTGTCCGACGAAACCCGATGGATCAAGAGCGTCGACGAGTTCAAGGCGGTGTCCCACCCGCTGCGCGTCCGCATGCTCGCCTGGTTGCGCGAGCACGGCCCCGCCAACGCCACCGAGCTCGCCCGCCAGTTCGCCACCGACACCGGTTCGACCAGCTACCACCTGCGCAAACTAGAAAACTTCGGCTTCGTGCACGAGGTGGCCGACCCCGACGGCCACCCGCGCGCGCGGCGCTGGGAGGCCGTGCACAAGACCACGTCCTGGTCCAACACCGATCCGGCCTCAGACCTCATGCGCCGCCGCCAGTTGGAGGCGCTCATGCGCGACGCTTCACGGTTCGAGGAGATGTTGCCATCGCTGCACGCCGAGTGGGTCGACACAGCCGGCATGAGTGGCGACCAACTCGTCAAGCTTACGGCCGCGTCCCTGGCCGAGCTGTTCGAAGCCGTGCAAGCCAAGATCGATGAGCTGGCCGCGCGCGACGCCACCAACCCCGACGCCAGAATGGTCGCCCTCTACACCGCGGGATATCCACGATGAATGCCACGAGACGCTATGTCGCCGTCACCTTCCTGACCTGGCTGCCCGTCGGGCTCTACATCGCGCCCATGGTGCTGCTGATGCTCGAGCGCGGGCTGTCCGTGCCGACCATCGCGACCATCAGCCTGGTCTATTCGCTCACCGTTGGCGTGCTTGAGCTTCCGACCGGTGGACTGTCCGATGTGCTCGGTCGCCGCGGGGTGCTCATCGCCTCCGCGCTGTGCAGCCTGGCCGGGCTGCTGTGCATGGGCCTGGCCACGACCGCCGCGCTGTTCACCGCAGCGGCGTTCCTGCGCGGCGTGGCGCGTGCGCTCAGCAGCGGCCCCGCCGAGGCCTGGTTCGTCGACACGGTGAGCCACGCCGACTCCTTCGGACCGGGTCGCCGCGAGAGGAGGTCACGCGGCCCGCAGTCGACCGCCGACCCGAAGAGGTCACGCGGCCCGCAGCCGGCCGCCGACCCGGAAGGGACCGAGGCGAGACGGACGCCGCCATGGGGACAGGGCCTCGCCCACGGCCAGGTCGCGCTGTCGTCCGGCCTCGCCATCGGCACCATCGCGGGCGGGCTGATTCCCCTGGCGCTGACCGGGATCGTGCCCACGCCGCTGGCCGTGCCGGTGCTCATCGGCGCCGCAGTGGAGGGCATCCGCCTCGTCGTCGTGGTCTTCGCGATGCCCGAGCCGCAGCATTCACGCCCGTCTTTCAAAACCGTCATCTTGGGGGTACCGGCTACCGTCCGCGACGGATTGCGACTGAGCACGCGCGACGGGATGCTGGCCCGCCTCATGGTGATCAGCGGCGTCATCGGCATCATGCTCGGGACCATCGAGCTGCTCACGCCCGCCTGGCTGGCAGAGATCACCGGCCGGTTCGAGACGGCCGGCATCGCCTACGCGGTCGTGGCCGCGCTCGGCTTCGCCGCGAGCGCGCTCGGCGGATCGCTCAGCACACGAATCCAGGCCCGGGTGGGCGGGCCCGTGCGCGGCGCGCAGGTCGGCACCGGCATCATGACCGTGGCGCTGCTGGCCCTCACCGGCTCGACCGTCCTATCGGGACTGTCCGGTGTGGTCGCTGCGGGCGTGTCGTACTGCCTGCTGTTCGTGGGATTGGGGATCGGCAACCCGGCTCGGTCGACGCTGACCCACGAGCGGGTCTCGTCCGCCATGCGCGCAACCGTCCTATCCGCACAGTCGCTCGCGCTCATGCTGCCCGGCGCGGTCGGCGTGATCGCGTTGTCCGGCCTGGTCGTCATCACCGGACCGGCCGCGGCCTTCCTGATCGTGGCCGGACTGGTCGCCGCCACCGCCGCCCTACTCCGCCCACCGACCTCCCCCGCGGTGCCCTCGGCCGCCGCGCCGCCGCCACTTGCCGTCGATCATGAACTTACGTCCATGTTCAACGGCGTGTCTCGGCATCAACCTCATGATCAACCCGGTGTCAGTCCCGATCGGGCTCCCCGGCCCGCATCCGGTCAAGCAGACCCCGCGACGCCGCGGAAGTGAAGCGCAGCACCGGCTCGCCCGGATCCTTGGAGTCACGCACACACCGCTTCGGCGGTGAATGCGACCTCCACGCATCCGCCGTCCATGCCGGCGCCCTCCTCGCATGCGAGAGATACCTATCGAGCGAGGCGGTGCGCCAGCCATGACAGCGCGAGGGGATAGCGATAACCGATGCCGGCGTGGGTACCGTCAAACAATTCAAAGAAAACCCGGTCGTCAGGGACGCCGATGCCGGCCAGTTCGGCCCGGAAAGCCTCGGCTCCCAGATCGAGGTAGAAGTCGTCGCGCTTGCCGGCGTCAATCCAGATCGCCCGCATCGAGCGCATCTCGTCGGCATAGCGCGCGACCATGCGCACCGGATCGAGGTCCAGCCACCGCTGCCACTGCTCGGGTCGCAGCGCACCCGTGCGCGGGTCGAACGGCAGCTCGACCGTCCCGTCCTCGTTGGCCGAGAAGCACGCCGCGCAGCCGAGCACCACCAGCAGGCTCACGTCGGCCTCCTTGGTGAACGACGTGCGCGAACGGAAGTCGTCCCACCAGCCGGAGATGTCGTAGTCGTAATCGCGCAGGAAGCGGGCCGCCTTGGCGAACTCCGGGACGTAGCTCACCTCGTAGAGCGCGTCGCCCGCGTGCGTGGCCAGCGCGCCGAACAGGTCCGGGCGCAGCATGGGCGTGATCATCGCGCCGAACCCGCCCGATGACTTGCCGCTGATCGCACGCGACTCGCGGTCCGGGATCGTACGGTAGCGCGCGTCCACCCACGGCACGACCTCGTCGCACAGGTACGAGTGGTACCTGCCCGTGCCCGGCGAGTCCACGAACTGCGAGCCGCCGTAGGCGGTCCACGCGTCCACATAGACCACGATGCAGCCGGGTGCCTGGCCCGACGCGAACACGTCGTCGGCGTCCTCGATGAACGTCTTGCGGTAGGCCGACCGGTTCGCCCACATCGCCACGTGCCCCATGTATCCCTGGATCACGTAGACCACCGGATATCGCGTGTCGTCATCGTCGTAGCCCGGCGGCACATACACCCAGATCGGCCGCTCGTGCGGATCGCCCAACACGTTGCCGCGCAACAACTCCGACTCGATGATTCGCTGATCGAGCCGACCCGCCAGCCCGAACTCAGTCGTCATCGGACTTGCGCCTGCGACGGCGGGGGCGGACGAGGCTCGGCACGGCCATGACGGTGTCGTAGTAACGCGGCCGCCGGTAGTAGTACTTGCGGCGCGGCCCGGCGATCGCGTAGACCACCGTGGTCACGACTCCAAACGCGACATAGATGCCGAGCACCACGATGCCCCCGCTGTCCGGAATGGACAGAAAGCCGCCATCGCCCCGGATCGGCAGGATCACCAGGGCAAGCAGGATCCACGTGACCATGCCCCAGACCAGGCCCACGCCGATGGCCGGGATGATCTGCCCGGTGATGAACCGGCCGAGCGCCGTACCGAAGATGGCTCCGGCCGCACCCGCGACCACGAGCAGCATGACCAATGCGGTCGACGTGGTCTCGTCGCCCACCAGCTGGCCGTAGGGCTTGATGTAGTCCTTCTCCTGGAACAGGCCCAGCGGCCACAGCGCGATCGCGAGCAGCACCCCGCCGCCGACTCCACCTACGACACCAGCGCCCATCCGGGAGATGAAGTTGACCCGGGGAACGTATTCGTCACTCACGCTGGCGGACGTTACTACATGCAGCCCAATCGCCCTATAGGGAGCGTGCTTGCGCTGGACGTTAAACTAACTCTAGCCTTTCAATGGGTCCGACCAGCGCGCGGGTCGAGGGCAGTCCCACTCCACTGTCCCGTGTCCGCGAAAGGCATCCCATGTTACGAAGAGCTCTCGTCGCCACAATGCTGGTGGCGACCGGCGCCGTCGCGCTCGTGCTCACCCAAACCGCGAGTGCGGCCCCGTCCGAACCGTACACCTGGAAAAACGTGCGCATCGACGGCGGCGGATTCGTACCGGGCATCATCTTCAACCCCACCGAGCGCAACCTGATCTACGCGCGCACCGACATCGGCGGCGCATACCGTTGGAACCAAAGCACTTCCAGCTGGGTCCCACTGCTCGACTGGGTCGGCTGGAACAACTGGGGCTACAACGGCGTCCTGTCCATGGCCACCGACCCGGTGCAGACCAACCGCGTCTACGCCATGGTCGGCATGTATTTGAACGACTGGGACCCCAACAACGGGGCCGTCCTGCGCTCCACCGACCGGGGGAACACGTGGCAGACCAGCGTGCTGCCATTCAAGGTCGGCGGCAACTTCCCGGGCCGCGGCATGGGCGAGCGCCTGGCCATCCACCCGACAAATAACAACATTCTTTATATGGGTACCGAGGCCGGCAACGGCCTCTGGCGGAGCACAGACTTCGGCGCGACCTGGTCCAAGGTGACCAACTTCCCCAATGCGGGCAACTATGTGCAGGACCCCGCCGACCCCAACAACTACCTGAACTTCAACCAGGGCGTCGTGTGGGTCACGTTCGACAAGGCCACCGGCGGGATCTACGTCGGCGTCGCCGACCTGCAGAACACGGTGTATCGCAGCCTCAACAACGGCACCTCGTGGGAGCGGATCGCGGGCCAGCCCACCGGATTCATCGCGCACCAGGGTGAGGTCCACAATGGATACCTCTACATCACCACCTCCGACAAGGGCGGCCCCTACGACGGCGGCAACGGTCAGGTGTGGAAATACCAGATCTCGACCGGCACGTGGACCGACATCACGCCGCTGTCCATCGACGGCAGCACGACCAGGTGGTACGGGTACTCGGGCCTGTCGGTCGACCGGCAGAGCACCAACACGCTCATGGTGACCGGCTACAGCTCGTGGTACCCGGACACGGTCATCCACCGGTCCACCGACGGCGGCGCGACCTGGCGCTCGTTCTACGACTACGCCTGGCCCAACCGGACCAACCGCTACACGATCGACATCACCGGCGTCCCCTGGCTCGACTTCAACAGCTCACCGTCCCTTCCCGAGCAGTCGCCCAAGCTGGGCTGGATGACCGAATCGCTGGAGATCGACCCGTTCGACTCCAACCGCATGATGTTCGGGACGGGTGCCACCGTCTACGGCACGACCAACCTCACCGCGCTGGACACCGGCGGCACGGTCAGCCTGCGGCCGATGGTGCGCGGGCTGGAGGAGACCGCCGTGCAGGACCTGGTGAGCCTGCCCACGGGCGCGGCCCCGCTGCTGTCGGGCGTTTTCGACATCGGCGGCTTCCGGCACACCAACCTCGACGTGGTGCCGGACATGTACAACAACCCCTACTTCGGGGCGACACTGAGCATCGACTACGCCGAGTCCAACCCGAGCATGGTGGTCCGGGTCGGGCGAGGAGCGCGCACCGATCAGGGGCAGACCAACATCGCCCTGTCCAATGACGGCGGGGCGAACTGGTACTCGGGAAGCAGCCCGTCGGGCGCGCAGGGCGGCACGGTGGCGTTGAGCGCCAATGGTTCCCGGGTGGTCTGGTCCACAGAGGACAACGGCGTGTTCTACTCGACCAGCTTTGGCGGCGGGTTCAGCCAGTCCAGCGGGATCCCGGCCACCGCCATGGTGGAGGCCGACCGGGTCAACCCCAACAAGTTCTATGCCGTGTACAACGGGACGTTCTACGTGAGCACCAACGGCGGGCAGTCGTTCACCACCGCCGCGACCGGGTTGCCGTCCGATGCCCGGTTCAAGGCGATGCACGGCGTCGAGGGCGACATCTGGCTCGCCGGGTCGGGCGGGCTCTACCGCTCCACCAACTCGGGCGCCTCGTTCAGCCGGCTGTCCAATGTGTCCGCCGCGAGAAACATCGGCTTCGGCCGGGCCGCTCCTGGCCGGACCTATATGGCGCTCTATTTGATCGGTACCGTCGACGGCGTCGATGGCGTCTATCGTTCGAACGACACGGGCACGAGCTGGGTGCGAATCAATGACAACCAGCACCAGTGGGGCAACATGGGCGAGGCCATCACCGGTGATCCGCGGACCTACGGGCGTGTCTATGTGGGCACGAACGGGCGTGGCATCGTCTACGGCGACGCCACGGTGATCCCGCCGACGCCTTCGGTCTCGCCGTCGGTGTCCCCGTCGGTCTCGCCGTCCGTCTCGCCGTCGGTGTCTCCCTCGCTCTCGCCTTCGCCCAGCGGCCAGCCGGGCAAGGCCTGCACGGCCACCTACACCATGAGTGGCCAGTGGCCGGGCGGCTTCGGTGCGGACGTCAAGGTGACCAGCACGGGCACCACCGCCCTCACCGGTTGGCGGGTCACGTGGGCGTTCACGGCCGGGCAGACCATACAGAGCCTGTGGAACGGCTCGCACACCCAGTCGGGTGCCAATGTCACGGTGAACAACCTGTCATACAACGGCAATCTGAGCCCGGGCCAGTCCACCACGTTCGGGTTCAACGGAAACTGGAACGGCTCCAACCCGGTCCCCGCGCCGGTGACGTGTACACCCCTATAGTTCATTGAATGAAACGAGTGCGCCTTTTCCTGGCCGTTCTCGTCGCAACCGCCGTGGTGGTGTGGCCCACCGGTCACACCACCACGCCTGCCGTCCACATTGGACAGCAGCCCACCCTCACCCTGCCCGACCTGCGCCCCCATCTGGAAGCCTTCGAGCAGATCGCCCAGGCCCACGGCGGCCACAGAGGCCACGGAAGCCCCGGCTACGCCGCCTCCGTCGCGTATGTCGAACAAAAACTGATCGCCGCCGGGTTCAAGACCCACCGCCAACAGTTCACCTGGAACCGCGACGACGGGATCAACCTCATCGCCGACTGGCCGGGCGGCGACCCCAACGACACCCTGATGATCGGCGCCCACCTGGACAGCGTGGCCCGCGGTCCGGGCATCAACGACAACGGTTCCGGCAGCGCGATGGTTCTCGCACTCGCACTGGCCGTCGCAGCAACGGGCCACAGGCCACAGCGCCACCTGCGCTTCGCGTGGTGGGGCGCGGAGGAGCTGGGCCTCATCGGCTCCGCGCACTACATCCGCATGCTCACGCCCGAGTCCACCAAGCAGATTCGCGGCTATCTCAACGTCGACATGATCGCATCACCGAACGGCGGCCACTTCGTCTACAACAGCGACAACCCCATCGAGCGGGCCCTGATGTCCTACTTCACCGCGCGGTCGATCCCCACCTATGCCATCCCCTACGAGGGCCGGTCCGACTACGCCATGTTTTTGCGCGCGGGCGTCCCGGTCGGCGGGGTCATCACCGGTACACGAGAAATAAAGACAGAACAGTTCGCCGCATGGTGGGGCGGCACCGCGGGAGCCCCGTTTGACCCCTGCTATCACCAGGCATGCGACACCAACGCCAACATCAACGAGACCGTCTACCTCCACAGCTCAAACGCGACCGCGCACGCCTTCTGGACGCTCTCCCACGGTCCATGGGAAGCCCACTAAATCCGGCTCGACCCAGCCCGCCCTCGCATCGCTCGATGCGAGCGTCGACGGGCGATAAAACCGCATGAGCAGTCGCTTGTCCAGCAGGCCAGGATTGCGCGCGACCACTTGATCGAACTCGTCGGCCTCAAAAGCGTGATGCCCCACAAGCTCGACCCAGGCACGGCTCACCGTCGCGTGATATTTCTGCGGGGCACCCGCATAGCGCGCCGTCTGCTGAATCCCCTCGCTCACCACACCCACGGCCCGCTCGACCCCCAACCGCCGCACGGCAAGCCACGTCACCTTCACATGCTCACGATGCCCAAACCTCTCGGCCCCCACCATCGCCTCACTCATCAACTCCGCGAACACGCCGCTCACCCCTTCACCTCCGCCAGCCTTTTCAGCACGCTCCGCGCCGCGTCGATTTCTTCATCTGGTACCCCGGCCAGCGCACGCCGCTCCAAGGCCCGCAGCGCCTTGCGCACGGCCGCTGCCGCCTCGCGCCCGTCATCGGTCAGCTCAATCACCACGGCCCGCCGGTCCCCGGCCCGCGCGCCCCGGCGCACCATCCCGCGCCCCTCAAGCCGGTCGACAATCCCGGTCAGCGTGGCCGGTTTGGCGCCGACGGCCGCCCCCAGCTCCGAAACCGTGCGCGCCACGCCGTCGCCGAGATTGCCCAGCGCATTGATCTCCGACCCGGTCAGCCCCAGCTCGGCCACCAACACCTGCAACGTCGCGTGCGTAGCCCGCTGTAGTTCGAGTAGTACGGATCCGTTCTTCACGTTTCAATAATATACGGATCCGAAATAGTCTCGAAGGACACGCCCCGCTCCCGGAAGTACGTCCTGAGCGACTCAGCGTGCTGCTTGTACTGCCCAATGCGTTCGGCGATCACCTCATCCGGCAGGTCCAGCCCGCCCCCACACAGATCGCACACTCCCGCTACACGTGGCAAGCGATAGTAAACATGCCAGGAAGTCCGACATTGAGTGCACGTCCGCTTCAGCCGCTCACTCGCCTCATGCTCGCTCAGGACCACTTCGACGACCGAGTTGGGCTCGCATCCGTGCCGCGCCAGAAGTTCAGCCTGCACGACGATGCACGCAAACCCATACAGCACCCAGCCGCCCTCCTCCGCGACCAGCCGCTCCGCCACGATCCCGGCCATCAGCTCGTCCGGCACCCTTTGATGCTCATTCACAAGCCGCCGCACCGGCTCACCCATCGGCCCCTGCACGTACTTCCGCATAAGGTCGCCCAACCCAAAGCACGGCACCCCGGCCCGCTCCGCCACCCACCGCGCTGCCTCGCCCAGGGCGAGCCCAGGCCCGCTTATCACCACCACTTTGCGCACGTGCGCCCCGCCTACTCGGCTCCGACAAGGATGCAGAACGGGTGGCCCGCGGGATCGGCGAGCACATACAGCGGCTCGTCCGCATCGTCAGTGCGGTCGTACAGCAAGATGGCGCCGAGCTCTTCGGCGCGCTTCCGTTGGCGCTGGAGTTCCTCGACGGTGGGGACGCGGAAGTCGTGGTGCATCTGCTTTGACACGTCATGCTTGGGCCACGTCGGTCGCGCAAGTGTCGGCACCTGCTGAAACGCGAACACGCGGCGGCCCTCGGCATCGAGCAGGACCAGCCAGTCCGGGTCATCGTCGCTGCCGTCGGCGGGCATCTCATCGCCTGGGCGGTAGCGAAGCCCCAGGAACTGCCGATAGAACTCGGCGAGGCCACGGCAATCGGTGGCGTCGATAGCGGTGTGCATCAGAACGGGATAGCTGTCCATCGGGCCTCCTACTTCCGGGGGTGCTGGCCAGACACGTCCAGTATCGCTAGGGAAGGATGACCGCATGCGCCCCTTTCGCTTTTTCGGCATCGCGGCCGCCGGGCCGGTCGGCGTTCGCGCGATCGTCGATACCGCGCGCCGGGCCGAGGCGGCCGGGTTCACCGGGCTGGTCCTGCCCGATCACCTGCTCGAACAGCATGCGCCGATACCGGTACTGGCCACGGTGGCCGCCTCGACCGAACGGCTGCGCATCATGCCGTTCGTGCTCAACACCGGCCTGCGGCACCCCGCTGTGATCGCCCAAGACCTGGCCACTCTCGACGTTCTCTCCGATGGCAGGCTGGAGATCGGCCTAGGCGCCGGATGGAACCGCATGGAACACGACGCCGTCGGCCTACCGTTCGAACCCGCCGCACGGCGAATCGACCGGCTCGCCGAGGCGGTCGACGTCCTCAAGGGCTGCTTTGCTCCCGGCCCCTTCTCCTACCGAGGCGCGTTCTACACATTGGACCAATACGAGGGGCATCCCAAACCCGTGCAGCAGCCGCATCCCCCGCTGTTCATCGGCGGCGGCGGGCGAAGAGTGCTGACCTTGGCAGCCCGCCACGCCAACACAGTCGGCCTAGCCCCCCGCGTGCTGCCCAGCGGCAACGGACTCCCGCCACCCGACCCGCACAGCCTCACCCTTGCCGGAGCCGAGGAGAAGGTCGCCTGGATCCGCGCGGCCGCCGGCGATCGCTTCAACGAGATCGAGCTGAACCTCTACCCCAGCGGCGGCCCGCTGCTCGTCACCGCCGACACCGCCGCCCCGGCGCGAGACCGAGCCGACGCCCTACACCGGCTCACCGGGGTCGAACTAACCACGACCGAGATCCTGGAATCCCCCCACGTGTTCATCGGCTCGGTCCCGCAGCTCGTCGATAAGATCCAGACCTTACGGGCACGGCTCGGCGTCAGCTCCTTCATGCTCGGAGACGTCGAAACAGCCATCCCGATCGTGGAACAACTTGCCGGAAAGTAGGCGCTTAGCGCACCGCCGCTGCTGATTTTCAGGCCGGCCGCGGCCACCCAGCAGCGTGGGCCCCACTGCGGCGCGGAACCCGGGGGTCGCCCCCGGGGACAGAATAAAAGCCCCCAAACAGCGAAGCCCGCCGAAGGCGGGCGAGCAGCTGTGGCCAGGCCAAGCCCGCACGCGGCGCGCAACCACAGATCGTGGGGAACCCGGGGGTCGCCCCCGGGGCAGAATGAAAGCCCCCAAACAGCGAAGCCCGCCGAAGGCGGGCGAGCAGCTGTGGCCAGGCCAAGCCCGCACGCGGCGCGCAACCACAGATCGTGGGGAACCCGGGGGTCGCCCATGGGGC
>NZ_QJUG01000260.1 GCF_003426775.1 Allorhizocola rhizosphaerae | reverse complement strand
GGTTGCCCGGACCGTGGCGCTCGCCGGGCCCTCGCCGCCCGCGCTGATCGCACTCACCTTGAACTCGTATTCGTGCTCGTGGATGAGCGCGCCCGCGGTGAACGACGATCCCTCGGTCACCGGGTATTCGAGTTTGGTGAAGGCGGTCTCGCCGGCTGTCAGGTCGCGTTGATAGATCCAGTAGTAGAGGCTGGGCCCCGGCGCGGTCCAGCTCAGCCGCACGGTGCCATTGCTGTTGGGCGTCGCGGTGAGCGCCGCCGGAGCGCCCGGCAGGTCGTAACGCGCCCGAGCCTGCACGGGCGGGCTGCGCGGGCTTTCGCCGCCGCCGTTCGTCGCGGACACGACGAACTCATAGTCGTGGTGGTGGGCGAGCTTGCGGGCGGTCGCGGTCGTCCCGAACGGGCTGTCCGTCTCGACCGGCAAGAATTCGGTCTGCTCCTCGGTCAGGTCGCGGATCAACACGCTGTACTGTGCGGGGCCGACGACCGGCGACCAGCTCAGTGCGATCTCGCCGGCGCCGTTGGGCACCGCTTGAAGGTTGGCCGGGGTCGCGGGCGCGACGACGTGGATGGTCACCGATCTGGCGTCGCTGAGCGGGCCCTCACCGGCCGCGTTGACGGCGGCGATGCGGAACTCATACGTGTGTCCGTCGCGCAGCAGCGCCACTTCGGTGGCCGGTTGCGACGCGGCGTGCGGCTGGCGGGCGAAGTGGGTCTGTTCCGCCGTCAGATCTTTTTGATATATCCGGTACCCGGTAGCGCCCGCGACAGCGGTCCACCTCAGCCGGATCGGGTCGCTGTCGCCCTCGATCGTCAGCCCGGTGACCCGTGCGGGCAGGGTGCTCGGGTCAGGCGTGGGCAGTGGCCAGGGCAGCTCCACGAAGCGCGGCCGGTAGATCCGCGCGTCGGCGTGATTGTCACCGGACTTGACGCTGTTGACGTTGTAGGACAACAGCAGTTTGCCCGTTGCGGCCAGCGACGGGTGGGTCCGGGCGTCGTAGATGATGTGCCCCGGGTTGGCCGCGGGCTCGGGCGCGTCGAACAGGTAACGCGGCGCGCCGAACGGCCCCGTCGGGCTCGTGGCCACGTGCGCGACCACCGACGGGGCGAACGGGGTGTTGGTGTCCTGGGTGACGAGCAGGTATTCGGCCCCGATGCGGTCGACCGAGAAGCCGCCGACCCCGCTGAGCAGCCGCCGCGAGTCGGTCTCGTTGGCCGACCAGCCCGTGCCGTTCCAGAACTGCCACGCCCCGGCCAGCCCGGCGCTCGCGCGGGCGACATGGGCGAACTTCATGCCGGCGGTGTGCTCGGTGCCGTAGACGTAGAGCTGCCCGCTGTCCTCCAGAATCGTTGTGCCCCAGGCGATTTTGTTGGTCAGCGGAAGTGCGGTGACGCCGGTGAGCGTCAGCGCCGGCAGGGCGAACGTGGCCAGCGCCGTGCCGAGCAGCTCGAAGTCCAGCGCCCCGTCGCCGGTCTTGCGGTACCGGTTGTAGAGCACCTTCAGCGTGCTGCCGCCCACCATGCCGTCGGCGACCCAGAACATCTCACTGGCCAAACCGGTGTCCACCAACGCCTTCGGCGCGGTGGCCGTGCCGCCGTGCAGGGTCTGCACGAGCGAGGCGCCCTGCTGCACGACGATCGAGTTGTTGATCAGCGGCGTGTCGGCCGGCCGGGAGTGGTCGGGGTTGACCGTGCCAAGGAAGGTGTCGGAGTACAGCCAGGCGACCCGCCCGTCGGGCAGTGGCACCGAGACGGTGCTGTCGCCGCCGGTCCAGTGGCCGCCCTGATCGCCGTATGCGCCCCACATCGTGTTGAGCGCGGCCGCCGACATGGGCGAGGGCGCGACCGAGGCGGAGCCGGGCACGGCCCACAACAGTCCGGCCACCACGCACAAGACGACGATCCGCGCGCCGGATCGGCTGCTGCGGGCTAGGCTGAGCAGTGACATGCCTGATTCCACTCTCGGTCGGTCCAAAATGGACGGCATAGGGCCGCGCGGGCGTCAGCATGCCAGAGGGCGCTGCCAGTTCGCTTTCACTTTGCTTTCAGCGGCGTTACCGGGCGTTGACCCGGTCAGTTTTGAAGAAGCGACCGCCGCGCCCCGATCCCTAGCATTAGGGTCATCAACATCAAGACCAGCAGGTAAGGAAGCTGCGATGCCGAACACGAAGAACTCTGCCAAGAAGACCACTGCGGCGGCCGGCAAGACATACGAGGGGTTCTCCGCCGAGGAACGGGCCGCGATGAAGGAGCGCGCCGAGGAGCTGAAGGCGGGCGGCCGCCGCGGCTCGCCCGCGGCCAAGGCGGCGAAGGAGGAAGAAGCCGTGCTCGCGAAGATCGCCGAGATGCCGGAGCCGGATCGCGTCATGGCCGAGCGGATCCATGCCATCGTCAAGGCCAGCGCGCCCGACCTCGCGGCGAAGACCTGGTACGGGATGCCCGCCTATGCCAGGGACGGCAAGGTCGTCTGCTTCTTCACCCCCGCGGCGAAGTTCAACGAGAGGTATGCCACGTTCGGCTTCAACTCCGAGGCGAATCTCGACGAAGGCAACATGTGGCCGACCTCCTTCGCGCTGACCAAGCTGACCCGCGCCGACGAGAAAAGGATCGGCGAGCTCGTGAAGAAGGCCGTGAGCTGAGCTACACCCAGGCGAGGGCGGGGCGCAGCGGCACGGTCGGGATGGCGCCCTGCAGCAGCGTGCGATAGATCTGCATCAGCTCGCCGGACGGGTCCACACCGAGGCGGTCGCTCAGCACCGCGCGTGCCTCGTGGTAGGCCAGCAGGGCTTCCGCCCGCCGGGAGGCGTGCGCCAGCGCGGTGAGCAGCAGCACCCACAGCCGCTCGCGCAGCGGGTTGTGCACCACGAGCGCACGCAGCTCCGCGACCACACCGGACAGGTCGCCCCGGGCCACGCGCACGGCCAACAACGCTTCCACCGCATCGAGTTTGAGCTCCAGCAGCCGGATCCGCTCCGCGCACGCCAGCGGCCCGACTGCGCCGTCGAGCGGGACGACGCCGCGCCACACGGCCATGGCCTCCGTGAGCGCCGCCTGGGCGTCATCGAGGCGCGTGGCCGACAGGGCCGCGCCGGCCCGCATCCGCAGCCGTTCGAACTCGATCACGTCGACCTGTGCGGGCGCAACGGCGAGCTGATATCCGGATCCGGGCAGGCGCGGCAGCGTGTCCTCGCCGAGCAGCCGGCGCAGCCGCCCGACGTAGGTGTGCACGAGGTTGACCGCGCTGCGCGGGGCATCCCCGCCCCAGAGGTCGTCGATCAGCTGGCGCACTGACACCACGTGCCCGGCCCGCAGCGCGAGCGCGGCCAGCGCCTCGCGCTGCTTCATCGGTCCGATGTAGACGGGCGTCTGGCCGCGCTCGGCCTCGACCTGCCCAAGCAGTCTGACGTGGACCGTCATGGCAGCCACGCGACACCCGCCAGTGCGACCGTCCACAACAGACCCGTGACGAGTAGCACGCGGTCGCGGAACAGCCCGCGTGCCGGATCGCCGCCGCCCCGGTGGACGACCACGATCTGCAGATATCTGCTCAGGCCGAAGAACGCGAACGGCAGCGACAGCAGCAGCGCCACGTCCGTGTGCGGTGCGGCGAACTCACGTCTGGCCAGATGGAAAAGGAAGGCGGCGACCGTGAGCACTGAGCACATCACGATGAGGTAATCCAGGAATTGGGTGGAGTATCCGTGCAGCGATGGCCGGTGGGTCGCGTCCGACACGGTCATCTCGTGCCTCCGCTTGCCCGTGATCAGCAGCAGGCACAGCATGAACACGGTCAGCAGGAGCCCGATCGACACCTGGGCGTCCAGCGCGAGATATCCCTGCGCCGCGCGGAGCACGAACCCGGTCGCGACCACGAACACGTCGAGCAGCGGCACGTGCTTCCACCAGCCGGTGTAGGCGACGTTGAGCGCGAGGTACGCGAGCACCGGCCACGCGGCCACGCCCGGTGCGAGCACGATCCCGAGCATGAACAGCACCGACAGCAGGCCGAGCACGGCGCACGCCAGCGGGACGCTCACGACCCCGCAAGCCACCGGCCGCGCCCGCTTGACCGGATGGGCCCGATCGCGATGCCGGTCGATAACGTCGTTGAAGACGTACACGACCGAGGACGCGAGCAGGAAGAGCCCGACCGCCCAGGCGAGCCGCGCGAGCGCGCCGACCTCCGCCGTCGGCGCGTCCAACAGGGCCAGCGGGACCACGAGCAGGCTCTTGCCCCACTGCCCGGGGCGGGTCAACGACAGGAGCGCACGCAGCCGGCGCTTCTTGAGCGGGACGATTATCGGGGGTCCCGCGATGTCTAAGGTTCGCACTGCGGCCTCGTTTCAGAAGAACGCCTTGGCCAGCTTCAGGGCGCCCTGGCTCCACGGCTCGCGGCTGGTGCGCCCGGATCCCTGTGGAGTGGTCGGCCTGCTCGCCTGCCACCAGCGGTAGGTGTGCAGAATGGCGTCGCGATTGGACAGTTGGGGCCGGAACCCCAGCCGCTCGCGAATCTTGTCGGTGCTCACGTAGGAGTCGTTGCGCAGCTTGTGCAGGAGGCGTCCGTAGACGGGGGACAGGCGTGCCCGTTCGAGCAGTTGCAGCAGCGCGAGGGCGGGCGCGGCGGGCAGCGGGATCACCCGGCGGCCGTGCCCTGCCGCGTCGAGCACGGCCTGGAAGTCCTCGCGCAGCGTGCCGAAGTCCGTGGCGGCCATGTTGAACGTGTCGTTGGTGAGCTCGGCGGGCGCGTGCGCCAGCAGGTCGATCGCGGCGACGAGGTCCTGCACGCCGAGCATCTGGATGCGCACGTCTCCCTTGCCGAGCACGGGGAAGTGGCGGCCCTCGTCGGCCCATTCGAACAGCATCGCGAACAGGCCCATGCGCCCGGGTCCGAGGAACGTCTTGGGCCTGATCATCGGCAGGGCCATGCCGCGGGCGCGGAACTCCTCGCACACGACCTCGGCGTCGGCCTTGGCCCGGCTGTAGACGTCGACGGGGGAGCGCGGATAGTCCTCCGGCGTGGGGACGATGGTCGGCAGTCCATAGACCGCCGTGGACGAGACCTGCACGAAGCGCGACACGCCCGCCGCGAACGCCGCGTCGAGAACGGTCCGCGTGCCGTCGACGATCACTGAGCGGATCTCGTCGGCGGGATAGCTGGGCAGGGCCGCCGCCGTGTGCACGACCACGTCGACGCCCGCCATCGCCGCCCGCACGCGGGCCGCGTCGCGCACATCCACGACGTGGCTCACGGCACCCTGCACGTCAAGGCTGCGCACCGCACAACCCTTGTCGCGGAAGTGGGCCACCAGGTTGGAGCCGAGCATGCCGGCGCCACCGGTCACGAGCACATTGGTCACCACAGCCCCGACACCCTTTCTTTGAGGAACCGCACGAGCAGCCGGGAGAGCCCGGTCGACAGCGTGGCGTCGAAGCAGTCCAGGAAATACTCCAGATCCTGGCGCGTGGCCACCAGCGGCGGCCCGACGACGAGTGGGTTGCGCCCGTTGAGGGTGTAGTAGGTGAAGACGTTGTGCTCGCGATACAGCGCGTCGATCACCGCACACGTCACGAGTTTCGTGGTGAACTGCGGATCCTTGGCCATGCCGACCGGTGCGAGCTTGCCCACGAGGTCGAGCGCCTTGATGTTGTTGTTGATGAACACGCCCCACAGCGCCCCGGCGCCACGCACGTCGGCGATGATGTCGGGATGGTTGCGCCGCAACCGGTTGAGGCCCGGCCCGAGCACGCTCTCCAGTTCCCTCGCACGGGCCGGGAAGTCCTCCTCGACGGCGATGTTGATCGCCTCGATCGCGGTCGCCGTCTCCTCGCCGAAGCCGTAGTAGGTGGTGCTGGTGGACTGCAGCAGTGCGTCATTGAGGTTTTCGTACGCCTTGCGGAAAACCGGTTCGCGGGCGACGAACGCCGAAATGGACGACTTGCCGCCGCCAAACGATTTGGAGGTCGTCAGGACATCGGGGAGCAGTCCGTCGTACCGCATGAAATAAAAGAGCGAACCGGTCTTCCCCCAGCCGGTGTAAATTTCGTCGAAAATCAGCACGATGTCCTCTTTGGAGCACAGCTCGCGCAGCCCGCGCAGGAACTCCTCGCCGCACCACTGCATGGTCGAGGCGCTGAACGGCTCGATGAGAATGGCATAGACGTCGCCCCGATGCCTGTCAACGAGAGCGCGCACCGAGTCCAGATCGCCGTACGTGAAAACGTCGATGCCCGGGATGGTGGGGAACGGGAAGCTACTCTGCCCGGTCAGCCCGCCCGAGCCGAGCAGCTTGCCGTGGAAGCTGATGTCGGCGCGCAGCACGGTCTTGCGCTTGCCGCCGTGGTATTTGTAGGCCAGCTTCACCGCGCCCTCGACCGCCTCCGCGCCGGAGTTGGGCAGAAACGACTTGTTGAGGTCGCCCGGCAGCACGGCCGCGAGATTCTGGCTCAGCGCGGCCAGATAGGGCGAGAAGTAGGTCTTGTGCACCTCCATCCGCAGCGACTCCTGAAAGTCCTTACGCACGGCCAAAATACGCGGATGATTGTGCCCGTGGTTGAGCACGCCGACCCCGCCGGTCAGGTCGAGGATCCGTCGGCCGTCCTGCATGTGCAGGTAGGCGCCCTCGGCGTAGTCCACCAGTTCGCGGCCGAAACCGAACGAGGTCATCAGCGTGACCTGACTGGCGTTGACGTAGTGGCGATACATGTCGTGCACCTGCTCCACGGACAGCTTCTCGGCGTCCGCGACGGTGAGCAGGATCGGCTTGTCGTCCCTGGTCATCGGGGCCTCCTGGGCGGCTCGAATTCACCTAGACGAAGGCTAGGAATCCGCTTGAGCCACCGGCAGGTAGCGACCGCGATAACTGGACCTAATGCCCGCCGCCCATGCGCCCGGTAGCGACCCGCTCTGCGACCTTAGCGGCGACCGGTCTTCGACCCGTGCTCGATGATCAATTGATGACGGTTTGATGAGGCCTCGGTCGAGCATGGGACCAGAAGGAGGTATTCATGTCCCGTCTCACCAAGAGGGTCACTGCACTGGCCGCGGCCGCGCTCGCGACGGCAGTCATCATCCTCGGCCCCGGTGCCCCGGCCAACGCCGCAGACAGGTCCGCCACTTGCAGCGTAGGAAGCAATTACTTTGGCCGTGGCGACGTCTGGTACACCTACACCGGCGGCTACGACTACATCGACTACTACGAGTACACGCAGCAGAACGGCGGTCCCAAAACCGACGTGCGGATCCAGCAGTATTCGGACAGCACCATCATCTACCAGTGGGTGGATGACGCCATCCCGCACTACGCCTGGGAAAGCCACAATCCTTCCCAGACGGTGCGGATCATCGGTAGCGCCGCCGCCAAGACGCTGTTCCGGTTCGCGTTCGACCAGTTCTTCGACGACCCGATCTGCTCTGCGATCACAACCACCTGGTAAATCATCCGGCTTGGCTCGGGGGGCGCGTTCATCGCGTGCTCCGAGCCACCACAGACCCAAGGAGGCCGTAGTGCGCGGGCTGATCGCCGCCTCGGTGGCCGTCGCGATGCTCGCCGGCGGGTGCACCAGCGCCGAGTTGCCGCCGCCCACGCCGATCAAGGCGGGGCTGGTGCTGCTGGCCGCGACCGACGAGGGCGCGGTGGCCGTCGACCGTTCCACCAACTCACTCGTGGGCTTCGACCGCTCAGGTTCCCAGGTGTGGTCCGAACCGGCCGCGCTCAAGGCGGGTGCCACCTTCGCGTGCCTGCGGCAATGCCCTGACGCGATTCTTTCCTATGGGTACGTTGGCCAAGGCCCGGATCGCGCGCCGAAGCGCGTCGGTTCGACGACGGTCGACCCGTTGCAGGTGTCCAAGGCCCACCACCACCGGGTGCTGGCCGCCCGCTCCGCCGACGACATGGTGATCGAGGAAACCGACGAGGCCGGCAGGACCACACTGCGGCTGGTCGGTCCCGGACAGCGGGAGCTGAGTGTCGAAGTGTCACACCAGGACCAGGTGTGGCTGGAGACCGTGGACCGTTCCCACGCCATGGCCTTCACCCGGATCCCGGGCGCGTCCGGTGCCACCATCCAATGGTTCACCCGCGACGCGTCGGGCTGGCGCCCGACCGGCGATGCCCTGCCGCGTGGCACAGCCTCCAACGGCTGCCTGGGCGATGGCGGCGCTGTCGCGCTGATCGCCGGGCGCAGCTCCGCGCTCATTGTGCAACGCCAGCGCCGGGTCGAACTGCGCGTCGATCTGCATTCGGCCGGCGAGTGCGGCATCGGGCCGCACGGTGGTGTCGTGGTAGGACGGTCGATCTCCGGCGATGGGCAGGTGCGTACCGCGGTTCGCGGGATAGACCTGCAAGGGTCGCAGACCTGGGCACGCGACTTCGCCGGCGAGGCGTTGATAGCCGCCGAGCACTCCGGTGCGCGCACGGCCATCGCCTACAACGGGATACTGGAAATCCTTGACACCGCCGGGAACGTGGCCTATTCCGAACCCGACATCGGCTCGGCACTGTTCGCCGAGAACGGTGAGCTCGTCGTGGCAACCCTGTCGGGTAAGGTGCGGCGGCTGCCGCCTACGCAACAGGCGCGACGATGAGGGCGGCGCCGACCAGAAGGTCGACAGCGATGCAGAACTCCGCGTATCCGCGGGGGACGACTCCCACCGCATAGTGGCGGCTCAGATCTCGGTGGTGCGTCACGTCCCAGGCCGCGTGCGCGATCCACCCGGCCGCTGCGATGTAGTGGCCTGCCTTCGGATCGACAAGCACGGCCAGGAGGGTGCAGCCGCCGAAGATGACCAGGCCGAGCAGTTCGAGCCGCAGCACACCGGGGCGGCGCAGCTGCTTTCGTGCCGCTCCGAACACGAGGTATGCCACCGCCAGCATGGGCAGTATCGCCGTTGTCGGCTCGGATGGCCGCCAGGGCTCGACGGTGAGCAGGCCGGCGACGCCGATCAGCACGCCGAGGAGGGCGGGCCACCACCGACCCAGCACCCGGAGCGGGTTTGACCGTGATGTGCTGCTGGCCATACTGTCTGTCTCCTTCAGCCGGCTTGGTGCCGCCCCGGTCGGAACCGGCCGGGGGTCGTTCCGGCGACCCGTTGGAAGGCGCGGTGCATGGTTTCGACGGTGCCGAATCCGCAAGTGCGTGCCACGTCCTCGAATGAGGTATCGCTCGTCTGAATCAGGCGTTTGGCCGCTTCGACCCGGGTTGCCTGCACGAACAGCGCCGGCGTTGTTCCGGTCTCCCGGCGGAAGGCCCTGCTGAACGTCCGCACGCTCATCGCGCAACGGCAGGCGAGCGCCGGCACCGAAAGGTCGGCATCGGGGTGTTCGGCGATCAGCGCCAGAATCTCGCGCAGCGGCGCGCGCAGCGGCCGGTTCACCGCGAGCTGCGCGCTGATCTGTGGGAATCCACCGGGTCGGTGGACGAACATGACCAGCTCGCGGGCCGATGCCAGGGCCAACTCGGGACCGTGGTCGTGTTCGACGAGCGCGAGCGCGAGGTCCATCCCCGCGGTCACACCACCGGATGTCCAGACGTGACCGTCCCTGATGTAGACCTGGTCGGGCTCGACGCGCACCGAGGGGTAGCGCTGCGCGAGGATCTGCCCGACCGTCCAATGCGTGGTCGCTCGCCGTCCGTCAAGCAGGCCCGCCTCGGCCAGCAGCAGAGCCCCGGTGCAGACGGACGTCACGCGCCGGGCCGAGTCCGCGGCGCCGCGCAACCAGCCGACGAGGTCCGGGTCGCCAATTGCCTGTGAAATCTGGTACCCGCCAGCCGCCATCACAGTATCGATGGAGTCCACATGACTGGTGGCCCGCTCCGTGGCGAACGCCAATCCCGACGTGGCGGTGATCATCCCGCCGGTGGTCGAGACCACGGATATCTGGTATCGAGGATCGGCCCCGAACCGGTTGGCCATCGCGAAAACCTCAAGCGGGCCAACCACATCCAGACCCAGCACCCCCGGATACGTCACGATGACGACCCTGCGCGAATCGTCATCTGCGGCCAGGTCCACGTCACCATGATTCGACACGGTCACGGGCCGGGCAAGGACACGTTCCTGACGAATTCGGCCACACCAGGCACTAAGCAGGTGTCACGACGCGGTCCGCTCCGCGGCGACCGGCACGAGAAGCGCGGCGACAAGGGGAAACGCGGCTACCACGGCGAAACTCGGCGCGAAGCCCGAGGCCGCGATTGTCAGGGCCAGGACCGGCGGGGTGGCGGCCGTCAGCGCGTTCTGGCCCGTGGTCTGGATGCCCAGGGCGCGGCCGGCCCACGCGGAACCCGCGTATTCGGCGACGGCGGTGAAGGACAGGCCGTTGCTGCTCACCGCCACTACCGCCAGGAACAGCAACACGGGTACCGCCAGGCCTGATCCGGCCGCGGCGGCGACGGCCAGCGCCAGCATTCCCGCGCCGGTCGAGACCGCGATGATCCGCATGGGCTTCAGCCGGCTGCCGGTGCGGTCGGACCAGTAGCCCGCCCCGAGCCGGCTGAGTGCGCCGCACGCCTGCGCGCCGGCCAGCAGGTATCCGGCGTCGAGGACCGTCCAACCACGAGCGTCGGTGAGGAACACCAGCGCGAACGTGGTGACCGTGAACTGGGGAATGACCAGAAGCGCGCTGGCGGCGTGAATGCGCCACAGGCTGGCGGTGCGGTAGGGCGACCCCGAGGCCGGCTTCCGCTCGGGTGCCTTCTGGCCAGGGGTGGACGGCTTTGGGGCTGGATCGCGCACGAACACGAACGCCGCCGTTGCCGCGGCCAGGAACAACGCTGCGAGGAACAACAGTGGCACGCCGGTGCCGCCGGCAGCCAGGGCGGGCAGCGTGGCGGCGGCCAGCGCGAGACCCATCGGCCCTGCGCTCTGCCTGATGCCCATCGCCAGGGCGCGCTCGTGCCGCGCGAACCAGCCGAGGATGAGCCGGCCGCTGGCCAGCACCGAGCCGCCGG
>NZ_QJUG01000026.1 GCF_003426775.1 Allorhizocola rhizosphaerae | reverse complement strand
CCACCTCGCGCCCCACCTCGCGCCCCCACCAACCTCAAGCCGAGCCGAACTCCAAAACCCCCGCCCAAGCTTCATGCACCGGCGCCCCCACCCCACCCGGGCAAGACCGCCGAAAATCGCACCACCCGCAAAACCTGCTCGGCCGGGTCGGAAACGCCTCATCCGCCGGCACGCCTTCTGCCAGCGCACGCTCCGCCGCCACGATGTCGCGCGCCGCCGCTTCGGCCCGCGTGACCTGCCGCCGCAGTGACTCCTCCGTGTGCTCGTGCGCCGCGACGGTGCCCGTCGGCAGGTGGTGCAGCTCGACCCGGCGGCATGCCCGCCGAAACGTGCGCTCGGCCGCGAACGCATACAGCGCAAGGGCTTGCGAGCCGCGCGCGTCGTCCTGGTCGAGCCCGGCGCGCCCGGTCTTGTAGTCCACGATGACGAGCTCGTCGCCGCGCCGGTCGATGCGGTCGGTGCGCCCGCTCAACGCCAGCACGGTGGTCTTGGCCGCAACGGTGCGCTCCACCGCGACCGGCTCGAACTCCGGATCCAGCGAGCCCACATAGGTTTCGAGCCAGCCCAGCGCCCGCCGGAAGACCGCCCGCTCCTGCTCCTCGTCGCGATAGCCCTCGCGCACCCAGGTGGCTCGCAGCAGCCGCCCCATCACCCCGGGCTCGCTGTGCCGCCGCTCGGGCGCCACATCCCACCAGTTGCGCAGCGCCGTGTGCACGCTCGCGCCGACCGAATTGTGCGCCCACGCCGGCCCCTTCGCCGGCGGCGGGCGGTCGATATATGAGTGCCGATATTTGCGCGGACAGTCCGCGAACGCAGCGAGTTTGCTGGGGGTGCACACGAACAGCCGCTCGGGCATCATGTCGAACCGGAGCTGCTCGTGCTGGACGGGCTTTTCCACCCAAGCTGTCACGCCCCAAATACTGCCACCCGGGTACGACAACTAATGCGATAGGGCGTACTTCTCCACGAACGCGCTGACCGCATCCGCGATGAGCTGCACCGCGATCGCGGCCAGCAGCAGGCCGGCGATGCGGGTCAATACCTCGATCCCGCTCGGCTTGAGTATCCGGACCAGCGCCCCCGAGAAGTGCAGCACCAGATACACGGCCACCATCACCAGCACGATCGCCACACCGATCGCCGCGTATTGCCCCACCGTGGACGACCGCTGCACGAACAGCATCGTCGCGACGATCGCGCCCGGCCCGGCCAGCAGCGGCGTGCCCAGCGGCACGAGCGCCACATTGGACGTCTTGTGCTGGTCGGGCGACTCGGTCTTGCCCGTCAGCAATTCGAGCGCGACCAGGATCAGCAGCAGCCCGCCCGCCCCCTGCAGCGCCGGCAGGTCAATGTGCAGATACTCCAGGATCGTGCGCCCGGCAACCGCGAACACCGCGATCACACCCAGTGCCAGCGCCACCGCGTTCCACGCGGCCTTGCGCCGCTCGCGCGCCGACATGGTACCGGTCAAGGCAAGAAAGATCGGCACCATGCCGGGCGGATCGGTGATCACCAGCAGGGTGACGAAGACCTCGCCGAACAATTTGACGTCCACCATGGACGTATAGCACGACGATCAACCGACCCCGTACCGGCGCACCAGCGCCCACCCGTCCGACACCCCGCCGGGTAGCTGCACCGAGGCGCGGCCGCCGTCGGTCCCGCACGCGATCACACCGTTTGCCGTGCTGATCGTGAGCACCGTGTCGGCATCGGACCACACCGCCGGCGCGTCCGGAAGCGACAGGCAGGTGTGCGCGACCACCGGCGGTCCGCCCAGGCCGCCCGCAGCCGCGACCCGCGACGCCTGCAGGTCCACCAGGTGCACCCCGGTCGGTGACGGCACCGCCAGCCACCGCCCATCCGGCGACCGTGCCGCACGCGACATCCCGTATCCGGCCTTGGCCGCCGTCGCCGGCAGATCGCCGCAGCCCAGAATGGTCGTGACCTGCCAGCCCTCGGGCTGTGTCCGCAGGTCGACCAGGCAGACGTCCGAGCCCTGCTGATAGAGGCCGACCGCGTCCCCACCGCGCCCGCCATAGACGACAACCAGTTTCGCGTCCCATGCCTCGCGGTAGGACGCCGACTCGCCGCTCCAGCTGTCGCTGCCCCGGTCGCTGCGCGAGAGCACCACCCGCGCGCCGTCGAACGCGACGGCCCGCGCCCCGTTGGGCACGGTCGTCCTCGCTTTCTGCGTGCCCGTGGGGGTCTTCAGCGCCAGCACGGTGTCGTCGGCGACCGTCGCGACCTGGCTGCCGTCGTTGCTGACGGTCCACGCGGAAAGGTTGCTCGCGACGATGGGTATCAGCTGGCCGCCGAGGGTCAGCAGATGCAGGCGGAAGTCATCGGAATAAAGCCATCCATCGGGTACCCGGACGACCTCCACCACCTCATTGACGCCCGGCAGCTTGAGCTGGCGCCCGTCCGTCGTCCACAGGGCCGTCCCCACATGCACGTCCACCGGCATCGCGATGATCGGCAGCGATTCGGGCGGCGCGGGGCTCGGCGTCTGCTCATCCCTGCCGAAGTACGCATCGAAGGTGAGCGCCTGATCGGCCCCAGCGGGTGGCCCCCACACCGCTCTGATCGACGCGACGCCGCCGAGGAGCGCGACGAACAGCAAGACCGACACGGTGCCGATCAGTGTCCGACGCCGGCTGATCCGGCCCTCCCCCTGGCTGATGGCCACCCCCGCCGGATCCTCTGTGGCGGGCGGGGTGTGGACGCGCGCGCGGAACATCTCTCGCAGCTCGTCCTCAAGCATTCGTCATCGCCCGGCTCTCCCGGCCGGCACCGCTTCCGGTGCAGGCCTGATCTCATCCCCCTCCGAGCGCTGCGCCGGCACCTCTACGGGCTCCGGCACGTCGACGAGCGGCATGACGGGCTGCTCCACCACCGGCTCGGCCGGCTTGACCGGCTTCTTCGAAGCCTGCTCACGCTCTGGCAACACCGGTGGTTGCAGCCCCTCGGCCGCCAGCCGCTGGCGCAACGTCCCCAGTGCACGGGAGGTTTGGCTCTTCACCGTGCCCGCGGAGATGTTGAGCATCGCGGCCGTCTGCGCCTCGGACATGTCTTCGTAGAAACGCAGAACTAGCACGGCGCGTTGTCGCGCCGGCAAGGCTTTGACGTGCCTCCATAGGACATCGCGGTCGAGCTGCTCGTCCAGGCGGTCGGGCGCGGCCCGTTCGGGCAGGAATTCGGTGGGCCGCTCGCCGTGCCAGCGGCGGCGCCACCAGCTGGTGGCGGTGTTGACCAGCACACGCCGGGCGTAGGGCTCCACCGCCTCGATCTGGCCGAGCCGCTTCCAAGCCAGATAGGTCTTGGTCAGCGCGGTCTGCAGCAGGTCCTCGGCCGTGGCCCAGTCACCCGCGAGCAGGTAGGCGGTGCGCAGCAGCGCAGCCGAGCGCGCATTGACGAAGTCGCGAAACTCGTCTTCCAAGACCTGGCGCTGCCGGCTGCCCGAAGCCACGTGTGGCACCTCCCCTGTCGCGCTATCGGACAGGGTGGCACAACAAGGCAGCGGGAGCTAGAGCTAACGAGTCACTCCTCGTCGGGCTCACGGCCGAGTCTCGCCTCGACGGCCGCCGGCTCGTACATCTCCTCGACGATGCGCAGATAGAGCTCGTTGGGGTTGGGCATGTGAGCGACCTTGCTCAATGCCTGGTCCTGGCCCGCCGACTCCAGCACGAACGTGCCGTAGTTGAGGATGCGCCCCATCGGGGACTGCTCGTATTTCATGTCGGTCACCTTGATCAGCGGCATCATGGCGACCCGCCGGGTGATTATTCCGTTCACGAGCATCAGTCGCTTGTTGGTCAGGATGAACCGGTCGAAGTACCAGTCGGCGACCTTCCACGCGACCCAGCCCATGATGACCGCCCACACCACGACGGCGCCGACCCACAGGCCCCGCGCCGCATCCTGTTTGGCGAGGAAGCCGGACAGGTAGCCCAGGATGAACGTGGCGACCACGCCGATCAGAAGGTGGTTGCCCAGGTGCACCCAGTGCCGCTTCCACTCGCCCCGGTAACGCTCGGTCGGGAACAGGTAGCGCGCCACGAGGTTGCTCGGCTCGTCTTCCAGCGGCAGCACGCGACGGGAGCTGACCGGCGCGCCCGAGGAGTCGAACCGGACACCGGCCAGCTCCTCCTCGGAGAAGTGCGGCAGCTCGTCGTCGGGCCCCGCCGCCGAACCGTGCCCACCGGGGCCGCGGCCGGCCGCCGCGCCCACTGTCGCCTTGCCGACAAAGTGCGGGACCTCGTCGGTGTCGGACAGCTCGTCGGGCGGTGGGTGCGCCTCACCCCGCGTGCGCGGAATCGGCTCGGTATCCCGCTCGCGCCGCGGCTCTTCGGGCTCGCCCGGCCCAGGACCCGTGGTCATGCGAGGGCGGACACCAGGCTGCTGAAGAAGTCACCGACGCCGGTCAGGATGTCGACCGCGGTGCTGCCAAGAGTTTTTACCACTTCCGCCGCAGCTCCAGGCCGGAACGCAACGAAGAAGATCAAGAAGGCGATGCCTCCCCAGGTAAGGATCTTCTTGACCATGTCAGGCCTTCTCCCTCTGCGGTTATTCCGTGGCTGAGCGTTCTCAGATTAACAGTTTGGCGCCCGCTTCAGAATCATTAAGGCACATCTCCGTCAGACGTGTGCGATGCCCGCCCGCCACCTCGGGCGCTATCCACGAGAACTAGGTTGAGCTGCTCAAACGAGGTGAGGGCGCACCGAAGACGAGCTCAGCGGGCAGCCATTCGGCCAGGTCGTGCAGGACGGGGTTTTCGGCGAAGAAGTAGCCGGCGTGCGCAGGCCATGCTATGGCGTAGATCCAGCGACCCTTCGCCTCCCCGGCATAGACGCTCCTATCAGGGGGTACCTCGACCGACCACAATGGAGTCGGATGCCCCGCCGCCTTGACCTTGGCGTGCGAGCCTGCTCCCGCGATATCCGGGCCCAGGTCGGGTTGTCCGGGCAGGCCCGCCATGCGGGCGCCCAGCCCCACCCCGGGCTCCTCGGCCACCAGCACGACATCGGCCGGCCCGTCGCCCAACGGCGTGGGCCCGGTGCACGCCACCGCGGTCGCGGCCACCCGCGACCGGTCGTCGGCCACCCAGCCCAGGCCGGTGACCATCCAGCCCGGGGGCATCGGCCACGGGCACCACATCGGCATGCCGTCGCGCTTGGCCCGTTCCACGGCGGACGCCACCACCTCGCGGTTGACCCGCGAGGCCGTGTGCAGGGGCAGTACCGGGCCGCAGCTGTCGCACAACCATTGGGAATGGGTGAGCCCGGGCGGCCGCACAGGCCCCCCGCACCGCGGACAGGACACCGCGAGGCTCATAGTCCCACTTTCCGCCGCCCGTCACAGCACGTCAAGCGGGTGGGGGCGGTGGCGCGTGTTCCCGGATCCAGGCGTGCATCGCGATCCCCGAGGCCACACCCGCATTGATCGAGCGGGTCGAGCCGTACTGCGCGATGGAGAAGAGCAGATCGCACGCCTCCCGCGCGGCATCGGACAACCCGGGCCCCTCCTGGCCGAACAGCAACAGGCATTGGCGTGGCAGGTCGACGGTCTCGATGGGCCGGCTGCCGGGCAGGTTGTCGATCCCGACCACGGTCAGGCCCGCCCCGTGCGCCCACCCCACCAGATCGGAGATCGTCTCGTGGTACCGCACGTGCTGGTATCGATCGGTGACCATGGCTCCGCGCCGGTTCCAGCGCCGCCTGCCCACGATGTGCACCTCGGCGGCAAGGAACGCGTTGGCCGTGCGCACGACCGTGCCGATGTTGAGGTCGTGCTGCCAGTTTTCGATGGCCACATGGAAGGCGTGCCGGCGCGTGTCCAGGTCGGCCACGATCGCTTCGAGCCGCCAATACCGGTACCGGTCGACGACGTTGCGCCGGTCGCCCTCGGCCAGCAGCTGCGGGTCGTATCGGGGGTCGTCGGGCCACGGGCCCTCCCATGGCCCGACACCCACCGTGCCCACGGCCTCGTCGTCGATCACAAAGCAGCAGCTTATTTATTGCGCAATGCGTCGGCGAGGTCGGCCAGGAACTTCTGTTCTGCCGCGCTGTGCGTGACGCCGCCGACGCCAAGCACACCACCGGATTTGGCCGCGCCGCACACCTTTTCGGCGATGGACTCGACCCACGTCCGATAGGTCGCCGCGTCGTCGCGGGTGGCACGGGAGTCGAGCACGAGCGCCGCCGCCCGGCAGCTCACGAGCACCTCGGTGATGCCCGCCGCGCGGTCGCGGAACTGCTCGGCGGTGGGCGGATCGGGGTCGGCCTCGGCGTAGATCGATGCTACGGTCGCGCGCACCAGATCGGAGTGCGACGATGCACCCGCGGCGATGGCGTTGATGCCCGCCAATCCCTCGGCGACGGTGCGGCGGTCGCTGTCGGGTTCGGCCGAGGTGGCCGCGATCATGATGCGCGCCGGGAGCCGCACCAGCAGCTCCCACTCATGCGGTTCGAACGCGAGGAGCACGGACTCTCGCGCGGAAAGGAGATTCCCTGAAGCTGACTTGCTCGGCATGGTGACCTCCTGTGGCCAGCATATGCCGCGAACCCGAGCCGCTGTCACCTTGCGTGGTAATCACCCGCACGCGTGAGCCACTGTCGGAACAATGACGCTGTGTTGTGACCTGAGTCTCTGACGGAGACCTATACACGTTCTTTGTTGTACGGCAGAATTCCGTGTTACGAGAGCGTGGGCGGCGGGTGCCGGGGAGGGCCCCGCCGTTCACTGCTGCTCAGCGCCTTTGGCGCTTTCGCCGAGGGCCGCGATAATTCTCCGGGGCCGAGCCCCGGACACCCCACAGGCGTAGGCACTCTGACCAGAAGGCGATCACGCACAGTAAGGTGGATCATGCAGTTCGGTCGGTATTTTGAAGAGTTCGAAGTCGGCGCGATCTACAAGCACTGGCCCGGCAAGACCGTCACCGAATATGACGATCACCTATTTTGCCTGCTCACCATGAACCACCACCCGCTGCACCTCGACGCGCACTACGCCGAGACCCAGACGGAGTTCAAACGCAATGTGGTGGTGGGCAACTACATCTACTCATTGCTGCTCGGCATGTCCGTGGCCGACGTAAGCGGCAAGGCCATCGCCAACCTGGAGGTCGAGTCGCTGCGCCATGTCGCGCCGACGTTCCACGGCGACACCATCTACGGCGAGACGACCGTGCTCGAAAAGCGCGAGTCCGAGTCCAAGCCGGATCGAGGCGTGGTCAGCGTCGAGACCCGCGGCTACAAGCAGGACGGCACGATGGTCTGCGTCTTCCGCCGCAAGGTGATGGTGCCGAAACGCCCCGCCGAATAGGGTGTGCTACTGCTCACCCTGGGTATCGTAATCGTGCGGGAATTCCCGGCGACCGCCGCCGGTTATTCATCACGCCTGATCAATCGATGAGACTCGGAGCGGGAAACATGGCGACAGTAGAGCTCACCAAGGACAACTTTGACGAGGTCACCAGCAAGCCCGAGGGCATCACGCTGGTCGATTTCTGGGCGTCGTGGTGCGGCCCGTGTATTCGATTCGCACCGACCTATGAGAGCGCCTCCGAGAAGCACGCCGACATCACCTTCGGCAAGGTGGACACCGAGGCGCAGCCCGAGCTCCAAGCCCGCTACGGCATCATGTCGATACCGACCATCATGGCCATCCGCGACGGCGTGATCGTCTATGCCCAGCCCGGCGCCCTGCCGGCGTCCGCGCTGGAGAGCCTGATCACCCAGGTGCGGGCGCTCGACATGGAAAAGGTCAAGGCCGCCGCAGCCAAGGCGTGATCGCGCGTGGGGCGCGCCCGATTTGCATGCGGGCGAGGCCCCTCGCCAATCGCGACGCAACCTTCGCACCCAGGCGATCACGCCCGAGTTGCTTGCCCCGCGCCAGAATCAGCGCGCGAGTGCCTGGCAACTACCGCTTGATCGCGACTGCGAACACGCTCTGGCCGAACGGGGGACGCCTCCCCTGTTCGGCCCTTCGCAGCATGGGGATCATGACGCGGTCGTAAACCCGCAGCAGCAACCCGTTCTTCGGGCGCTGCCGCAACAGCTTGCACACCACATACCAGCTCAACAGCCCGACCGGGTTGATATAGTGAACATCCTGGATTTCCAGGCCGGCGGCTTCGAGCAACTCCCTCATCGATTTTGTCGTGTACCGGCGAACGTGCCCGATGAGCCGGTCGAAGTTGCTCATCGCCGACTCGAACGCGGGCACCACGAGCACCACCCGCCCACCGGGCCGCAGCATGGCGGCGGCCGAGCGCAGCGCGCCCACGTGGTCGTCGATGTGCTCCCACACGTTGAGCGCCACGATGCAGCTGTGCTGCCCGATCCCCTCGGCGGGCGCGGGCAGGGCCAGCTGGCGCACGGTCACGCGAGGCTCGCCCGCATATCGCTCCTTGAGGTCCACCAGCCGCGCCGGGTCGGCCTCGGTCGCCGTGAAGTGCCGCACGTCGGGCAGCCACAGGGCCGCGTAGTAGCCCAGCCCACTGCCGATCTCCAGCGGCTCATCGCCCAGGTGCGGCCGGACCAGGTCGGCGAGCCATCGCTGGTAGTTCACCGCGTCACTGAGATCCTCCAGGACCTCCGACTGCAAAACGGTGTCGCCATTGACCTGTGTCATGCCAATCAGCCTATCTGGCCGACGCTGCCGAGGGTTCCTTGCCACCCCGGGTGGTCAGCTGCACCCACTGGCGCACCTGCCGCTCCATCATGAACGACACGAACGGGATGGTGCCCGAGAGCGCGACCACCACCACGCGCTTGACCGACCACTGCACCCGGCGCGCCAGGTCGGCGGTCGCGATCAGGTAGGCGACGTAGAGCCAGCCGTGCACGGGCGCCACGAGCAGCACGCCGATGTCGTTGTGCGCGAAGTACTTCAGCGGCATGGCCACCAGCGTGAGCAACAGCAGCAGCACACCGACGGTCCAGGCGATCACCCGATAGCGGGCCAGCGCGCCGGGCAGGCCGCGTTTCAGCATTGATACTCCTTGGGGTTCGCGTCCGGGTGGGCGCTCAGCCACGCCAGATATCGGTTGTATTCGGCGAGCTTCGGATCGTCGTCGTCATCAGCGGGCGCAGCCGCCATTGGCCTGGTGATCACCGGTCCCCGCTTCGCGGGAGTGACCTTCGTCTCCCCGCCCGCCGGGGCCTTCCGGACCGCCAGACGCATTTCCCGTACCCAAATGACGATTATGAAAATTGCGAAGACGGGCCATTCGAACGTGTAGGCCCAGCTGAGCATGTTGCCCTCGAGCGCGCGACCCGCCTGCCACCAGCCCAGCGCAAGACATGCGGCGACACCCAGCCAGGCCAGCGCGTGCGCGGCCAGCCATTTCGGGGTGAGCAGTCGGCGCATCGGATCACCCCGTAAGGCATGCAGGGGTGATGAAGGAGCCGGCGTGCGGATCCTTGGCGGCAGCGTGAGCAAGTCGGCGCACCGGCTTAGTGTATTCCGTACTCCCGGAGCAGCCCGCGCGAGATGATGGTCTTCTGAATCTCACTCGTACCCTCGCCGATGAGCAGGAACGGCGCCTCGCGCATCAGCCGCTCGATCTCGTACTCCTTCGAGTACCCGTAGCCGCCGTGGACGCGGAACGCCTCGGTCACGATGTCGTGGCAGTATTCGCTCGCCAGCAGCTTGGCCATGCCCGCCTCGACGTCGTTGCGCTGGCCCGCGTCCTTCAGCCGGGCAGCGTTGACCATCAATGCGTGCGCCGCCTCGATCTTCGTGCCCATCTCGGCCAGTTTGAACGCGATCGCCTGGTGTTGCGCGATCGGCTTGCCGAACGTCCTGCGCTGCTGCGCATAGGCGATGGCGAGCTCGAACGCCCGGATCGAGATGCCGCACGCCCGCGCCGCCACATTGACCCGGCCCACCTCGATGCCGTCCATCATCTGGTAGAAGCCGCGCCCCGCCTGCGACGGTCCACCTAGGACGGATGTGGCCGGCACGCGATGCCCGTCGAGCACCATCTCCGTGGTCTCCACGCCCTTGTAGCCCATCTTGTCGATGCGCCCGGGGATCGTCAGGCCCGGCGCGGTCTCGCCGAAGCCCGGCTCCTTCTCCAGCAGGAACGTGGTCATGTTGCCGTACACCGAATCCGCGCCCTGGTCGGTCTTCACCAGCGTCGCGACGACCGACGAATAGGCCCCGTTGGTGAGCCACATCTTCTGTCCGTTGAGGACATACGCGTCTGCGTCGAGCACGGCGCGCGTCTTGATGGCCGACACGTCCGAGCCGGTCTCCGGTTCGGACATGCTGAACGCGCCGCGCACCTCGCCTGTGGCCATGCGCGGCAGGAAGTGCTCTTTTTGCGAGTCGCTTCCGTGCTGCGCGATCAGATACGCCACGATGAAGTGCGTGTTGACGATGCCCGAGATCGACATCCAGCCGCGCGAGAGCTCCTCGACCACGAGCGCGTAGGTCAGCAGCGACTCGCCGAGCCCGCCGAACTCCTCCGGGATGGTGAGCCCGAACAGGCCCATGGCGCGCATGCCGTCGATGATCTGCTCGGGATACTCATCCGCGTGCTCCAGGTGCTGGGCCCGTGGGATGATCTCCTTGTCGGCGAACTCACGCACCGTCTCGAGGATGGCGACCTGCTCATCGGTCAGGCCGGGCGTGCGGGCGAGGCGTGGCATGGCGGTCCTTTCGCACGGGAGGCGGCGTTAGTTACCGCTGAGTATCGCTCATCGCCGGGTGCCCGGACACGTGAAACGGGACACCTCCTGACAGGATGTCGTACCGTGTGTGCTCACTAAATACATGAGGAGCCGTTCATGACCTACCCGCCACCGCCTGGCACGCCTGACCCATTCGGCTCGCAGCCGGACCCGACGCCACAGGATCCGTTCGCGGCGCAGCCGTCGAACCCCTATGCGCAGCAGCCGGTGTCGCCGCCGCAACCGCCACAGCCACCCGCGGCCCCTTCATATGGCCCTTCGTCGGCGCCGCCCTACGGCGCGCCCTACGCACAGCAGCAGCCCTATGGTTACGCGCCGGCCGCGCCCCCGCAAAACACGATGGCGCTGGTCTCGATGATCCTCTCGCTGGTCGGCATCCTCGTGTCCGTCACCGCGCCGGTGGGCGCAATCCTGGGACACGTCGCGCTCAAGCAAATCCGCCAGACGGGTGAGTCTGGCGAGGGCATGGCCAAGACCGGCATCATCGTCGGCTGGATCGTCACCGGGCTCTACGGGCTGTGCTGCATCGGGTACATCATTTTCGTCGTGGCCGCGATCGGCTCAAGCGGCGGCTTCAACTGATCAGAGGTCAAGCGCCGAGGCGGTGGCGTCCCAGAGCCGGGATGCCGCCGTCTTTCGGCGTTCCGGGCCGGACAGCAGCCGCCCGTTGTAGTAGTAACCGCCGTTGACCAGCTGCGCGACCGGCTCGGTTGCCAGGCGCACCAGCTCCCGCGCGGCCTGCTCCGAGGTGGGCAGGCCGGGCGCGATCCGGTAGAACAACTGTGCGGCCGGGGTCCCGAACCGGGTCCGCGGCACGCCCGGATGGAACGCGAGACTCGCCACCGAGGGCCAGCGGCGCGAGGCCTCGGCGGTGAAGTAGATGTTCGCCTTCTTGGACGTGCAATAGGTCAGCCACGCGCTCGGGAATGCTCGGGTGGGCGGGGTCGGGTCGAGCCCGTAGGCGGCGGACAGCGACGCGGTGTTGATGATCCGGCCCCCGTCCAGGTGGGGCAGGAGCAGGTGGGACAGCAAAAACGGAGCCAGGTGGTTGACTTGCATGGTGGTGTGAAAGCCGTCCACTGTGGACCCGCGGGCCACCAGCCCGGCGTTGTTGGCCAGCACATCGATGCGGGGCCCGGACAGCAGCCGCTTGGCCAGCTCCCGCACGTCGGCGAGCCGGCTGAAGTCGGCCTGCACAGCGGTGGGCTCACCCGGTACCGCATCAAGAGAGGCGGACAGCCGGGAGGGGTCACGGCCGACCAGGGTGACCCGCCAGCCACGCCGGGCCATTTCAACCGCGGCGGCGGCGCCGATCCCGGAGCTCGCACCGGTGATGACTATATGCGGGGTGGTCTTTTCCACAGTCTCGTTCTCCTTCGGCCGCGGCAAAGGTTACCGTGGGGTACATGTCGCTAGGTCGCCCGCGCCGGTCCTGTCTGGCCGTCCCCGGCTCGAACGTCAAGATGCTCACCAAGGCGCAGGGTCTGCCCGCGGATCAGGTGTTCCTTGACCTTGAGGACGCGGTCGCGCCGCTGGCGAAACCCATGGCGCGCAAGAATATCGTCGCCGCGCTATGCGACGGCGACTGGGGCGACAAGACCCGCGTGGTGCGGGTCAACGACCTGACCACGCCCTGGACCTACCAGGACGTGATCGAGATCGTGGAGGGCGCGGGCCCGCACCTGGACTGCATCATGCTGCCGAAGGTGCAGTCGGCCGCGCACATCGAGTGGCTCGACCTGACGCTGACCCAGCTGGAAAAGTCGCTGGGGCTGCAGGTCGGCCGGATCGGCATCGAGGCGCAGATCGAAAACGCGGCCGGGCTGGTCAATGTGGACGCCATCGCCGCCGCGTCGCCGCGCGTCGAGACCATCATCTTTGGCCCGGCAGACTTCATGGCCTCGCTGAACATGAAGTCGTTGGTGGTGGGCGCGCTGCACCCGGACTACCCCGGCGACCCGTTCCACTACATCCTGATGCGCATCCTCATGGCCGCGCGCATGCACGACAAGCAGGCCATCGACGGGCCCTATCTGCAGATCCGGGATCTGGCGGGGTTCCAGGAGGTCGCCAAGCGCAGCGCGGCCCTCGGGTTCGACGGCAAGTGGGTGCTGCACCCGGACCAGATCGCGGCGGCCAACGAGGTCTATTCGCCCGCGCAGGAGGACTACGACCACGCCGAGCTGATCCTCGACGCATACGAGTACTACACCTCGGAGGAGGGCGGTAAGCTGGGCGCGGTCATGCTCGGCGACGAGATGATTGACGAAGCGTCGCGCAAGATGGCACTCGTTGTCGCGGCCAAGGGACGCGCGGCCGGGATGCACCGCACCCAGTTCTTTACCCCACCACCAAGGTGAACTCGTTGGTGCGGACCTTCCCGCCGATCTGATAATCGAAATACATCCGGTACGTTCCAGGGCTCGGCGCGGCGAGCCAGAACTTCACGGCGCCACCGGAGAGCTGGGGCTCCGGATGGACGTGGACATAGGCCAGATCGCCCTGCCGCACCACCACGAGATGGCCGAACGAGCCGAGATAGGGCTCAAGCGTCGGGTTGCCCGCCACTCTGAAAAGCATCGGCGACGTGGCGCCGACAACGGGAGTCCCCTCGTAGGTCACCGTCTGGCCGTCCACAGTGGACTCGCGGGCGGCGGGCGGAACGGGTTGGGGTTGGTAGTCGCCCGGCACGGTGATGTCATAGCCCAGCGTCATGGCGTTTTGCGCGCCTCCCGGCGCGGTCGCGGCGAAGTCGGCGAAGACCCGCCACAGGCCCGGCTTGCTCAGATCGGCCGCCACCGACCACGTGCCATCGGGCGCCATGGTCGGGTGCAGGTGCTGATATCCGGTGAAGTCGCGGCGCACCAGGATCAGGTGCAGCGGCTTCTCGTGGACGATGGTGAAGTCGGTGACCGGCTTGCCATCGGAACCCTTGATGACAAAGGAAAGCTTGGTGGCGTCGTGCGCGAGCGGGGTGAGCGTGTAGCCCCCGCTGCTGATGGCCAGGCCGCCGACCTCGGAGCCGGCACTCGCGCCCGTGGCATGAACATGCCCCTCACTCGCGGTGGCTTGCGGCACGGGCCCACCGGCGGTGGGGCTCGCCGGCTTGACCACTTTGCCGAGCCCGAAGCCTGCGATCAGCGCGACCGCGAGCCCGCCCACGAACACGCCCAGTTTGACGCCCGATTGCTGTTGCTCAGGCATCAACGCCCGCCAGTTCGTAGCCCGCCTCGTCGACGGCGTTGCGCACCGCGTCGATCGGGAGCACGGCGTCGCTGGTGACCTTGGCTGTGCCCGAGCCGAGGTCGACCTCGACGTCGTGCACACCCGGCAGGACCGACAGCTCTCTGGTGACCGCGCCGGCGCAGTGACCGCAGGTCATGCCGGTGATCTGATAGGTCGTGGTGGTGGACATGCTTCCTAAGACCTCACTAGACGTGCGATGGCGTCTGTGGCTTCCTTGACCTTGGCGTCGGGATCACCGTCGCGGGCCGCGTCGACCACGCAGTGCGAGATGTGCCCCTCCAGCAGGCCCAGCGCCACGGCCTGCAGGGCGCGGGTCGCGGCCGAGATCTGGGTCAGGACGTCAATGCAGTAGGTATCCTGCTCCACCATCCGCTGCAGGCCACGGACCTGACCCTCGACCCGGCGCAGCCGGGCAAGCAGCGCCTCCTTGTCGGCTGAGTGGCTGTAACTGACCGTCATGGCAGCAAAAATACCCCCCTAGGGTATCGATCGGCAACCACCCGCCGCGCCGCTCGTTAACCGGGACGTGGCCCCGATCCTCGCATCAGTGCTCGCCGCAACGCTAACCCTGACACCCGTCGCCGCCCAGCCGGACGTTGACGAGAATATCGCCCGCTACCATCAGCTCGCCGCCGACCTCAGCGTCACCATCGCCCAGACCGAAATCATGCAGCGGCAGATCGGCACGCTGCAGCAGCGGATCGCGCAGCGGCGGGCGGCCGTGGGGCGGGTCGCGTCGGCGAGCTACCGCAACTATCGGATCGATCCGCTGTATGTGCTGTCCGGCGCCGCGACGACGGAGGATGCGATGGCACGGCTCCAGCTCCTGGCCGGATTCACGCTGCGGCAGAAGCAGGAGATCCGCGCCCTGCAGATCGAGAGTGCGCGCTATGACGCGGCCAGGCGCACGCTCGACGCGCTCATCACGCAGCAGCGCAGGCAGCAGCACGACCTGCTGGCCCTGCGCAACCGCCTGCAACCAAGACGGCCTTAATAAACCGATAAATGCACGTGGTTGGTGTGGTCGCCGGCCGGGGCGTCACCACACTTGGAGCCCGTTGAGCTGTAAGACTTCCAGCCGCCGGCGATCCAGATTTTGCAGTACCAGACCACGTACATGACGCCGAGTGCGCTCGCGTTCTTGACTAAGAACGAGGCCAGCTTGTCGCCGTACAGTTTGTCGTCACCGCCCGCGTTGGCGTCGACGAAACCGCTCTTCTCCGCCGAGAAGTCGCAGGCCCGGCCCTTCGGATGCTCGAACCGGTTGCCCGGCCGGTAGCACGACACGTAGCGGGTGAACCCGTTGGCCTGCGCCTGCTTCATGGCGTGCAGCGTGCGCGGGGTGATGCAGCCCGACGTGGTCGGATCGTTGATGGTGCACAGCTCCCGGGGCCAGCTGCCGTCCGGGTTGCGCTTGGCGGGCTGCGCTGCCGGGGAGTTCGGGTCCATCCAGCCGTTCACGGCGTAGCCGCCCATCGACGAGAGCGCCCGCTCGGCCGCGATGCGGCGGCGCTGCATCTCGTCCTTGGCGGCATTGGCCATCTCGATGGCCGCGTCGATGCCGGCCTTGGCGTCGAGCGCGCGCTGCCGGGCGTCGATGAGGTCGCGCATCATGACCTGGTCGCGCTGGGTCATCTTGTCGATCGCGACGGCACGCCCGAGGAACTGGTCCGGACTGGTCGCGTTGAGGATCATGCCGAGCGTGCCGACCCGGCCGGTCTTGTAGGCCTCGCCCACGTAGCGGGCCACAGCTATCTTTGCCCGGGCCATGTCGAGCTCGGCGCGGGTCAGCTCCTGCTGCAGCTGCCCCTGCTTGGCCGTGGCGGTGGCCAGTTGGGCCTCCGCGTCGAGATAGCCGATCGCCGCGGTCTCCAGGTTGCTACGCAGTGTGGTTAGTTGGTCACTTTCGCCCTCGTCGGGCGGGGTTGTCGGCTGCGCCGACGCGGGAGTGGCCAGCCCGATGACCAGCGTCAACGCGGTCAGAGCGAGCGTGGCCAACGTGTAACGTCGGCGGCGAGGGGGCACCGTCAGGGTCACGGCCGGTCACGATACCGGAAGGTTCGATATCACTCCAGCAGAGCGGATCTGGCCTGCTCGAAGACCGCCTCGTCGCGGCAGACCAAAAGGCCTGGGTGCGGCAGGGTCGGGTCGTACTGCGTGCCGTCGAAGTGTTTCACCACACCCCCGGCTTCGCGCACGAGGAGGGAGCCGGGGGCGTGATCCCACGGCAGGCTCCGCCAATACAGGACAAAGTGGTGGTGGCCCAGCAGGAGTTCCGGGTAGTCGTGGCCCGCGCAGTGGCGGCTCGGCAGGCGCTCGCCGATGCGGCCGATCCGGCCGACGACCTGCTCACGCACCGCCTCCGGCAGATATTTGCTGTGCACGGTCCCGATCAGCTGGTCCATGGCCAGCGGGTCGTGGTCGAGCGTCACCCGCACACCGTCCACATAGGCGCCGGAGCCCAGCTCGGCGGCCGCCACCACGCCCGGCACCGGCTGGTAGATCACGCTCAGCGCCGGCACGCCGCCCCGCAGCAGGGCCACCATCAGCGCGAACGGCTCCTTGCCCGCCGCGAAATTGCCGGTGCCGTCGATCGGATCGATCACCCACACCGGCCCCGGGTCGCCGATGCGCTCCAGCACCCGATGGTCCGCCGCGACGGCCTCCTCGCCGACCACGAGCGAGCCGTGCAGGAGGTCGGCCAGGCGCAGGCCGAGCGCCACCTCCGCCTCGCGGTCCACAATGGTCACCAGGTCGCCCGGACTCTTCTCGGTGATGTCGCCCTCGGCGAGATTGCGGAAGCGCGGAAGCACCAGCTCCTCCGCCACCTCGCGCAGCACCTTCACGACCTGGTCTATCATCGACCGCCTCCGTCATTAAGATCGCCTCCATCCTCGCATGCTGTTCCCATGGCAAACCACCGCCAGTCGATCAAGTTGGTTTGGGGCGTTTCATATTATTTGGCGGTACGAGTAGCGGCGCTCAGCTGATTCCGCTGACCACCCGCCCAACCGTGCCGCACCCTCCCCCGTCTCGCGTGCCCTGGATCAGTCGCTTCAGACCTGGTTTCCATTGAGCAGCAAGCAGTTTGAGCCTCACCCACGGAGCCGTTGCCGGCAAAGGCTTGCTGTTCAACAAGGAACATGCCTTGAGCGGCTGGTGTTGTCATCCTTGATCGCGAACTGTGGTCAGTTTTTCGCGCAGAACAACGAGTTTGGCCTAAACACGCGATCACGCTCCTCTTTGGACCGCCAGTGTCGAAGCCGGATCGTAGGTTGTGTCCGTGGAAGAAACAGAACCGGTCGTAGCAGAGGCCATTCCCCCGGAGATAGCAATGGCAGGCCTACGGTTTGGCGACCTCCCTGGCAGAGGCCGGGTGGCAGAGGCCGGGTGGCAGAGGCCGCCTGGCAGCGGCCGGGTGGCAGCGGCCGGGTGGCAGCGGCCAGCTGGGGTCGGGTGCCCTGCGCACCGCAGACTCGGCCCGGTCGCGGGCAAAGCGCGGGCTGCGCTCGATCCGGCTGCGAGCGGGCTATGGTTTGCTGGCCATCCCGCAGTACCCGGACACGCCGCCGACGTCGATCAGCGGGGCGTCGGCGAGTTCCGGGTGCCAGTCGTTGGGCAACACCAGGCCGGGATCGACCGGGTCGAAGTCGCCGAAGAAGGCCGCGATGTCGGCGTGCGTCCGAAACTGGATCGGGTTGCCGCTGCGGGCGTACAGCTGCGTGACCTTCTCGGCGGCCTCGGGTTCGAGATCCTGGCTCGCATGCGACAGCACGACGTGGCTGCCGGGCGCGAGCGCGTCGCGGTAGGCGGCCATCACCTTGCCGGGGTCGTCGGAGTCGGGCACGAAGTGCAGCACGGCCACGGCCAACAGGGCCACGGGCTGGTCCAGGTCGATCTGCCAGCGCAGGTCGCGGTGATTGAGCACCTGCTCGGGCTGGCGCAGGTCGACCTGGAGCACGGTCGCGCCGGGGTTGCCGACGAGCATCAGCCGGCTGTGCAGCACGGCCGTGGAGTCGATGTCGACGTACACCACGCGAGCGTCGGGCTGCTCGCCCTGGGCGACCTCGTGCACGTTGCCGACGGTAGGCAGGCCGGAGCCGAGATCGATGAACTGTTTCACGCCCTGCCGGGCCAGAAGCCGGACAGCCCGCCGCAGGAAGGCACGGTTGAGCTGGAGGACGGCCGGCAGGGTGGGCCAAGCGCCGATCACACGCTGCGCCATCTCACGATCGACGGGAAAGTTGTGCAAGCCACCGAGATAGTAGTCGTACATCCGGGCCACGTTCGGCACGTCGGAATCCACACCGTCCTGGCCCCAATCATCGGCTCGCACGTCATGCATCGTCAATCACCGTTGCCCTGCAGTCAACAAAGGGACGGGATGCGCAGTTCGGGGCCGGTAAGCCAGCCGGACGAGTGGAGACGAGCCGCAGCGGCCCGGCAGCCGATGAGAAGGCAACGCTACCTGGCGGTGCCGGTATACCAGGTCGAGGCCGGGGCAGGCCCAGTAAGCGTTCCACATCCACGATTACCCGCGTCTACTGAACAACTTCGTCGCCGCCTGGAACAAGGTCGTGCGCGCCGGCTTCCTTCGCGAAACCGGACTCCGCTTCCCCACCGGCCGGTACGAATACATCCCGTTCACCTACCCGCTGCTCGCCCGCGCCCGTCGGATCAGCGTGCTGCCCCGCGTCTGCATCAGCTACCGCCGGCGCCGCCACGGCAACATCCTCGGCACCACGAGCGCTCAGCACACCCAAGTCTTCGACCAGTACGAGCTCGCACTGAGCCGCATCGAAGACCCGCTCGTGCGCCAGCACGTCGCCCGCGCCGCCGTCGACCACGGCTCGACGATCCTCGGCATCCGCGAACGCCTTCCCGCCAACGTACGCAAGGCCTTCTTGAAAAGATCAAAAGATTTTGGATTGCGGTACCGGCGTATTCGCCCGGCCATCCGCGATCTCTTGATAAGCCGGGGCGCGCCTGGCGCTCCTACTGGTTCCTCAAGCGCACCCGCATGGCCCGCCTCCCGAAACCCCACACCTCTCGACGATTCTCCGTCTTCCCTGGCTCGCCTACTATTGGTTCCAGCGCCGATTTCCCTTGCAGGACTTGGCCGTTTACAGCAGCTATTGGGGCCGGGCCTACGAATACAATCCGGCCGCGATCCACGCCGCCGCAGCCCGTTGGCCCCGCACGTGCGCAGCGTGTGGGCGGTGACCGCGGACCAGAAGCACCGCCTCCCGCCAGGCGTCGAAGCCGCGGTGACACATAGTTTCGCCTACTATCGTGCTCTCGCACGGGCAAAGTGGACATTCGACAATGCCAATTTCAGAGACGAAGTCGTCAAGCGCCCCGGATCGGTGCACGTGCAAACCCACCATGGCACGCCGCTCAAACTCACGGGAGTCGACGAGCCGCCTTTCGCGACGACCCCGATAGGCTCCTGAAGCGCAGCGACCGCTGGGATTTCAGCCTTTCCTCGAACCGGTATTCGACCGAGATCTGGGCGCGCGCCTATCCGTGCCGCTTCGAGTCGCTTGAGTACGGCACGGCTATCCGCGCAACGACGTGCTCGTCAACGCCACGTCGAGCTCGTTGCCCGCCTCCGCGCCCGCTATCCCCGGGGCCCCACTGGTCTTATACGCGCCCACTTTTCGCGAGGCTCCTCCGGTACCGCCGAACTGCGGACGGCCTTTCGCGATCGCTTTTGCCAATTCGACGACGGCAATGCTGCGGAGCGGGTGGTGCGCCGCGTGTCTTTTAGGCGAGCGGCCTGCACGCGATTCATCCGAAGGGCGGCGGCCGGCATGTGCAACGTGGTGATCCTGGCGGCCGGGCTCGGGACGCGGCTCGGGCGCCCGCACCCGAAACCGCTGACCCGGCTTGCCGACGGGCGAACTATTCTGCGCCTTCAGCTGCACAACCCGCGCACCCATTTCGGCCCATCGCTGCACATCATGGTCGTGGTCGGGTAAAGCTGAAGGTGATCCTGGAGGCCGCCGGGGCCGAGGCCACGTTCGTCCACAACGAGATCTTCGATCAGACGAATACGGCGAAGAGCCTGCTGAGGGCGTCGCGGCTGGCGCCGCCGGGCAGGTGCTGCGGCTGCACGGCGATGTCGTTTTCGTGCCGCAGCTGCTGAGCGCGCTGCGGTTCGATCGGTACGTTGTCGCCGTGAACACCGCGAAGGTCGGCGAGGAGGAGGTGAAATACACGGTCGACGGAGACGGCTACATCAAGGAGTTGTCGAAACAGGTGGTCGAAGGGCTGGGCGAAGCGGTTGGTATCAACTATGTCGCGCCGGGCGATCGTGCCATCCTCGCCGAGCGCTGGATCGATGCGCCGATGAGGACTATTTCGAGCGAGGCATGGAGACGGCTATCTCTGAATCGGGCGTACGCTTTTCGGCCGTCGACATCTCGCCGTTCGGCTGCGCGGAGGTGGACTTTATGTCCGACTTAGAGCGGACGAACCTCCTCACAACGTAATGGCGGTGTCACTGGCCGAACATGGCACGTTCACCCGATTGGCAGTAGGGGCTTTGTTTCGCCAAAGTGACGAATTCAAGCCTTAAGTCATTTCTGCTGGAGGGAGACGGTGTGACCACCGTCGCGCTCAAAGACGTCACCAAGGTCTTCCCCGACGGGACCGTTGCTGTCGACAACGTCAGCCTGGATGTGGCCGACGGAGAATTCATGGTCCTGCTCGGGCCCTCCGGCTGCGGGAAGTCGACCGTGCTGCGCATGGTGGCGGGCCTCGAAGACCCCACCACGGGAGCGATCGTCCTGAACGGTCAGTTAGCCAACGAGCTGCCTCCGCGCGACCGTGGAATCGCCATGGTCTTCCAGGATTTTGCGCTGTACCCGCACATGACCGTCGGCGAAAACATCGGCTTCCCGCTGCGACTGTCCGGTGTGGAGCCGGCGCCGAGGTCGGAGCGGGTCGCGGATGTGGCGAGCGCGCTCGGCATCGGCGATGTGCTCGGCCGCAGGCCCAACCAGCTGTCCGGTGGGCAGCGGCAGCGCGTGGCGATGGGGCGGGCGATCGTGCGCCGGCCCGGCCTGTTCCTGATGGACGAGCCGCTGTCCAATCTCGACAGCGGGTTGCGGGCCGAGCTGCGCGCGGAGATCTCCGGTCTGGTGCGGGAGTTGGGTGTCAGCACCATCTATGTGACACACGATCAGGCCGAGGCGCTGACCATGGCCGACCGGGTGGCCATCATGCGAAAAGGTGTGCTGCAGGATGTGGGTACCCCCACACAGGTTTATGGAAAACCGGCGACGCTGTATGTCGCGGCCTTCCTCGGCAGCCCGCGGATGAACCTGCTTGAGGCCTCGGTCTATGTCCACCTCGATCGGTATGTGCAGCTGAACCTGGGCGAGCAGTCGCTTTATCTACAGTGGAACGACATCCGGGCGCGGGCGGTCTCCCATTTTCATGGGGAGCGGATCGTTATCGGGGTACGGGCGGAGGCGCTCATGCCGGTCGCCCCCGACCACCCCGGAGACGTGCTGCACGGGCGGATCAGATATCTGGAACACCATGGGCACGAGTCGCTGGCGTTCGTCGACATCGGCGCGACAGCGGTCGTGGTGGACGAGGTCGGGCGGGCGGCGGCGGAGATCGAGGAGCCCGGTGCGCGCGGGCTGCGCCGGTTGGGCAACGTCGTCAGCAGGCTCAAGGGGCGGGCCAACGCGCACAATCCGGGCACGGCGCTGGCGGAGCGGTCGGGGCAACGCGAGAGCGTGCTGTCCGATCCGGGCCGGCACCACCGGCGGGCGGCCGAGCTCGCGGTGCGGTTGGCGCCGTACCCGCAGGTTGGGCCGGGGCATCCGCTGGCGGTTGCGGTGCGCATGGAGGCGCTGCACTTCTTCGACGACCGCGGGGACCGGATCGACGTAGGGTGGCGCTGAGACGTTACCGGGGAGTAACGTCCGTGGGCATGACGCCACTGCTGGACATCGTCCCGTTCGCGCGCACACTCGGGATCGAGTTCACGTCGGTCACGGCCGAGTCGGCCGTCGCCGTGCTGCCGGACCAGCCCGCGCTGCACAACCACGTGGGCGGGCCGCATGCAGGGGCAATGTTCACGCTTGGCGAGTCGGCATCCGGCGCAATCGTGATCGCCGCCTTCGGCGAGCATCTCGGGCGGGTGACGCCGCTTGCGGTGCGGGCGCAGATCGGGTACTCCAAACTGGCCATGGGCGCCATGACCGCCAGCGCCACCCTCTCCCGCCCGCCCGCAGAGGTCGTAGCCGAGCTCGACGCAGGGCAGCGCCCGGAGTTTGACGTGGCCATTACGCTGGTCAATGCCGAGGGAGTGTCCACGGGCGAGATGACGGTGACCTGGACGCTACGGCCAAACCGATAGGCTAGTAAGCTGCACAGGCCGGGCCCTGTAGCTCAGGGGATAGAGCGTCGGTTTCCTAAACCGTGCGTCGCAGGTTCGAATCCTGCCAGGGCCACCAGTTGATCAGGCGAAACAGCCCCCTTGCTGGGCACATGCACCAAGAGCAATTAGAACGCCAGTGCCACCAGATGCCACCGAACGCCATGATCGGCGGGCAGTTGTCGCCAGTCGCGCAAAATACGTGCAATGATCTTGGGGCTGTTTTGCCTGGTCGCACACAGCAAAGAGCCGGTCTGTGCAATGACACAGGACCGGCTCTGATGATCGCAAGTCAGGCCGAGAGAGCCGCCTCGATCCGTTGGTTCACGACGTCGGCTTGGCCATCGATGCATTTGGCGTACACCTTCAGAAGCACGTCGACGGAGTGGCCCGCTCGCTCCGCGACCTCGGGAGCTGGGACGCCTGCATTGAGCCAGAGCGAGACGCCCGCGTGACGCAAGTCGTACGGGCGCCCGGCAAGCGGAGACGCTGCCTGAGCGGGAGACAGCCCGACCGCTCGCGCCTCACGCCACACCTTCGAGTACGCCGCCGAGCCGATAACGTTGCCCTTGCGGCTGGAGAAGATCCGCCCGTCCTCACCGACGCCGTAGGTCCGGATGTGCTCCCGGAGGATGCCCACGAGTTCAGGTGGGATCGGAACCGGCCGCGGCTCCTCTTCCCCACGGTGCTTGAGCGCCCGCTCGTCGTGCGCCTGACCGCTGTCGGTCCAACGCTTGCCCGCAGCCGGACGGTTCTTCTCCAGGCTGAGCAGGCCCCATGCGTGCTTGACCTGCTCGTGCTCACAGCCGTTGACCGGCGTCCGGTTGAAGTCGTGCGTTAGGTCAAGCCCGCACGCCTCGCACACCTCGGGCAAGTTGCAGTCTTGCGCGCGGAGTCCAAGCGCTTCACCTGGCCGCAGTGCAGCGAAGTACAGGCATGCGAAGAACGCCCGCATCCGTGGACCACGGCCCCGCTCACCGATGTAGGTCACAGCCGCCAGCAGCTGGCGCGCCTGCTTCGGGTTCACGACCACACGACGATCAACTACAGTGACCACTTTGGACCGGCGCGACCTGACCCGAAGCTTGTCGATCGGGTTGTAGTCCAGCAACTCAAGCTCAACCGCGTACTGAAGCACGTTGAAGAACACGGAACGCTTGCGCCGCATCGTGGTCACCGCGGCCGGCTTGCCATCCATCTTCAGCCCGATTGCGTCCAGCCCTGCCCGTACAATCGCGGGTTCCGCCAGGCGCGAGAGCGCCACAGAGTTGCACTCCAGCCACGCCACCGCGCATTGAATCTCCTCCGGCCGCTCCCGCTCGCGCCGATCCGGAGGCAATAGGTAATCCCGCAACGCATCTCGCAAGAGCTCATCCTCCGGCCGGCCCGGCACCTCCTCACACAGCGCCGGAGTTACCGTTGCCAAGGCGTCGACCATGCTCGTCCGGCTCTTCGCGGCCGCGCCCGGCCATTTCATCTTCACGTAGGTCATCGCGAAGTCGAGCCACGTCAAAGCCTCCTCTTTCGGCTCCTCCACAAGCGAATCCGGCAATCCCGTCTCGGTATCGAAAGGCTCGCCCGCGTTAATCGCCTGCTTCAGATCCGACCGGAAGTTGTCGGCCAACGGACGCGTCACGAAGGTGCGCGAGAAAGGTGGCACCTTTGCCACCTTCCACCGCACCGTGTACGACTTACCCTTGGTCAGCCGGTTGACCTGGATGTTCCAGATCTTGACGTCGTAGCTCTTCACACCGCCACCTCGCGATGCTTCTCAAGCCACACCTTCAGGTCACCCTTGGAGACGCGAAGTTCTCCGTTGGGCAACCGGAAACAACGTGGTGCACGGCCGAGCTCCCGCCAGCGGTAGAACGTCCTCTTCGACACTCCCCGCAGTTCGGCGAGCACTTCCGGCACTGTCAGAAGCTCATCGTCCACCGTGGACTCTCTTCCTCCCTAGGTTTGATTGGTTCCCGCGCTCGAAGCCGGGCGTCTCTGCCGCGCAGCATCAGCGGCCATCGCGGCCAAGGCTGCATCTCCTGTTGTCTGCCAACCGTTTCCGACGTACTGCCAGTGATTGATGACGAGGGTGGTCTCGTCGTCGTGGAGGTCTTCGGTCAGCTCGGCCGGGTCCTGTTCGTCGATCGCGGTGACCTGGATACGGTTCTGTGGGCGCCGCGCCCGCCGCAGTGCGGTAAGCGTTGTGCTGTAGCGGCGGCTCTTCGTCGAGAAGTGGCCCGCGAAGCCGAGCCGGTGTGCCCAACGCCGCAGCCCCATCCACTCCACGTAGGCGCCAAGATCCCAGCTCGCGAGGATCAATCGGTTCGTGTGCCGTGCGCGATCCCCATACGCAGCAATGGTTTCGGACGTGATCCGCCCAGCGGTAACGCCGCAGACCTCGGTAGCCTTGGTGGCGTATTTGGCCAGGTATCCGGCGACGTGCTGTTCGGTCAGTTCGCCACCGGGCAGCCCGGTGCGTACGACTTTGGCGTCAATGCCTTTGTGGCCCCAGGCGATCACCCAGCCGTCCGCGTTGGCCGGGTGCGCTTGGGTTCGCAGCGCGAGTTCGGCCGCCACCGTCTTGACCGTCTCAGCGAGGCGTGCGGCGCTGTAAAGCGGGATCGTGGAGCCGTCCGGCGCGACCGCCACGGGAGGCGGTAGGAACGCGTCCGGGTCGTTGGGGTCGTGCCCGTCGATGCGGATCAGCGCGTGCAGGTGGACGACGCCGCGTCGCTGGTATTCGGCGACCTTGGCGAACCGCAGCCGGATAGGCCCGGCTCCTGTGGCACCCGTCGCGCGGCGCAGGCGGAGCATGGTCCGGTCCCACAGCTTGCCGACCAGGTGGTTCCACACGACGTGATGGGTGTGGTCGTAGCAGTCCAGGCACAGCGGCTGGCCCAAGCGCGGATCGTTCTCGGCGTGCAACGCCATACACGACAAGGGTTTTCCGTGCGGGCAGACGGGCCGGTCGCGACGTGGCCGGCACGGCTTCGGGGAGCGCGCGTCGCGGGTGTGCACCAGCCCGAACGACGGGGCGGTGAAGGTAGCGAACACGGCCGGATGCGTCGCAACCGTTTCCGGCACGCCCTTACCTCCCGCCAGGCCAGCTTTCACGAGCTGGTAAGTGTCCCAGCGGTAGACCTCGGCGCACGCTGGGCAACGGGAGGCAAGCCTTGTGCCGCAAGGCTTATACAGGACCTTGTCGGGCAGGTCGTCGGTGTTGAACCGCTGCAACACGACACCTGTCGACGCCTGCACGGTCAGTACCTCACCGCGCAATCGGACAGGATGCGCGCAACCCCGAGCACGGGCCGCGTGGGCGAGCCAGCCACCGAGGTCCGGTCGGGCCGCGCGGGCCAGCAGCCCGTCAGGGTCGCCGGGGACGTCGACGAGCGGGAGCCCGGACAGCTCCTGAAGGAGCCCACGCGTCAAGCGCTCGTCGGCGTCGACGTGGACCGGGCTGTTTTCGGGCGCACGAAACATAGGGCACCTCCTTTCGAGGCTGTCCGGGCAGGTGAAACGGGGTTGGGGTTAGAGCAGTGGTTTGCCGGTCAGCGGGGATATCGCGGCCGGTGTCGTGGCCAGTTGCAGGGGCGCGTCGCGCAGGTCAAGCGCACGCATGACCTCACCGGTCGTGGCATTCGAAACTCGGAGGATCTTCTGTAGCTCGTCGCGGGAGATCACGCGACCGGTCTCGGCTAAGTGTTGGTCGGCGGCGCGTTGGGCCGCGTCAAGCAGCTGGAGCGGCAGAGGCGGTGTAGGCCACAGCTTCGGGGCCGGAGGGTTGTCGGTTTGATCGTCCTGAGCGGACGATGGAACACGGCTTGCCTCGGGACGGTCCTGGACGGATACCTCTAGCTGCACATCCTTCACCGACGCCGCGACAACTGGTGTCGCATCAGCGGTAGGCACCGTGACGGACGCGCCCCGTTGCCGTTTGCGTTTCGGGGGTTTACCGAACACCAGCTTGGCCAGCGCGGCGAACGCCAGTGCCGGAATGACCGCGACCACGCCGCCCGACAGTCCAGGCTTGGCGACCGCCAACTGTGCGGTGATGGAAAGAGCCAGCGAGGCGATCAGCAAGAGCACCGGATAGGCGATGGACTGCTGTTCGCGTCTACGTCGGCGCATTACCAGCATCGCCGCGATCGGGATGAGCTCTGAGATCACGGCGTTGGTCCAGCCAAACCAATCGCCAGTTCCCGGTGGGCTATTGCGCATCGTCCAGTCGTGCACGTGCGTGAACGAGGCCCGACCAGCCGACACGAACGTGATCAACAGGATCAGGATCAAGACACTCGTTTCGCCGATACGCATCCACCTTTCCACCCTGGCATCGGTGTCACTGGAATCGTTGTGGCTCAAAGAGGTTCACCTCCTGTCAGCCGGTAAGGGCGATGCATGGTGCCGTACACGCGCACCTTGTCGTCCGGAGCGGGTTCGGGTTCGGACACTCCAGTGAGGGAGAAGAAGCGCTCCAGCATCCGCAGATAGGCCGCCACCGAGGCCCGCGACCCCACGAGCCGGAATTCAACCGGTCGGTACGGACGACCGGGCATGCCATCCTCGCGCCCACCGCTGCCGTTGACGTACGCGTTCATCGGTTCACCTCATACACAGGCTTGATGTCCAACACCTGTCCGTCGAGCACGGTCGGTGGGTTGATCGCGGGCCGGTACTGCTGGCCCAGCTCTGCGAGTTGGGTGTCGTCGTGGTAGGGGAAGCGCAACCGAACCGGCTGTTGATCACCTTCGAGCATCATGTACGCGACACCAGGCAGCGATTCGGGGATTTCATGGCAGGCCGCTCCGCGATCGACCGCATCATCGTCCAGAATCAGACCCACTTCGGACTCTTCGTTGAGCCGCAACGCAATCCGGGTTGTGAACAGGTTCCGGAACGGAAGGATCTCTTTGCGCGGATCCTGCAACGCGGCGACGACATGCACCCCGACCGCCCGGCCCTGCGACAGGATCAGCGACAGCGCGGCATTGATCCTTTCTTTGAGCTTCTTATCCGTCAGGTACGCGATCATCGCTCCGAACTCGTCGATGACTATCACGATGGTCGGGTCACCCGGCGTGGCCTCGTGCGTGCGCTGCCGCCGCTGGCGAAGGGTCTCCTGTCGCCTCTTCATGGTCTTGACCAGGTCTTCGAGCGCCCCGGCCATCGACTCGGGATCGCCGAAGTACAGCCGATGGAACAGCGGCTCGCCGTTGATCAGCTCCACACCGCCCTTCGCGTCGAAGCCGTACAGGCGGATCGTGCCGTCGCGGACACCCGCCGCAAGCCCGGCGACGATGGCCCACAGCACCGAGCCTTTCCCAGCCCCGGACGCTCCGGCGATGAGCACGTGCGTCACCAGCGAGATGAAGACCTTCTTGCTACCGGCCTGTATCGCTACCGGCAACCTTCGCAAGTCCGGAACGGCCGGCACCGGCAACGGCGCGATCGTTGTGACCAGCGAGTCGCGGACCTGGACGTGAAGCACAATGCGATTCCGTCCACGCCTCCCGCTCACCGACCGCACCCGGCACGACAGCGCGTTGAAGGCATACGCGAACCGGGCAGCGTGCTTGGCCCAATCGTTGGGATGCTGACCGTGGAGCATCCGCACCGTGACCAAGTCGCCCTCGGCGTCGCGGCGCACTTTGATGATGCTCGGGTAGTACCGGTCACCGTCGAACGCGACTGCCAAGCCGAGGTTGGCGCATGTCGGGTACCACGGCTTACGGAAGACGAACCAGCGACGCCACTGCGCGATGTAGAACCAGCCCAGCCACCGCGAGAACGTCGCCGGATGCCGCCACCACCACACCGCCAACCCTGCCGCTACGGCAGCCAGGATGGAAACGGTGAGACCCCAGCCGTACCGCCACCAGCCATAGCCCACCACGGTCGCGGGCATGGTGACCCACCAAAACCGTAGGTAACACTTCAGGCCCCATGAGCCGCCCCAGTACAGGCACTTGATTAGCTGGCCGAGCAGATACAACGGCCACGGAATCCCCATGGTCGGCTTGCGAAGCACCGACCGCGACATCACAACACGCTCCGGATGCCGGTCCCCCGCAACGGGTTTGCCGAACATGATGGTTACCTCCCCTCGTCCATGGGCGAGAACAACGACGGCTGAACCGCCGACACCGCAGCAGAACGACTCGCCGCGCGGCGCGTGTTGCGCACAGGTACCGCAAGAACCGGACGGCACATCAACGGCGTCCACCGCCCACGACCAAGCACCGCCCGCGCGTCGACCGGATCAGTCACCAACTGCGCGACCTGATTAGCGTCCACATGCGACAGCAGCGCCTGTTTGCGTGCCAACGCGGCCAACGCTCCGGCCGCCTCGGCAAGAATCGCGACCCGCGCCACAGCCGGTATCGCCGCCAGCTCAACCCGGCGACCCTCAAAGACCACCGACGACGCTGCCGACGCGACCGCCAGACGACGCCGCAACATCCGTGCACTGATCGGTGTCATGACCCGACCTCCACATAAAGATCAGCGGTCACGACAATCCGGCAGCCCCGGAAGTCATCAGTGGATCCACGCAGATGCGTAACCCCGCACCGAGTTACCTCGGTCACCTCGGCGATGCCCAAGAACCGTGTCCAGGCAAGGAATGCCGCTCGGCGCGACTCGGCGTCACCTTCACGACATGTGCCCACCAGCATCCGGCCGCAGCCGGTTTGCCAGTGCACGAGCGGCAACTCAGCGCGGACCGCCTCGCCGATGAAGTCAGCCAGGACTTTCACCGCCTGCCGCTGCCAGATCAACCGCTCCTTGTCCGTGATCGGGCCGAACAGCATCACCGATCACCCCCGTTGACGAGCTCGTCCAGATGCGCGATCACCGTCACCCGACACCCACGCACGTCGTCTGCGGTCGCTTGCAGGGCGAGCCTGCCATCCTCGGAGTATTCGAGAATCCGTGGTACATCAAGGAGCTTCCGCCACGCCTCAAACTCCGAACGACGCTGCTCGTCGTTACCGCACAGGGAATGCCCCACCAACGCGCCGGTCGTGGTCACCGTCCACGCCAACGGCGGCAACCCAGCATCGTCAGCCGCCGTCAGCAACCCAGCCAGCACATCAGCTGTCCGCAGCTGTGCGGCATACATCAGATCGCGCGTGCTAGCCATCACCGGTCACCCCGCTGCCGCGAACCGCAGTCGGCGCAGCAATCCATGGGATGCGCGACCGGCACCTTGCCACAGAAGAAACACCAAGCCTGGACCCGGATAGCCACCCGAGACAGGCGGCGTAGTCTGGACACAACAAACTCGCCCTTCCAAGGGATACATGAGGTTTGGGTGTCCGGGACGAGACAGTCCGCCAAGACAATCGGCTCGTCCCGGACGATCACACCGTCGTCACGCAGCAGCAGCGACCTGCGACGCAGAAACCGGCACCATGTCGCGGGCCTGGATAGACCAGGCCAGCCTTTTGCTTCCGCCGAAGCCGTCCGCCAAGTACGGTGTCACCGCCATGTCCGTGAACTCAACCGGCGTGAACGGCGATCCTTCAGGAGCCGCAGGCGGCACAGGCTGATGACGCGCAGCCAGCTTCACCGCGACCGCCTTCGACGCTGCCTTCACCGCTGGATCTGCGTCGATCACCGTCACTTGCCACATGAGTTCGCCGGTATCCGGGTGGATGGCCTGACCCAACCGGTTGCCGTTGCCGTCGTACTGCCAGACCGGCGTTACCTCGGAGTTCAGATATGCCCCGTGCGGAAACACCTGCTCGAATCGGATCGGGATCGGACCCTTGATCGCCACGTCTCATCTCTCCTTGATCGCTCGACGTATTACGTCTTACAAAGACTGTACGTCCGGTTCACCAGGGATGCAAGACGTATTACGTCCCCGCTTCCAAAGATCTTCCGACAGGCCGTAGGCTCTCCGTAAGACGTACTACAATCAGGGGTTTTCTATGGCAATGATCGAGACGCCGAGGTCTCAATACGGCCAGATCGCAGAACTACTGCTGCGCCGCATCGAAGACGGCACCTACCCCGCGGGAAGCCCGCTGCCGAGCGAAGACCGCCTTGCCGACGAGCTGGGCGTCTCGCGCGTCACCGTCAATCGCGCCGTGGGCCTCCTCCGCATCGCCGGGCACGTCAAGGTCAAGCGCGGCAGCGGCACTCTCGTCCGCGCCCTCCCGATGATCCACCGCGACGCCAAGGCACGATACGCCGCCAGGGCACAGGGCACCGGAGCCGGAGATGTGGAAGCCCGCTTCCACAACCTACAATCCAAAACCGTCTATCGGCGCATCGCCGAGACACCCGCACCGGAGGACGTCGCCGAAACCCTTGGCATCAAAAAGGATCAACCCACTCTGATCCGTAGCCGCGTGCTGTACGCCAACGACGAGCCCACACAAATCGCCGACTCATACATCCCGTGGACCATAGCCGAGAAAAGTCCTGAGCTACTCAACGAGAACGCCGGCCCCGGCGGATCCTACGAGCGTTTGGCCGATATCGGCCACGGACCAGCACGCTTCACCGAAGATGTAACCGTGCGCATGCCCACCGACGAGGAACAACGGGTACTCGAACTCGAACCGACCCAGCCCGTCTTTCAGATCTGGCACGTTGCCTACGACGGGAAGGACAGGCCCGTCGAGGTGACCGTTCATGTCATGCCGGGGTATCTGTGGAAGCTGCGCTACGGATGGGACGAGTAGGCGCCGCCATGTTCGTGACCACCGCGACCGAGGCCGCACCCGGCCAGCTCGAAAACGAAGACCGCGTCCTCGTTCGCGGCCCCCTGGTTGCCGTGTTCGACGGCGTATCCCAACCGTCACATCTGGACAGTGGATGTATGCACGGTGCCGCCTGGTACGTCAACATGCTGGCCGAGCATCTCGCCCAGGCCGCCAACACCGACATGCCTCTGACCGACCTCCTTGCGACCGCCATCGCGCACACCTCGGCAGCACACGCCGATACGTGCGACCTGTCCAACCCGATAACACCGGCCGCGAGCGTCGGCATCATCCGAGAAACCCCCGCCAGCCTGGACTACCTCCTGTTGTGCGACGCGTACCTGGTCACCGACAACGGCCACGAGGTCACCATGACCACAGACCTGCGATTTGCCCATGCCATCGCTGATATCCGGCGTCAACACCTCAACGGCCAAACCGAGTACGGTTCACCCGCCCACGAGAACGAACTCGTCGACGTCGCCCGCCAAAAACAGGCGCTCACCAACACGCCAGCCGGCTACTGGATCGCCGCCGCCAACCCGGATGCCGCACACCACGCCATCACGGGAACCTTGCCCCTCGCTGGCGAGCAGGCTATCCGCCGCGCCGCCCTGCTCACCGACGGAGCAACCCGCGCCGTGGACACGTTTGCGCTCATGGACTGGCGGGAACTGCTCGACATGATCAGCCAACACGGCCCGCACGAACTCATCCGCCGTGTCCGCGCCGCCGAACTGGCCGACCCGACCGGTGCCGAACGCCCACGCTTCAAACGCCACGACGACGCCACGATCGCATACGCCACCTTCACCCAGGAGCGCACGACATGAGCCAGTCCTCCCGCCACTCCGTCAGCGTCGCCGCCGTCATCACCAACGACGACGGCAAGGTGTTGGTCATCAAGCGACGCGACAACGGTGCATGGCAACTACCCGGCGGCGTGCTCGAACTCGACGAAACCATCGAAGACGGCGTCGTCCGCGAAGTCCGGGAAGAAACCGGCGTCGACGTCAAACCGACCCGGCTCACCGGCATCTACAAAAACATGAACCTCGGCGTCGTCGCCCTCGTCCTACGCGCCGAACTCCTTTCAGGACAACCACACCCCACCGACGAATCCGCAGAAGTCGCATGGTGGACCCCTGACCAGGTCACCGCAGGCCAAAGCGAAGCCTTCGGTATCCGCATCCTCGATGCCCTGCGCGACACCCACATCCCAGCCATCCGCCACCACGACGGCACCAACCTCCTATAAGGATGGTGTACCAGTCGTGTGAACGTCATGCTAGAGAACTGCACGCGGATCAAGCGCAGCGATCCGCTCGTCACTCCATCCCGCCCGGTGTAAGACATGAACGCTCCAGAGCCGGAAGTACGCCCGGCAACTATTGCAGTGCAAGCCTTCCGGCCACACCATCGCACAGTGCAGATGCACCACTTGTGCGTTCATATCGATGGCGCGCTCAGCCACAGGGTCCGAGGAAGCCTCCGTCGCGTTCTCGACATCCCCAGGCCGGTCCGTGTGCAGGCCGCCAGTTGACTGCTTCGTGACCATCCCACGCCTCCTTGCCGCCCTTACCACGAGCACGGCCGGACGTAACCGAATCCCGGCACTGCACACCGCCGGCCGTGGAAGCGAGGCCACCGCGAGCCGCGGGAGAAGCCGAGCCGTGACCTCGCTCTACATCCGGAAAGGGGAGTCTCATCCGCGTGCGGACTACCAGATGCAGATCTGACTCTGGCTGATGAGATCCACGCTGTACACGGCGGGAATCCGGCGAAAATCCCTCAATGCGTTGCGTCGGCGACTTGACCTGTACCAATGTTTGAACAAACCGAACGAACGACCACCCGCGAGGGATTGAATCATGAAGCGACAACGGCTGGCCGAGCGGCGCAAAGCCATCGGGCTGAGCCAAGAACAGCTGGCAGTCCTAATCGGTGTCGATACCACTACCATCGGCCGCTGGGAACGCGCCGAAGCCAGTCCACAACCGGCGCACCGGCCGAAGCTGGCCAAAGCGCTCCAGGTATCCGTCAACGAGCTCGCCGTGCTCCTCATCGCCACGCACACCGGCCGCACCATCCCCCGGACAACCGGCGTTCCCGCAACGCCACACGATATTGACATGCCAGGCTCGGCTACCACTGCGACCAACAGCCACGATGCCAGCGCCGGCCGCTTCAGCGTGTTGTCGGCTCGCCTCAGCAGTGCTCTGCTGTACCCGACGCCGAGCGCCACGACGCAGCCTGTGACCGCCAAGTCCCTGACAAACGCGGCAATGGAGGCATGGGACCTACGGCAGCGTACCCAATACGAAGCCCTCGGCCACCTGCTCGCGGAACTGATCCCGCAAGCAGAGGCATACGCGGCCGACGCGAACACTTACGATGCCACAACGGCGAACGAAGCCTTGGTCCACCTATACAACGCCGCGTCTTCGCTGCTGAAGCGACTCGGAAACAACCTGCTCGCCGCCGTCGCAGCCGACCGAGCAGTCAGAACCGCCTTGCTGTCCGACAGCCCTGCCCTGATCGCATGCGCAAAATACCGCTTAGCCAATGTGCTCTTGGCTGCTGGACGCTTGGACGAAGCACTAACGACCGCCTTCAACGGCGCTGACCATGTAGACGTCGGCCGAGTAAATGTGCCTCACCGTCAAGGCATCCGAGGCGGATTACTGCTCACCGCCGCTGTCGCCGCCGCCCGGAAATCGGACCGAGCCACAGCATACGAACTCCTCGGCGAAGCCCACATAGCAAGCCAGCTCCTCGGCAAGGACGTCGCCAACCTCTACACCATCTTCGGCCCAACAAACGTCGCGATACACCACGTCCAAATAGCCATGGAACTCGGCGACGCCCGCGAAGCAATACGGCGCGGCCAACAGGTTAACCCGCGCAACCTCCCCAACGGCCTAGCAGAACGGCGCGGACAATTCCTCATCGACATGGCTCGAGCACACATCCTCAAACGCGAATACCAAGCGGCAACCACCGCGCTCGTCCACGCCGAACGCGTCGCACCCCAAGAACTTGAGCTCAGCGACCAAGCATACGGCGCCATCAGCGTACTGCTCAGCCACCCCCGCGCGAACCTTGCAACAGAGCTCCGCGCTCTCGCAAAACGGATCGACCACAAGGCATAGGAGACTCGTATGAGCACAGCGCGAAACGGCAGCCCCACCCTCTACATGATCGCATGCGGCGGCAGGGCAGCAGCCGACCTCGCACCGTTCGTAGCCGCCCGGCAGCGCGATGGCTGGACGGTATGCGTCGTGGCCACGCCGTCAGCGCTGAAATTCATGAATGTCGCCGAGATAGCCGAGCTCACCGGCTATCCAGTACGATCCGACTACAAGCAACCCGACGAGCCAGACGTCCTACCGCTGCCGAACGCGATCGCCGTCGCCCCTGCCACCTTTAACACGATCAACAAGTGGGCACACGGAATCAGCGACACGCTCGCGCTTGGCCTTCTCAACGAGGCGATTGGCCTTGGCCTACCGGTGGTCGCAGTGCCGACACCCAGTACGGCTCTAGCCAGACACCCAATCTTCCTCGAAAGCGTCGGCCGGCTCCAGTCATGGGGCGTCCGGATACTCTTCGATTCTGACGTCTACCCGCTTCCCATCCCCAACATGGGATCCTCAGCAGCCACCCTCTTCCCCTGGAGCGCTATCGCAGACGAGGTGAACACCATGCTGGCCGCAGCTATTCATGGCCTCGGGTCGATCGGATGACGTCCTGGTTGGCGTTGACGGCCCGGCCGACATAGGCACCAGGATCCGGTTGGCGGTCCACGTCCTCACTTCCTTTTGATCAACTAAGAGAGCAGAGGCGAAGTTCTTTCTGACTGCCGCGCCGCTTCCGGTGCTCGGGCCTTCGGCCCTGCGCTCCGGGTCGGCTTGCCATCGACCATAGCGATTCGACGGCCGTGACATCACAGCGGCGGCTGGTTGCGCCGATCGGCACGATCCACGTTGGAGCGACTGACGGACCATCCGTAGACCCCAGCCACGGAGTTCGACATCAGGCAAGCGTTCTCATCTGCAAACATGCTCGCCGTAACCACTCGTCGTTGGCTGTCGAAACTTTCCATACGAGGTCAAGGGCCGCGCAAGCGCGGCCACCGCGGCCCGGCACGCGCCTGCTCATGCCTCCGGCCCGCGGCGCTGCCGGCCGCCAGTCAGCAGCAGCCTTTCACCAGATGAAAGATCAACGATTGACATTTCGGGCATACTGATCACCGGTGCGCCGAGGTCACGCGCTGGCGACCGTCATGCCCAGTGGCGGCATGCTGTAAATTTCAAGATCAAAAGTTTGGAAGATCTTTTATTTACCACGCACCGTCGTGGCCACCCGGAGTAGCTCCCGCGGAGGAGCGGTCGGGCCTTTGACGGCCCTTCCCATCTAACTCCGTGAGTGGCTGAAACTCAATGCCTCCGGCGAAAGCGCTCCGGCCCCCAGGATGGTGACCATCCCATCCTCCATCGACCCGGGGCAAGCCGAGCCGGAACCTGTCGGGCCCGCGCAAGGGCGGGCCGATGGCGGACGGGGATGGACGAAAGAATCTTGTTTGCGCAAGTAGCTTCGCAGACGAAACAGCCACGCTACTGACTAGGTAGCTTTCCCGAGTTTTATGCTCGTAGAATTAGCGCTCTTGAGAGGAGAGCGGCTGTGGACCGATACATGAGCGGTAAGCACAAGCTCCAGGACCTGATCCGCGAGCTTGGTAGCGATTCCCTGAATGAAGCCACTACTAGGCATCGTATCATCGACCGCTTACTGCATGACTGTCTCGACTGGAGTCCTTCCTCAGTCACAGCCGAACACTACGAAGATGGCGAATACGCCGACTATGTCCTCGGGGCACCCACACCAGAGGTGGTAGTTGAGGCGAAACGCGAAGGAGTGCACTTCACGTTACCGGCGGGTCTTGCCGGACGTCGCTCAGTTGATCTTCGTAGCCTTCGAGACGACCCGCTTTGTGACAAGGCAGTCCGACAGGTTCTGCGCTACTGCCAGGACCGTGGCGTGCCCATTGCCGTACTTACGAATGGTCGCCAACTAGTTGCATTCTATGCCTCTCGACAGGACGGAGTACCTCCGCTCAACGGAAGGGCACTGTTGTTTTCGTCGCTCGACGAAATGCTGGCGGATTTCGATAGCCTCTGGAATAACCTATCTCGCGAAGGAATTGGATTAAAGACTTTACAGCGACACCTCCTAGGAAAATCTCCTCGGGCACTACCACCGCCCAAGCCATCTGATCAGATTCAAGGTTACAAGACTCTGCGCATACGAACTCATCTAGAAACCGACCTTAAGCAACTTGGCGAGTTGTTCCTTCAGGACCTGGGAAGATCTCGGTCAATTTCGGCCGACTTTATAAAGAACTGTTACTGTGCCACCGGTGCGTTATCTCAATATTCTGCGGTTAGCAAAGAAATTCTCCGATCGCGGTACGCCGCTCTTGAACGCTCAGTCCAAGCCAAGCCCGAGAGCGTGACAACCAGGTTGGGCATCAATCCGTCATTGACCGCCATTACAATGACGGAGGCGCTAAGCAATCGCCCGATAGTACTGGTTGGTGACGTTGGTGTCGGAAAGAGCATGTTTATTCGACACCTTCTTGAGGTTGAGGCACGCGATCTTCTCAACAATGCATACGTGTTCTATATCGACTTCGGCCGCGAGCCTGCCCTCGCAACGGACCTCAAATCGTACGTCACGCGGCGCTTAGTCGAGCAACTCAGAGAAATACATCACGTCGACTTCGAAGAATCCGAATTTGTTAGGGCGGTCTACAAAAAGGAACTTGAGCTACTGCGAAAGAGTCCTGTAGGTGAGTATGCGGATCTGAACCCGACCCTCTATCGCGAGAAGGAGATTGAATACCTGATCGGCTTAACAGGCCGCACAGAAGCTCACTTGAAGAAGACATTTGAGCACCTCCGGAAGAAGAAGCGGCGTTCACCGATCTTCGTACTTGATAACATCGATCAAAGGCAACCTTCATACCAAGAAGAGGTATTCCTGATAGCAGAGTCTCTAGCGGATGGTTGGCCTGGGACTGTGTTTGTTTCGCTCCGCCCCAAAACGTTGTATGAGTCCAAGACAAAAGGGTCGCTGTCGGCGTACCCGCTCAAGGTTTTTACCGTATCGCCTCCAAAGATCGATCAAGTGATATTGCGCCGACTTGAGTGGGCGCATGAGAAGCTCCTGCAAGCAGCGGGATCAGGCGCTTTCGCAACACAATTCAGCGTCAACGCTCCAGCGATGCGGGCCGTGCTAGAAGCGTTAATTAAGGCGTTCAAAGAAAACAGGGAACTCAATGAGATCATTGATAATCTGAGCGGAGGAAATGTCAGATCCGCGCTTGAGTACCTGAACACGTTTATCGGTAGTCCGTTCGTTTCTGTTCAACGTATGGTTGAGATAGCTGAGCGCGGTGGCGTATACAGAGTTCCGATACATGAGTTCATGCGAGCCATTATTTATGGCGACTACAACTATTATGTTCCCTCCGAGAGTAAAATTTGCAACGTTTTCGACATCGATACAGACGATGGCCGGGAACACTTTCTACTTCTCATGGTCTTGTCGTGTGTCGAAGCCGAGGGTGTCGCGGGTGATAGCTTGGGCTATGTTGAATCTTCGGTGATCCGATCATTCGGTCAATCAGCTGGCTTCAGCCAGGAACAGATAGCCCCAAAGATTGCAATAGCGCTTTCTCGTGGCCTACTATCTGCGCCAGAAGGAGATACCTTCAACGGGCCGTTTCGCATCACGACCATAGGCAGTTACATGTATAAGTCAATGGTGCAGCGGTTCTCCTACCTTGACGCTATGGTTCTCGACACGCCTATCACCGATATCAAGTACCGCCGTCTGATAAGGGATGTTCAATCCATCAATGAGCGCCTGGAACGTGCGCGTATCGCCAAGAACTACTTCGATGAACAGTGGGACCGCTTACCCAGCGGAAGCTCTGATCTACCGTTCGATTGGACAATTGCCTCTGCTGCACTGGCCGCTGACATCGACAAGGCGGAACGACGTGCACAGGATGCAGCACGTAGACGGGATGAGGCCCGGAATGAAGGTGTCTAGGTGAACCCTTGCACGTAGTTCTATGCAAAATGTGAGCAATGATCTCCGCCGCGTAACTGAACGAACTGTATCCAAGCAGGTGAAGAGGCTTCCGAACGCAGATGGTTTACGGTTTCCTAAACCGTGCGTCGCAGGTTCGAATCCTGCCAGGGCCACCATTTGATCAGGCAAAACGGACCCCTCGCTGGGCACATGCACCGCGAGCAATTAGAACGCCAGTGCCACCAGCTGCCACCAGACGCCATGACCGGCCCTGTTTGTCGCCAGTCGCGGAACATTCACGGAATGATCTAGGAGCAGTTTTTCCCAGCTCGCAAAGCAAGAAGCGGCCGGAGTTCGGCCACCTCTGACTGTATCTGAAGATCACAGCTGTTCGCCTCGCAACGCCTTCTCGATCCTCCGATTCACGAGCTGCTCGTCTCCGTCTATGCACTTCGCGTAGACCTTGAGCAGGACTTCGACGGAGTTTCCGGCCCGGTTGGCAACCTCCGTCCGGGAACCCGGCGTCGAGCCACAGCGACAGGCATGCGTGGCGCAGGTCATAGGCTGTGCCAGCGAGCACCGACATGACCTGAGCGGGTTTCAGCGCGATCTGGCGAACGAGGGACCACACGCGGGAGTAGTCGTGCGTCAAGTCCGCCTTGCAGTCCAGGCACGAGGCTGGAAGGTGGCAGTCCTGCTCACGAAGCCCCATCGCCTCGCCCGGCCGCAGATCCACGAAGTAGATCGCGCCGAAGAACGCCCGCTCCGCTGGGTTGAGTTCAACGTCGCATAGTCATCGGAACGTTCTTGGTCATTCGCTGCGCTGAGCATGCAATCATCTCAGGGCATCCGGACCACGACGAGACTTCTGGCTGGTAGATAGCATCTCGCCAGGCAAGGGCACCTGGTTCCCGAGCCAAGAGCCATTCACTCCGCTGCGTGTTGCAGTGAATCGTTAGTCTTCGGCGGCGAGCCAGATTACGCCATCCGCACCTGGCAATTGCTTCGCGGCGCATAGCGCGTCGAGGGCATCGCCAAGCCGTGCGAGTCCGCGGGCGGTGCGCGGGAACCGTTGCGCAGAGACGAAGATGAGGCCGGCGTGGGTGGCGCCTTGAGCTGCGAGGCGTGCGAAGTCGCTGATGTTCTCGGTAACCACGCATCGGTTGTTACGCGCGGCCCAGGCCAGTACGTCGTCATCGCTTCTGGAGGCAAGCCCTACCTCGACGTCCAACACGGCGAGGACATCATGGCCCATGTCGCGCAGCCGCTTCGCGAGAGCAGGCGGGTACATCTCGTCGAGCAGCAACCCTGTCAAGGCTTCCGCCGCCTCAGTAGCGCTTGCTGGGCTGCCCACAATTGCTCTTCTCGCTCGGCCACCTCAGTGTTGCGGGCAATGCGTTCATCGATCTCGGCCGGGTAGGCCGTGTAATAACGCAAGGCGACGCTCACTCGGGCCTGGCTCAAGCCGGTGACGGTAGCCAGCTCATCCACCAGGGTTTCCCCGTCGAGATCCGGGCTCTCGTCGCGGATGGCATTCAGTGCGGCGATGACCTCCCAGACGTCGGGACCGCCGGCCAGGGCGGCGCGTCGACCGGTTGGCCCAGGGCGGAAGACGATCCCGGGGTGCTCATAGGCGCGCAGTGATTCGTCAATGAACATGTTGGCGACCGACGATGACGACGAACCAGGGTGCTCCCTGACGTACTTGTCGAGCCGGGACAGCACCGCCTCGTCAAAACGGACGGAACGTGGAGCGGTCATGACTACAGTGTAGTCGAGCGTAGTGCGGCATGTCAGGAGCTGATCACTATGACGAGCACAGCCCATGCGGTGCCGGGCCGCCTTCGCCTCCAATCGATCGGCCCGCATCCACCAGCGCCTCTAGTCGCATGATCCCGTGGCGGTGGTATGCGCTCGCTCAGCGGAGAACGCGGCATATTCACGGAATGATCTAGACGGGGAGAGTCGAGTGCCAGGGCCGAGGCACCTGATGAAGAAGCCTTTCCCAATCCGCTGTCCCGAAGGTTGCCGAACTGGATGGCGGTGAGCCACCTCAGTAGGCATGCTTTCGTGGTGGGATGGGACTGGAGCTGGGAGTTGCGCCTTCGGGCCAACCGGCCGATAGAGGGGTGGTCAACGACGTCATTGAGCTGGCTCGCAAGCACGGCTTCTCTACCCGAAACCCCTTGGGCACCATAACCGTCTTCAATGGAGAAGAGCATCTATTTCTCAACGAGGATGGCGAAGCGATCGCGGGTGTCGCCGCCGGCATCCATCACCTAACTCTCTGGAGCAGTGATGTTGATAGCTTCCTCTACTGCCAACGGGAGCCAGACCGGGTCGGCGATGGAATCACCGTCACCTGGTATCTGGACTCCGCGTGGACCTATCGCAAGGGCCGGCCGAAGATGCCAGCCGACGAGTTTCGACGCTTGTATCAGCAAAGGACCGCGATGTGGGTTGACGGAGCGGAGTCGCTTGACGTCATGCATGGCCGCATCGCTGACGAGTCATTGCTCGAAAGGTCTGGGATCGGGCCGGTGTTTTTGACCAAAGCATGGCGCCCGGCACATGGCCGTCCTGGCTGGGGTGGTCAACCTACCTCGGTCCAGATCTCACACGAGCCCTACCATCCCTTCCGCTGCCTGAGATCACCCCATACGTGAAACGCACTCCAGGCGGCGGACAACTCATTACACTCCTCGACGACCCTGCCGCAGTCGATGAGAAACGCTATTGGCACCTGCACAAACGTTGGTTGACGGCTGGCGCATCGACCGGTGAATGCAGCGGTGAGATATCGCCACAGGATCGAGCGGCTACCCGATAGGACAATCGCATACGGCTGAGGTCGGCAGCGGTCCGGCTGCGCCAAATGCGTGCAATGGTCTTGGACAAACGCTGATCGTGTCAGCCACCCGTACAGGTAGCGGCAATGCCGGGGGGCGTATGGATCCTGTTTCCTAAGCCAGCGCCGCTATTCGATCGCTATCCGGAACAGAATATGTTCAGGGACGAACAGCACGGCCGCCGTCGACGAGCTGAAGGCCTTCGAACACAGCGAAATCCTCAAAATCCTTGACGTTAAAGGTAATCAGCGGGATTCCACGCGTGATGCACACTGCGGCTATCCACGAATCATTAACTGGCCGCGGCCGACCGCGCTTCTGGGCCCTTGCCTCGATATAGCCCCAGGTGATCGGGACACGGCTTCGCCGCATCGCACAAAGCATCGCTGTATTTGGCTGCCGTCGTTCTTCTGGATCGTGGGCGCGTTGCTGGTGTTTGACGTCTATTCGCCGGTGAATCTCCTCATGGCCAATTATCTGATCGGCACGGACAACTCTCGCGCGGAGTGGCACTTCTGGTTCCTGGAGGTGCTCATCTACTACCTGGTCATTTGTGCAGCCGTGCTGAGCACGCCGTGGGGTGCCCGGCTGGAACGGCGGTATCCGTTCGCGCTCCCGGCAAGTTTGATGATGTCCGGTCCCGTGATGGCCTTTGGCTTCAGCCTTCATTCTCCAACGCAATATGATCCGAGAACCATCGTCATGTTGTTCTGGGTCTTTGCCACCGGTTGGGCAGCCGCGCGGGCCACCAAGGTGTGGCATCGGCTCGTTGTGTCACTGGCGATCGTCTTGACGGTGCCTGAGTTCTTCCTGTCACGCGAGCGCACGCTGGTGATCATCGCTGGCCTGCTCCTTCTGGTATGGGTGAAGACCGTGCCGAGCATCCGCTTGGTCAATATCGCGGTCGGCACTGTTGCCAGCGCGTCGCTGTTCATCTATGTAATGCATTGGCAGGTCTTCTCGCGCCTGGAGCAGCGTGGTATGGCTGGCGTGTCAGTCTTGCTGGCCTGTGTGGTGATAGGCATCGCCTATAGCGAGGCATTTCGGCGCATCCAGAACTCCAGTCTCTTGGCGCATTGGCGACGACGGCGCTCCCAAGATGCTGCGCAAGCGGCCCTGCCTTGAGCAGCGAGGTCGCGTCGGCGTGGAGAAACGTTTCGCATGACGGGGCTCTTGCGCACACGGATGGAGGATGGTATCCATAATCGACCTAATCGATTCTGGAGGCATCCATGGATCTGCGCTACCGCCACTCCGTGAGTGTGGTCGCGGTCGTCACCGACGAACTGGGGCGGGTATTGGTGATGAAGCGCGTCGACAACGGGGAATGGCAGCTGCCCGGCGGGGTTCTCCGCCAGGACGAGACCCTCGGGCAGGGGCTGATCCGGGAGGTACGCGAGGAGACCGGGGTGCAGGTGCGGCCGGGCCTACTCACCGGGGTGTACAAGAACATGAAGCTCGGTGTGGTCGCGCTGGTGTTCCGGGCCGACATGGTGGGCGGGGAGGCGCACCGGACGGCGCGGTCGGAGGACGTTGCGTGGTGGACCAGGGAGCAGGTCGCCGAACTGATGACGCCCGCCTTCGCGCTACGGATCCTGGACGCGCTATTGGATTCCGACGTGCCCAGCGTCCGTCATCACGATGGCGTGAAACTGCTTGACCCGATTCCCTGATCGGGCAATCAACCGCGCGGATGGGTTAGCGTTGGCCCAGCTGACCAGGACAAGGAGAACCTCGATGTACGAGCCGAGCCGCCACTCGGTGAGTGTGGCCGCCGTGGTGACCGACCGATTAGGACACGTGCTGGTGATTAAGCGGCGCGACAACGGGGCCTGGCAGGTGCCCGGCGGAGTGCTGGAGCTGGGCGAGACCATCGAGCACGGCCTGAGCCGCGAAGTGCTTGAGGAGACCGGGATTTCGGTGCGGCCCACCCGCCTGACCGGAGTCTACAAGAACATGGCCCACGGCATCGTGACCATCGTGATGCACGCCGAACCCGTTGCGGGCCAAGCATGTCCGACCGACGAGGCGGCCGAGGTAGCCTGGTGGACACCGCAGCAGGCGATGTCCGAAATGAGCGAGGCGTTCGCCGTGCGCGTGCGGGACGCACTGCACGCGGGCATACATCCCGCCATCCGGCATCATGACGGGACCAATCTAGTGTTGCTGTCGTGACCCCTGTTGGCCGCCTGGCGACCCGCGAAGACCTGCCCGAGCTGCGCACCCTGATCACCGAGGCGATCGACGAGCTACAGCACGGCTTCCTCGATCCCGCGCAGATCCGCGCCAGCCACGCGATTATGGGCCTGGACACCCAACTGATCGAGGACCAAACCTACTTCGTGGTCGAACTCGACGGGCGGATCGCCGGCTGTGGCGGTTGGAGCCGGCGTGCCACCCTGTACGGCGGCGACCAGTCGGCCGGCCGCGACGCGCGATTGCTCGACCCCGCAACCGAACCCGCGAAGATCCGCGCGATGTACACCCATCCCGCGTTCACCCGGCGCGGCGTGGGCCGAGCCGTGCTCTCGCTTTGCGAGACCGCCGCCGCGGCCGAAGGATTCACCGTGCTCGAACTCATGGCGACGATGGCAGGCCAGCCGCTGTATGCCGCCGCAGGCTTCACCTTCGTCGAGCAGGTGCTCGAATCATCGAGCGGAGTCACGATCCCGCTCGCGCGCATGCGCAAGACATTACGGCGATGACACCACATCCTTGTACGCCCGCAGCGCATCGCTCATCGCGCTCCCGGCTGCGCAGGACGCCGCGATGCCCCCCAAACACCGCTGGCCATGCTGGCCCCCATGGCCTCACGGTAGCCACCATCCGGAAGCCACCCCGGCGTTTCAGCACTCGATGACGTTGACCGCGAGGCCGCCGCGCGCAGTCTCCTTGTATTTGACTTTCATGTCGGCGCCGGTCTCGCGCATCGTCTTGATGACCTTGTCGAGCGACACAAAATGATTGCCGTCGCCGCGCAGGGCCATGCGGGCGGCCGTGATGGCCTTGATGCTCGCGACCGCGTTGCGCTCGATGCACGGGATCTGCACCAGGCCGCCCACGGGGTCGCACGTCAGGCCGAGATTGTGCTCCATCGCGATTTCCGCGGCGTTTTCGACCTGTGCCGGAGTGCCGCCCAGCACCTCGGTCAGCCCGGCCGCGGCCATCGAGCACGCGGAGCCCACCTCGCCCTGGCATCCGACCTCGGCCCCGCTGATCGACGCGTTCTCCTTGAACAGCACACCGATCGCGCCTGCCGTGAGCAGGAACCGCACCACGCCCGCGTCCGAGGCGCCGGGCACGAAGCGGGCGTAATAGTGCAACACCGCCGGGATGATGCCCGCCGCGCCGTTGGTCGGGGCCGTCACGACGCGCCCGCCGGCCGCGTTCTCCTCGTTTACCGCCAAGGCGAACAGGGTCACCCAATCCATGACTCGCAACGGATCCGTGGCGAAATGCTCCGACTCCAGCTGCCGCTTCAGCGACACCGCCCGCCGCGCGACGCGCAGGCCGCCCGGGAGCGTGCCCTCGGTCGTGCACCCGGCCTGCACGCACTCCTGCATGACCTGCCAGATGTGCAGCAGCCCATTGGTCACGTCTTGCGAAGACCGCCAGGCCAGCTCGTTGGCCAGCATGACCTCGCTGATCGGCAATCCGTGCGAGAGCAGCTCCGCGCCCGTCTTGAACGGATATCTCACCGCCGTGTCGTCGGTTTTGAGCTGGCCCGTCACGTCATCGACCACGAACCCGCCGCCGACGGAGTAGTACGTGCGCTCCCGAATGCAGGCCCCGCCCCCGTCCAAGGCCGTGAAAATCATGCCATTTGGGTGGTACGGCAGCGTGCGCCGCTTGTGCAGGATGAGCTCGACATTCAGCTCCCGCCGGATCTCGGCGACCCGCTCGTTGACGCCGGCGGTGTCGACGGTCTCCGGCTCCTCCCCGCCAAGCCCCAGATAGACGGCGTTTTCGCTGCCGTGCCCGTGCCCGGTCGCGCCCAGCGAGCCGAACAGCTCGGCCCGGATCAGCGCCACGTCGACCAGCCGCCCGTCGGCCTTGAGTCCGGCCACGAACCGGTTGGCGGCGCGCATCGGCCCGACCGTGTGCGAGCTGGACGGCCCGATGCCCACCTTGAACAGATCGAAGACGCTGATCACCGGACCAGCCTAGCCTAGCTGCCGTTTTGGAACGTCACGACGATGATCGTGTAGCCCAGCGAGCGGAGGATGCCCTCCAGCGTCTTGCGCGTGTTTTCCTGCGCCCGCGTGGTCAGCGTGCTCGCCGCCGCCGCGGCCTTGATGCGTTCGTTGGCGACCAGCAACGTCTCGCGCTGCCGGTTGGCGTCGCCGTCGAAGAAGTCGCCGATCTTGTTGAACAGGCCGCGCTCCTCGGCGAACACGTAGCTGCGATCGATGTCCAGCTTGGGGTCGGCCAGCTGCGGCGCGGGCAATATGATCTCCACGGACTTGCGGTCGGCCGACTCCTTGATCTTGTCGTCGGTCAGGCCGCTGAAGTCGACGTATGCCTCGACCGTCCCGGCCGCCACGAACAGCGTGCGCTGGTTGATCAGCCAGTCGGGCACATACTTGCGATCCTTCTTGAGGTCGATGACCACCTCGAAGTTGCCCTCGGCCGCGACAAACCGGGCCAAGTCTTTGATCGACAACAGGATCGGCGGCTGGCTGCGATCGGTCGTCTGCTCGGGGAACGGGTTCGCGAACGGATTCTTCAGCCACGGGACCAGGTTGACCGCGCTCACTCCGATGAGCATCGCGCCCACCAGGCCCACGATCAGCAGGGTCCAGAACACACGCCGCCCGAAGTTGCGGCGCTCACGCAACACCTTGGTGGGTTCGGTCATGGCGACTACCGTAAGGCTAACCTGCTACACATGAACACCCTGGATCTCCTCGGCCTCGATGACCTGCACTCCGATGAGGAGCGTCAGATCCGTGACGTGGTCAGGCGGCTGGTGGATCAACGGGTCCGCCCGTTCGTGCGCCAGTGGTACGAACATGGACATGCCCCGATCCGCGAGCTCGCAAACGAGTTCGGCAACATCGGCTTGCTGGGCATGCATCTCGAAGGCTATGGCTGCGCCGGGGCGAGCGCGGTCTCCTACGGCCTGGCGTGCATGGAGCTGGAGGCGGCCGACTCGGGTGTGCGATCGCTGGTCAGCGTGCAGGGGTCGCTGGCCATGTATGCGATCTGGCGGTACGGCTCCGAAGAGCAGAAGCAGCAATGGCTTCCGGGCATGGCGAAGGGTCAATACATCGGCTGTTTCGGCCTGACCGAGCCCGATCACGGCTCCGATCCGGCGTCCATGTCCACAAGGGCCTATCGAAACGGCGACGACTGGGTGCTGCACGGCGGCAAGATGTGGATCACGAACGCGCCCGTCGCCGATCTCGCCGTCGTCTGGGCCCGCACCGAGGAGGGCATCCGGGGCTTCATCGTGCCGATGGGCACGCCCGGCGTGAGCGTTCGCGAGATCGATAACAAGCTGTCGCTGCGGGCCAGCTCGACCGGCGAGATCGGCCTGGACGACGTGCGCCTGCCCTACGACGCGGTGCTCCCTTCCATAAAAGGGCTGAAAGGCCCGCTCAGCTGCCTGACCGAGGCCCGCTACGGCATCATCTGGGGGTCACTCGGGGCGGCACGCGACTGCCTGGAGACCGCGATCGACTACGCCCGCACTCGCACCCAGTTCGGCCGGCCGATCGGCGGATTCCAGCTGACTCAGGCCAAGCTCGCCGACATGTCCCTCGAATTCTTCAAGGGGTACCTGCTGGCGTTGCACATCGGCAGGCAGGAGCACCGCACGCCGGAGATGGTCAGCGCCGGCAAGCTCAACAACGTGCGCGAGGCCCTGGCCATCGCGCGCACGTGCCGCACGATCCTTGGCGCCAATGGGATTTCGGGCGAGTACCCGGTGCTGCGCCACGCCAACAACCTGGAGAGCGTGCTGACCTACGAGGGCACGTCAGAAATCCACCAGCTGGTCATCGGCGCCAAGCTCACCGGCCTGTCGGCCTTCAGCTAGCTCATCACGAGCACGCGCACGTGGATCTGGTGGCGCTGCTGCAGCGCCGCCCGCAGCGCGCGGTGCAGCCCGTCCTCCAGGTAAAGCTCGCCCTTCCACTCCACCACGTGCGGGAACAGATCGCCGTAGAACGTGGAGTCGGTCGCGAGCACGCGATCCAGGCCGAGCTCGAGCTTGGTCGTCACCAACTGGTCCAAGCGCACCGGGCGCGGTGGGATCTCGGCCCACTGCTTGAGCGTGTAACCGTGATCAGGGTAGGGGCGCCCGTCCCTCACCGCTTTGAAGATCAAGTTCCCCCCTTAACCGGCTGCTCTCCCGTGTCGGACCTATGACAGCCTATCCGGCGCCCTCCAGTGCCCGAAATGAACGACTTCGTCCAATGGACGCCGCCCCCTATGGGATGACCCACGGATATTGTCCTCTGCCGGGTAGCCGACCGAGACCGCCCCGACCGGAGTGTATTCAGCGGGCACGCCGAACGCCGCCTTGAAGTCGGCCAATTGCTCCGGCATGATCCCGAAAAAGCACGCCCCCAGCCCCTCGTCGACCGCGGTCAGCAGCATCATCAGCGCGGCCATGCCGGTGTCGATGTCCCAGTACGGCACGGGCCAGCGGGCCTCGCTACGGTCGGTCCAGCCCTTGTCGGCCTCCGCATAGCGATCCAGATATGCCGACTTGTTCGACAGCGCGACGATGATCAGTGGTGCGGTGCGCATGCCCTCCAGCCACTTCGCCAGCACCCGTCGCCGGCCGGCCGTCGCAGTCCAGAACAGCTCGCGCTCCTGCGGGGTCCGCAGCACCAGAAACGCCCAGCCCTGCGAGTAACCGGCCGACGGGGCCCGTGTCGCGTGCTTGAGCAGCCGCTGCACGACCTCCTCCGGCACGGCACGGTCGGGGTCGTAGCGCCGGACCATCCTGCGCCGCCGCACGACATCACGAAACTCCATATCAGGCAAGCCTTTCGAGCAGGTTCGTCGCGCCGGCGTGCTGCACCCTGCCGATCCCCCACTCGCCAGCCCACTCCTCGCCCGGCTGCAGCGTGATCAGGTCGCGCCCGGAGCGCAACGCGTCGGGCGGGCACGTCATCGGCTCGATCGCGAGCGCGCGCCGCCGCCTCTCGCCCCGCAGCGACTCCCCCGTGAACAACTGCCACCACTTGAACGCCCCGTCGGCCCACACCACGATGCCCCGCCCATCGGGCGCGGTCAATGTTACGGCGGCCCGACCGGTGCCGTCCCGCGACAGCTCACCGAAGGCCGTGTTCAGCTCAGTCGTGCCGATCCGCCGGGGCGTCGAGTAGTCGTAATCGCCCCCGGCCACCTTGGCGGCGCCGATCGGCAGCTGGCGGCCGTCGACGAGCAGCCTCGTGCGCGCCTGAAAAGACAATTCAAGGTCGTTTAGTGGTACCCCCGGAATGCGCACATATGGATGGGTGCCCAATCCGAACGGCACGGGGCAGCCGCTCAGATTCCGCGCGGTGTGCCGCACCGTCAGTCCACTTTGGTCAATGCTGTATTTGGCGCGCAGCAACAACTCCCACGGGTAGCCCGGCTGCGGGTGCAACCGGTGCCACACGGTCACCGAGTCGTCGGCGACCTCCTCGGCGTGCCAGCTCGACCAGCGCACCAGACCGTGCAGCGCGTTGTGCAGGCTGGGCTCCGAAAGCGGTACCTGATAAGACTCCCCCTCGAACCGGAACGCACCGTCGCGTAGCCGGTTGGGCCACGGCGCCAGGATCTGCCCGGCCGAGCCGGGACAAAGCTCGTCCTCGCCGTAACCGTCGACAATCTCCTCGCCGCCGGCCGCGTAGGTCCGCAGACCACCGCCGACCTCGACTATCACCGCGGTCTGGTCGCCCCGCCGGATGGTCCATTGCGCTCCACTGGCTGCCACGACGGGAACCCTATATGTTCTAGGGCGCTAACCGCTCCACCTTCCATCCGGCATCGATTCTCCGGTAGCGCAGGCGATCGTGCAGCCGGTTGCGCCGGCCCTGCCAAAACTCCACCTCGTCGGGCACGACCCGCAGCCCACCCCAGTTGTCGGGCAGCGGCACCTCATCCGGGAAGCGCTCGCTCACCCGCTCGAACTCGGCGTCAAGCGCGGCCCGGTCGGGCAGCACGTGGGACTGGGCGCTCGCCCACGCGCCGAGGCGGGACTCGCGCGGGCGCAAGGCGAAGTAGGCCGCGCTCTGCTCCCGGCTCACCCGCTCGACCCGGCCAACGACCACCACCTGGCGGTGCATCGCAAACCACGGGAACACCAGGCTGGCCTGCGGGTTCGCCGCTGCCTCGCGCCCCTTGCGGGAGTCGTAATTGGTGTAGAACACCAGCCCGTGCTCGTCGAACTCCTTGAGCAGCACCGAACGGGCGCTCGGCCGCCCGTCGGGGGTCGCCGTGGCCACGATCATCGCGTTCGGCTCGGGCAGCCCGAAGCCCACGGCCTCGGCCATCCACCGGCTGAACTGCGCGATCCAGTCGGGCGCGAGGTCGGCTTCGGACAGCCCACCCTCGTACTCCTGACGCATCCGCCACAGATGGATCGGGCCGCTCCCCGGTGTGCTACTCATCACGCCATCATCTTGTACACGGCTTCATGGATGGCGAACGGGCGGTTGGCGCGGCAAGATGTGCTCGAAACACTGCGCGAGTCAACGTCGATGAACACCAGGAGTGAAGATGTCCGACTTCAAGCCGGGCCTTGAGGGCGTCACAGCCTTCGAAACCGAGATCGCCGAGCCCGACAAGGAGGGCGGCTCGCTTCGCTATCGGGGTGTGGACATCGAAGACCTGATCGGGCAGGTCTCGTTCGGCAACGTGTGGGCGCTGCTCGCGGACGGCAAGTTCGGGCCGGGGCTCCCGCCCGCCGAGCCGTTCCCGGTGCCGGTGCACTCGGGCGACATCCGCGTCGACGTGCAGTCCGCGGTCGCCATGCTCGCGCCCTACTGGGGTCTGGGGCAGCTGCTCGACATCTCCGATGACCAGGCCCGGGAGGACCTGGCGCGGGTCTCCGTGACCGCGCTTTCGTTCGTCGCGCAGTCGGCGCGCGGGCTGGGGCTGCCGGCCGTACCGCAAAAAGAGATTGATAAGGCTTCGACGATCGTCGAGCGATTCATGAAGCGCTGGCGCGGGGAGCCCGACCCGAGGCACGTCAAGGCCGTCGATGCTTACTTCATCTCGGCCGCCGAGCACGGGCTCAACGCCTCGACCTTCACCGCGCGGATCGCCGCATCGACGGGCGCCGACGTGGCGGCGTGCATCTCGTCGGCCATCGGCTCGCTGTCCGGCCCGTTGCACGGCGGGGCGCCGTCGCGCGTGCTGCACATGATCGAGGGTGTGGAGCGCTCGGGCGACCCGGAGGGTTACGTCAAGGGCGTGCTCGACCGGGGCGAGCGGCTGATGGGCTTTGGTCACCGCATCTATCGGGCCGAGGACCCGCGCGCCCGAGTGCTGCGCCGCACGGCCAAGGAGCTGGGCGCACCCCGGTTCGAGGTGGCCGAGGCGCTGGAGAAGGCCGCGTTGGCCGAGTTGCGCGCCCGCCGACCCGATCGGGTGCTCGAAACCAACGTCGAGTTCTGGTCAGCGGTCGTGCTCGACTTCGCCGAGGTGCCGGCGCACATGTTCACGTCGATGTTCACCTGCGCCCGGGTGGCCGGCTGGTCGGCGCACATCCTGGAGCAGAAGAAGCTGCAGCGCCTGGTCCGCCCGGCCGCGCGCTACGTCGGCCACGGCCCCCGCAAGCCCGCCGAAGTCGAAGGCTGGAACTCCATCCCCCACGGGTTGTGAGTGTTCACCGTCACGGTCCAATGGCTGGGGCGGGGTGCGGATCATGCTCGGTTGACGTGAAAAGATGCGGGCATGGCTGAACCGCTTCGCATACCCGCTGAGCTCCTGCCCACCGATGGTCGCTTCGGCTGCGGCCCGTCCAAGGTGAGCTCGTCGGCGGTGGAGGCGCTGGGCAATGCGGCCCCGGGCTTCCTCGGCACATCCCACCGGCAGAAGCCGGTCAAAGATCAGGTGGCGCGGCTGCGACGCGGGCTGTCCGAGTTCTTCTCCCTGCCCGAGGGCTACGAGGTGGTGCTGGGCAACGGCGGCACGACCGCGTTCTGGGAGGTCGCCGCGTTTTCGCTGATCCGCGACCGGGCCCAGCTCGCGACGTTCGGCGAGTTCGGGGCGAAATTCGCCAAGGCGGTCAAGGACGCGCCGTTCCTTGGCGAGCCCACCGTGCGCAAGGGTGAGCCGGGCGCGGCCGCGTTTCTGGTGGCCGAGGGCGGCGTGGACACCTATGCCGTACCACATAATGAGACCTCGACCGGTGTCGCGGTGCCGGTGCAGCGGGTGGAGGGTGCCGATTCGGGCGCGTTGATGCTGCACGACGCGACGTCGGCAGCGGGTGGGTTGGCCGTCGAGCTGACTCAGAGCGATGTGTATTACTTCGCGCCGCAGAAGTGTTTCGCCTCGGACGGTGGGCTGTGGATCGCGTTGCTCTCGCCCGCGGCGATCGCGCGGGCTGAGGAGATCAAGGGCTCGGGTCGCTACATTCCGGCGTTTCTCGATCTGGTGACGGCGATCGAAAATTCGCGGCTGGAGCAGACGCTCAACACGCCCGCGCTGGCCACGGTGTTCCTCGCGGCCGAGCAGACCGACTGGATGAACGAGCGGGGCGGGCTCGGCTGGGCGGTGCGCCGCACGGCCGAGAGCGCTGAGATCATCTACGGCTGGGCGGAGAAGTCGTCCTATGCCACGCCGTTCGTGTCTGATCCCGGGCTGCGCTCCAACGTCGTCGCGACGATCGACTTCACCGACGAGGTCGACGCGGCGGCACTGGCGAAGACGTTGCGCGCCAACGGGATCGTGGACACCGAGCCATACCGCAAGCTGGGCCGCAACCAGCTGCGCGTCGCGCTCTACCCTGCCGTTGATCCGGCAGATGTGGCCGCGCTCACGGCCTGCATCGATTACGTGATCGAACGGGCCTAGACCCGAATCGTCGAGCTCCGCTCGGGCGAAGCCGTGCTCCTGGCGCAAGTGAGACCGGGCGCACAGCGAACCGAAGCGAGCTCACCGCCGCCCCTTCTACAGCGGCGCAATGTCCGTGGCGGCTGATCCGGGCTCACTTGCTGGGGGAAAGACGGCGTGGCGGGTGCCATATTCGGCGCTCGCCACGTACGGTGTCACGGAGGAACGTCACGCCGTGGGCAATCCCCCGTCCGCGGCTGAGCCGAGGGGATGGAGGACAGCGTGCGACCAGTACGGTTCGTTGCCCTGTCCGAGGACGGTCAGGCGCTCGTGCTCGCGGACGAGGTCGGCCGGCTGCTCTCCCTGCCCATCGACGAGCGGGTCAGCGGCGCACTCGACCCCAACCGGGCTCCCGGTTCGGGCACGGTCACGATCGCCGCGGTGGCGTTCGACGCCAACAACAACCTTTCGCCGCGCGACATCCAGGCCCGCATCCGCAGTGGTGAGAGCGCCGACGACGTCGCGCGCATCGCCGGTGTGCCGGTCGACCGGGTGCTGCGCTACGCGGGGCCGGTGCTGCAGGAGCGGGCGATGCTCGCCCAGCACGCGCGCCGCACGCGGCTGAAGACTTCGGAGAAGGGCACGACCCTGGCCGATGTCGTGGACGGCCGGTTGGCGCAGCACGGCATCGATACCGAAAAGATCTCTTGGGATGCATACCGGAGAGAGGACGGCACCTGGCGGGTCGTGGCCACATGGCCGTCCGGCAAGGCCACGGCGCAGGCGGTGTGGGAGCTCGACCGCAACCGGCAGTCCGTCACGCCCCACGACGACATGGCGCAATACCTGTGCGCCGAGCGGCCCACGCAGATCCTCGGCCAGGACCCGACCGCGGGCCAAGGCCCGGTGGTCAGCCGCAGCGGGCGCGACCTCGGCGGCCACGGCCTGCCCACACCGTCCGACGCGAGCCGGCGGCCCAGCCGCGACCCGATCCGGGCCGGGCGTGACGCGCTGATCGCGGCGATGGACCGCCCACTGGGCAGCGGCCCCGGGCGCGGG
>NZ_QJUG01000259.1 GCF_003426775.1 Allorhizocola rhizosphaerae | reverse complement strand
GGCAGTGTCAGAAGAACTCCGGGTCCGCGTTTCACCCGAGCACCGGAAACCACGGAAACCCTTGAAGCGCGCGCCCGGTACACCGAAAGGCGCTTACACCGGTGCGCCGAAAGGCACACAAACCGAAACCACCCGAAACCAGCCGGCCTGAACCACCCAAAAGGAAAAGGGAAACCGGAAGAGGGAAACCAGGAAGGGTGGGGTCGTGGGAAACGGGCGGCGGGTGTGTCAGATACGGCCGGAAAACGTTAGAAGCACCGCACGCGGCGTGAAATAGAAAGCGTCATCACCGATGCGGGGCCTGAATCGCTAACGGGTGAGGGTGGCCGAGCGCAGTGTGCGCATGAGGAAGGCTGCGTCGGTGGGGGCGCGTCCAGGGAACAGGGCCAGTGCGATGCTGCCGTGATCAGCCCAGCCACACACGGCCATCGGTGAGGCTTCCGTGCCGGTGGAGCCGCACTTCATGACCCCGCCCAGTGGGCCCGGGTCGACGGACTGCAAGCCGTGGATGCGGTCGCCCGCGTCCTCGGTGAGCTTCAGGACCGCGTCGAGCTCGCGCTCGGGGCTCAGAAGCAGTGTGGTGCCACCGAACAGCATGATGCTCTTGCCCGGGTCGTTCGTGGGATCCGAGTACACCGCTGCCGCGCTCCGGTCCAGATCGATCTCCGCGCGCAGCGCGGTGACGAGATCGGTGGCCGCCTCCTTGGCCCCGTCGCTGTCGTCGCGTTTGAGCTCCGCGACCGTCTCGGGCATGGCCAGTGTGGCGTCGCGCTGCGCGGCAACGCGCATGACGGTCGGGCCGACCGCGATGGCTGCCGCGATCGCGGCGGCGATGAGGATGACCAAGGCGATCGCGAGTGGACGGACCCGCTTGGGGGCGGGGCCGGATGCCTGCTCGGCCGCATCGTCATCGGACTGCGACGAGACCGCCGACGCGGCCCCGAACAGCTGGTCAGCGACGCTGACTGGCTCGCGGGCCGGCGCTTCCGCGGACGCGGGCGGTGCCGGATCGGAAGGCGGGGCTGGGCTGTCTGCGGCGTCGTGCGCGGTGGTCACCAGCGGAGCGTAACAATAGTTGGGGGCTTAGTAGACTTGCGCGGTGACCGACACACCACAGCAGCTCGCTGCGGCTTATCAGCCCGGAGACGTCGAGCATAGGCGATATGAGCACTGGCTTGCCTCAGGCTATTTCGGCGCCGATGCGAAGAGCGATCGCGCTGCGTTCTCGATCGTGATCCCGCCGCCCAATGTGACCGGTTCGCTGCATGTGGGGCACGCGCTCGACCACACGATCCAGGATGCGCTCATCCGGCGCAAGCGGATGCAGGGCTTCGAGACGCTGTGGCTGCCCGGCATGGACCACGCGGGGATCGCGACGCAAAACGTGGTGGAGCGGCGGCTGGCCGCCGAGGGGTTGTCGCGCCACGATCTCAGGCGGGAGAAGTTCGTCGAGCGGGTGTGGCAGTGGAAGGCCGAGTCGGGCGGCGCGATCCTGGGCCAGATGAAACGGCTGGGCGACTCGGTCGATTGGTCGCGCGAGCGGTTCACGATGGATGAAGGGCTCTCGCGAGCGGTACTGACAATGTTTAAAAGGCTTTTTGAAGACGGGCTGATTTATCGGGCCGAGCGGATTATCAACTGGTGCCCGAGGTGTTTGACCGCGCTTTCGGATATCGAGGTTGAGCATTCGGATGATGAAGGCGAGCTCGTTTCCATTCGGTATAGCGACGACATTGTCGTTGCCACGACGCGGGCGGAGACGATGCTCGGGGACACTGCGGTGGCGGTGCATCCGGATGACGAGCGGTATAAGCATTTGGTGGGGACGGAAGTCGAGCTGCCGTTGACGGGGCGGCGGATTCCGGTGGTCGCCGATGAGCATGTGGACCCGGCCTTCGGGACGGGGTGTGTGAAGGTCACGCCGGCGCACGATCCGAATGACTTCGAGATCGGGCAGCGGCACGGGCTGCCGTCGATCACGATGATGGACGAGCGTGCGGTGATCACCGTGCATGGGCCGTTCCAGGGGCTCGACCGGTACGAGGCGCGGCCGGCGGTCGTCGCGGCATTGCGCGAGATGGGGCTCATCGTCTCCGAGAAGAGGCCCTATGTGCACGCGGTCGGGCACTGCTCGCGGTGCAAGACGACCGTCGAGCCGCGGCTTTCGCTGCAGTGGTTCGTGAAGACCGAGCCGCTGGCGCGTGCCGCGGGTGACGCGGTGCGCGACGGGCGGGTGCGTATCGAGCCGGAATCGCTTGCGCCACGGTACTTTTCATGGGTCGACAACATGCACGACTGGTGCATCTCGCGCCAGCTGTGGTGGGGGCACCGGATCCCGGTGTGGTACGGCCCCGGCGGCGAGGTCGTGTGCGTGGGCCCCGACGAGCAGCCGCCGAGCGGTGAGGGCTGGCAGCAGGACGAGGACGTGCTGGACACGTGGTTCTCGTCGGCCCTGTGGCCGTTCAGCACGCTGGGGTGGCCGGACGAGACCGAGGATTTGGCGAAGTTCTACCCGACGAGTGTGCTCGTGACGGGGTACGACATCCTGTTTTTCTGGGTTGCTCGGATGATGATGTTCGGGCTGTACGCGATGGAGGGGCGCCAGCCGTTCGATGTCGTTGCGCTGCATGGGATGGTGCGCGACCAGTACGGCAAGAAGATGAGCAAGTCGTTCGGCAACGTGGTGGACCCGCTGGACTGGATCGATAGATTTGGAGCGGATGCCACCAGGTTCACCTTGGCGAAAGGCGCGAATCCGGGCGCGGACGTGCCGGTGAGCGAGGAGTGGTGTCAAGGGTCGCGCAACTTCTGCAACAAGCTGTGGAACGCGACGCGGTTTGCGTTGATGAATGGCGCCACTGTCGAAGGCGGGCTGCCCACAGAGCTGTCCACTGTGGACCGGTGGATTCTGTCGCGGTTGCAGCAGACCATCGCCGAGGTCGACGAGCAGTTCGAGGCCTACGAGTTCGCGAAGGTGTGTGACACGCTGTTCCACTTCGCGTGGGACGACGTGTGCGACTGGTACGTGGAGCTTTCCAAGGCAGCGCCCAGCCCGAGGGTGCTCGGGCACGTGCTGGACCAACTCCTGCGGCTGCTGCATCCGGTCATCCCGTTCGTGACGGATGAGCTTTGGTGCGCGCTGACGCGCAGTGACGCGTCGGTGATGGTGGCGGATTGGCCGGCCGTGGATCCGTCGTATGTGGACGATGCGGCCGAGGCGTCGATCGAGCGGCTGCAGCGGGTCGTGACCGAGGTGCGCCGGTTCCGGTCGGATCAGGGGCTCAAGCCGGGCCAGCGGGTCGCGGCGACGGTGTCGGGCATCGACGAGCATGAGGCGCTGGTGCGCTCGCTGGCACGGCTCGACGAGCCCGGCGAAGGGTTCGCGGCGTCCGCGACCGTGACGATCGCGGGCGGGGTCGTTGTCGCGCTCGACACGCGCGGCGCGATCGACGTGGCCGCCGAGCGGGCGCGGCTGACCAAGGACCGCGCCGTGGCCGAGAAGGAGATCACGCAGGCGCGGGCCAAGCTGGGCAACGAGGGCTTCCTGAGCAAGGCCCCGGCCGACGTCGTGGCCAAGCTGCGCGGGCGGCTGGCCACCGCCGAGGCCGATATCGCCCGCATCGACGACGCGCTGGCTAGGCTTTCCTCGTGACTGCTATACCAGCAGCCGGCTGGGTTGATCGCGGAGCGTTCAGCCCAGCCGGCGCAAGAGCACGGCTTCGCCTGAACGGAGTTGCCCCGTGAGCTCAGAGTTCGCGCAGGTCGAGGCGGAGCTGGAGGCACGCGGCTTCACCCGCTACGTGTTCGACCTCGGCCGCATTCGTGAGCTGCTGGACGTGCTGGGCAGCCCGCAGCTGGCCTACCCGTCGATCCACATCACGGGCACCAACGGCAAGACGTCGACCGCGCGGATGATCGATGCGCTGCTGCGCGCGCATGGCCTGCACACAGGGCGATACACCAGCCCCCATCTGGAATCGGTCCTCGAACGGATCAGCCTCGACGGCGTACCCGTTGAAGAGGAAAGGTTTTTGAATGTTTATCGGGAGGTTTCCCCGGTAGCCGAGTTGCTCGACGCGCGGCACGACGAATCGCTCACCTACTTTGACATGACGACGGCGTTGGCGTTCGCGGCGTTCGCCGATGCGCCGGTGGACGTCGGCATCATCGAGGTCGGGCTCGGCGGGGCCGAGGATTCCACCAACGTGATCGGCGCCGGTGTCGCGGTCATCACGCCCATCGGCATGGACCACACCGAATGGCTGGGCGACACGCTGGAGGACATCGCGCTGGCCAAGTCCGGGATCGTCCACGAGGGCGCGACCCTGATCTGCGCGGCACAGCCGGACGAGGCGATGAGCCCGATCCTCGATCGCTGCGCGGAGGTGGGCGCGACGATCGCGCGCGAGGGCATGGAGTTCGGTGTGCTGCGGCGCTCGATCGCGGTCGGCGGGCAGGTGCTCACGCTGCAGGGGCTCGGCGGCATCTACGACGAGGTGTTCCTGCCGCTGCACGGCGCGCATCAGGCGCAAAACGCGGCCGTCGCGCTCGCCGCGGTTGAGGCGTTCCTGGGCGTGGGTGGGAACAAGCAGCTCGACCCGGAGGTCGTGCGGGAAGGGTTCGCGCAGGCGACCTCGCCGGGCAGGCTGGAGCGGGTGCGCACGGCGCCGACGATTCTCGTTGACGCGGCCCACAATCCGCACGGCATGGCCGCGACGGTGACCGCGCTTGGCGAGGAGTTCTCGTTCGAAAACCTGGTCGCGGTCGTCGCGGTGCTCGGCGACAAGGACGTGCGCGGCATGCTGGAGCAGCTGGAGCCGGTCGTGTCGCACGTGGTGGCCACGCGCAACACGTCGCCGCGCTCGTTGAGCGCCGAAGAGCTCGGCGAGATCGCGCAGGAGGTGCTCGGCGAGGAGCGGGTGACCGTCGAGCCGTCGCTGCTCGACGCGATCGCCACGGCGGTCGGCGAGGCCGAATCGGGGTCCGCCGTGGGCGCGGGCGTGCTCATCACCGGGTCGGTCGTGACCGTGGCCGACGCGCGGAAGTTGTTCCGGGTGTGAGTCGTCGGGAGGTCAAACTTCTGTTGGGCGGCAAGCCGAGCGGGCTGCGGCACCCGAGCCGGGCACTGCGCGGGCTGGCGTCGCTGACCCTGACGGTGGAGGCGCTGGTGCTGCTGCTCTCGATCCAGCCGATCCGGGTCACGCAGGACGGGATCAGCATGCCGCAGCTCTTGGTGGTGGTCGTGGGAGTGGGCGCCGCGGTCCTGCTCACCGGTGCACTGCGCTGGCCGTGGGGCTGGTGGGCGGTCGGCGGGCTGCAGGTGGCGCTGATCGCGACCGGGTTTCTGCATTGGACATTCAGCGTGATCGGGATCGTGTTCGGGCTGGTCTGGCTGTATGTGCTCTATGTCCGCCGCCGTGTGCTGCTCTAATCCGTGCGGGCCTTCCACTGGGTGATCGCGATGCCGTGGCCGTCGGGATCCTTGAACGAGGCGGCGATCAGTTCGAGCCGCTCGCCCCGGTTGACCACGCGCGGGCCGTAGATGAAGCTCACGCCGCGCAGCTTGAGCTCCCGGTACACCGCCTCGACATCGCCCACCTCCAGGTTGAGGTGGACCAGGCGGCGGTTGACCGGCGCCGACTCGTGCGCGGCCATCAACACGATGCGCGTGTCGCCCGAGGCCAGGATGACGCTGTCCGGCCCGCTGTCGATCTCGTAGAAACCCAGCATGTCGTGGTAAAACCGTTGCGAGCGCTGGAGATCCGACACGATCACGGTGATGCCGACGCCGTGAATCGAGCCCGCCGACGCCGGGCGGGCGGCCGGCTGGGTGGGCAGCACCTGCTCCTCGGCGCCGAAGACCGGGGGAGGGGGCGTGGGCTTCTCCGGCTCGGGGACATCGGAGAAGTCCAGCACGTCGACCGTGCCGCCGCGCGGTGCGGGCACCTCGGCCGGGATCACCTCGCCCTCCAGCACCGCGACGGAGTGGGTTTCCGCCAGCGGTCCGGGCGACGGCCTGCGGCGCGGCAGCGGATCGATCGCCGCCGGCACACCCCAGTCGTCGACGTCGACATCGTCGGGGGCGTAGGGCCGCTCCTGGTAACGAGACCTGCCGCCGTAGTCGTCGTCATCGTCGTCGTATCGGTCGCGCTGGTGGAGGTAGAGCTCCTCAGGGTCGTCGATGTAGGGCGACTCGTAGGGGTCGTTGTGATCAGACTCGTCCTCGTAGGACTCGTCGCCGTAGGGCGCGCTGAAGCCCACCCGGTCCCACTGGATTTTTATCCGGCGGACGTCGGACACGGCGATCAGGGCCGGTAGCGGCTCCCCGACCTGAGGCCATTTTGCGACCGGTACCCGAGGGTCGCGCACCACCACGGTCTCCCCCGGCAGACCGGGCGCGTCGACCAGCACCGTCATCTCGCAGCGGCCGAATTCGACGTTGCTCAGCGGCTGCGAGGAAACCTTCTGCACGTGGACCGTGCCCGCGACGAACGTCCTGTCGGCGCCGCGCATGGAGGCCGTGGTGAGCAGGGCGACGGCGATGATGACCAGGGCCGCGCCGACCGCGCCGAACGGCCAGCCGCCGGCCTCCGTGCCGAGACCGGCCGCCATCGATATGACAAACAGACCGATCGTGCCGAGAGCCACCGCGATGGTGGCCCGGCCCGGCCGAACGGGCTTTCGTCCCAAGCGCGCCACTGTGGACCCTCCCCGACCGTTCCCATGTAGTTGCTCAGCGTAGGCGGGTATGTCGATCGTGGAAAGTGCCTAACGGTAGGCTGATGAAGTCTGCTCGTGTTGACGCAGGTCAGGAGAGTGTAGTGGAACGCACGCTGGTGCTCATCAAGCCCGACGCGGTGAATCGCGGTCTGATCGGAGAGATCGTCTCCCGGTTGGAGCGCAAAGGACTGACATTCGACGCGCTCACCTTGCGCGCGATGGACGCCGAGCTGGCCGATGCGCATTATGCCGAGCACGTGGAGAAGCCGTTCTATCCGCCGCTCAAGGACTTCATGACCTCCGGGCCGCTGGTGGCGGCGATCGTGCGGGGGGACCAGGCGGTGTCGGTGGTGCGGGCGCTGGTCGGGGCGACCGATGGGCGGGTGGCCGCGGCCGGGACGATCCGCGGGGACCTTTCGCTGTCCAATCGCGAGAACCTGGTGCACGCGTCCGATTCGGTGGAGTCGGCGGAGCGCGAGATCAAGCTCTGGTTCCCGGAATTGGTCTAGAGACCGTTCTCCCGCGCGATCTCGTCGACCGCTTGGGTGGCCGAGTGAAGGTCGGCGCCGGTCGCGTCGCGGTATGCCTTGACGGCCTGGACCTTCTTGCCCTGTTCGAGGAAGCGCAGGACGTCTTGCAGGGCGGGCTCGGGGTCGGGGACGCCCAGATGGTCCATGACGCTGCGCAGCTTGCGATCCAGTGCGGACAGTCGGGCGTGTGCCGCGTGCTCCACGGTGTCGTTCTCGTCCCGCGGCCCCGCGGGCCTGCCACCCTTGCCCGATCGGCCCAACGCGAACCCGACTATGAGGCCAAGAACGAGTAGGACAATCGGCCATACGAGCTCCATGGCATCCATTAAACCCGTTCGGAATTGTCGGTGGCGGTGGCTAGGGTCGGGACGTGAGTGAGCTAGCCATTGAGGCGGTAGGGCTGCGCCGCACATATCGCAGCCGCACGGGTTGGCTACGGCCGAAGATCAGGCAGACCGAGGCTGTCAAAGGTGTCAGCTTCACGGTGGCAAAGGGCGAGCTCTTCGGGCTGCTGGGGCCCAACGGCGCGGGGAAGACCACGACGATCAAGATGCTCAATACGTTGCTCATTCCGAGCGCGGGGACGGCCCGGATCTTCGGGCATGATGTGGTGGAAAACACAACCGAGGTGCGGCGGCGCATCGGCTATGTGTTCGGCGGTGATCGCGGACTTTACGACCGGCTGTCGGCATTGGACAACCTGCGGTATTTCGCTGAGCTCTATGCGGTACCGGCCAGAGAACAGAAGGCTCGGATAGGTGAGCTGCTTGAGCTGGTAAATCTGGCCGGCCGGGAGCGGGAACGGGTCGAGGGATATTCGCGGGGCATGCGGCAGCGGCTGCACATCGCGCGCGGGCTGCTGCACCGGCCGCAGGTGCTGTTCCTGGACGAGCCGTCGATCGGGGTCGATCCGGTGGCGGCGCGGGATCTGCGGCGCACGGTGGCCGATCTGGCCGCGACCGGCACGACGGTGCTGCTCACCACGCACTACATGGCCGAGGCCGACGAGCTGTGCGACCGGATCGCGGTCATCGCGCAGGGCGAGCTGAAGGCGCTCGGCACGCCGGACGAGCTCAAGCACTACGCGGACGGGCGGCGGGTGGTCGAGGTCGAGGCCTACGGCATCGATGACGACGTCTACGGGCGGATCAGGCGGATCGCAGGCGTGAAGGAGACGACGCTGGAGGCACAGGGCGCGGTGCAGCTGCTGACCGTGCAGTCCGCGTCCGATGTGGACGTTCAAGGCGAGGTGCTCGCGGCGCTTGACGGGGTGCGGCTGGGGCGGGTGGCGGCGCGCCGGCCGACGCTCGAAGACGCTTACGTGTCAATCGTTTCGGACGACTCGCCGGAGTTGGTGGTTGCGACATGAGATTGGGATTGGCTCACGCCGAAGCGGAGCGCAGCGAAGCGAAACCGGGGCTTGCGGAGGTTTCGGTATGACCGAGGGCTTGCCCGAGGGCATCATGAGATTGGGATTGGCTCACGCCGAAGCGGAGCGCAGCGAAGCGAAACCGGAGGTTTCGGCGTGAGGCTGCTGCGGATGGTGGGTGTCGGCTCGCTGATGCACCTGAAGATGGCCAGCCGGAGTCCGTTCGAGATCGCCACCGGGCTGATCGTGCCGATCGTGCAGGCCACCATGGCGGTCTACCTGCTGCGGGCGTCGGAGCAGCCGCAAAACATGATCAAGGCGGCGGTGGGGGCCGGGCTGATGGGCATCTGGTCGCAGGTGCTGTTCGGCTCGGGTGGTGCGATCCAGCGGCAGCGGTGGATGGGCACGCTGGAGATGATGATTATCTCGCCGCGGCCGCCGGCGCTGACCGTGCTGCCGATCACGATCGCGACGGGCCTGCAGGGCACCTACACGATGGCGGCGACGTTGGTGTGGGGGTGGGTGCTGTATGGGATTGTGCCGTCGTTCGCGCATCCCGGGCTGTTCCTTGTGGCGGTGGTCGTGTGCATTGTGGGGCTCGGGATGTTCGGGCTGCTGCTGGCGTCCACGTTCATCCTGATGCGCAATGCGAATGCGGTGTGCAACACGCTGGAGTATCCGATCTGGCTGCTGTCGGGCATGCTCGTGCCGATCACGGTGCTGCCCGGGTGGACCGAGCCCGTGGCGTCGATCCTGCCCACGACGTGGGGTGCGCGGGCCGTGCACGAGGCCGCCACCGGGGGCGCGGTCTGGCCATCGGTGGGGTGGTGCCTGCTGATCAGCCTGATGTGCTTCGGGTTCGGTGCGCTGTCGATGTCCTATGTGGAGCGACGGGCGCGGGCGGCGGCCACGCTCGCGCTGGCTTAGCTTTGACTCGTGGGCCTATCCTGCTCGCATGGAGCTGATCCTGCTCGTGGGCGCGGTCGTGGGGTTGATCGCGGCTGCCATCGTGTGGGATGCGGTGCGGATGCGCCGGATCGGCACGGCGCAGCCGACCGATGGAAGCGGCACGGAGCTCCCGCGGGACCACGTCGGCCAGCCTTATGGCGAGGCACCGCCTTCGGCGGACGGCGGCAACGGTGGATCCGGTGGCGGGTCGGGTCTCGGCTGACGCCTAGGTTTGGACGATGGTGTTCTGGCCGGCGGCCAGACGCCATTGCCCGTCCTCTTTGGACATGATGTAGAGCGGGCTGCCCTCGTTTTCGTCCTCGATGGGCGTGCCGTCCAGGGTCACCGGGCGCTGGCGGACCTTCACCGCGGCCACGTCGGGGCGGATGAACAGGACGTGGACGACCTCATAGCCGGCGGTGGAGTCCTTCATCGCGCCAGGGAGCACCTGGTGCGTGAAGGCCGATATCTCGTCCCGGCCGGTGAGGCGCTTGCCGTGGGCGGTGGTCCAGATGGCGTCGGGGCGAAACAGCGAGACGAATTCGTCGGGTAGTTCGTTCTGCTGAGCGTGCTGGACGGTGGCCACAACCTGTTTGATGGCTTCGATTTCGGTCTCCATGGGAGCAAGTTTGAAAGCTCAAGGGAGGTTGAGGTCAAGCGGGTCGGGCGGGTTTGGCGTGTGGGTCGGCTCACCCGGAAATCGGGTTTCGTGGACCGGGGAGGGCGGGGGAGGATATGGATGCGCCGAAACGATTACGGGGGTTAGGTTTGAGACTCATCACTGTGGGCGGCGTGATCGCCTATCGGGCCCTGTTCAACTGGACCACCCCCTCGATGTATGTGGGGACCCTGCTCGTCGGGCCCGTCTTCCAGCTGTTGTTCTTCGCGTTCCTCGGCCGGCAGCTCGGCGTGGCCGACGACGGGTTCTACATCGTGGGCAACGCGGTGCTCGCGGCGTCCGCGCTGTGCCTGTTCGGCGGGACCATGGCGGTGTCCAACGAGCGCCGCTTCGGCACCCTGGGCAACGTGCTGCTCTCCCCGCGCAGCAAGACCGTCATCTTCTTGGGGCGGGCGCTTCCTTACGCTGGCAACGGGCTCATCGTGGCGGCCTTCACGCTCGTGGTGGGCACGCTCATGCTCGGGCTGAAGGTCCCGTCCGGCGCGTGGGGCGGGCTGTTCCTGACCCTCGCGGTGGCGTCGCTTTCGGCCTCGTTCTTCGGGCTGGTGCTCGGCTCGATTGGCTTGCGCTACAACGACGTGTGGCTCATCTCCAACTCCACGGTGGCGATCATGATCCTGCTGTCGGGCACGGTCGTGCCGCGCGAGCAGCTGCCGGCGGTGCTGCGGGTGGTGGGCGACTACCTGCCGCTGACGCACGCGGCCAACGCGGCGCGGGAGCTGGTGGGTGGGGCGTCGCTGGGCGGGGTTGCGCCGCAGTTGTTGGCTGAGTTCGGGATTGGGCTGGGGTATGCGGGGGTGGCGGGGGTGCTGTT
>NZ_QJUG01000258.1 GCF_003426775.1 Allorhizocola rhizosphaerae | reverse complement strand
GCTCACGCCGCCAAGAAACACAGCTGCGCCTGTCTGCTGACGGACCCTTATGCGGACAGTTGTCGGCGGTGGCCGTCCGCCTTGGAGGGGCCTCCGATCGATCGTTTCCTGGCGTTAAGATCAACGCTCGGTTCGCGGCAGATCCGCGCATTTGCTCGCGGCCGCCCGGCCGAGATCACAATGTCCGCTGAGCGTTCGGTTCTGAAACGACAGGTGGCTGTCCGAATTGGGCATTGGTGTGGGGCGAGGTCATGGGAGATCGCCAGCCGTATCTGGCGTTGGAGGCTGATAGTAGCTATGCCACAGGTGTAGTCATGAGATGGGCGCGAATGTTGGGCACATTAGCTTCAAGGTCGTCGGTGTAGTCGGTGCCGACGCTGGTGAGGATGTTCAAGGCGTGCTGCCAGTGCTGTCGGGCTTGCTCGTACTGACCCGTGGCATGATAGACGTGGGCGAGGCCATCGTGGGCACGGGCTTGATAGGTCGGCTGGGCGAGGTCGATCGCGTACTGCAGCGCCCGCTCGTGGCACGTGAGCGCGAGGTCAAATTGGCCGGTGGCGTGGTGCAGGCGGCCGAAGCCGTGCAGGGCTTCGCCCTGCCAGTTGCTGCTGTGAATCTGTCGGGCGAGGACAAGCACTTTATGGAAACAGTCGGCGGCTTGGCTATGGCGATGCAGCATTCGGTAGGAGTGCCCGAGACCAGTCAGCGCCTGTAGTTGGCCCATGGGGTCGCCAGTGGCTTGGGCAATCTGCAACGCCGGCCCAAAATGATCAGCGGCCTGCTCGAAACGGCCCAGCATCCGATGGACATGGCCAAGACCATTTAACGCGCTCTTCTCGCCTCGTCGCTCGCCGATGGCTCGGGCGATCTGCAACGCCCGCACGTAGTCGTCGCCAGCCTGCTCAAAGCGGCCCAGCGTCCGTTGGACGGCGCCGAGACAGTTCAGCGCATGGATCTCGCCACCTTGGTCACCGATCGCTCGGGCGATCTGCAACGCCTGTCTGTCACGGTCACCGGCCTGCTCAAAGTTGCCCAGCATCAAATGAACTTCGCCGAGGCCATTGAGCGCGTGGACCTCGCCACCCTGATCGCCGATGGCTTGGGCGATCTGCAACGCCCGCACATAGTCGTCGCCAGCCTGCTCAAAGCGTTCCAACATCAAGTGGAGATAGCCGAGACCGGTCAACGCGCTTAGTTCGCCCACGCGGTCGCCGATGGCTTGGGCAATCTTCAACGCCCGCCCAAAATTGTCACCGGCCTCCTCAAACCGGCCCTGCATCCGCTGGACTTCACCGAGACCGGTAAGCGCGTCCATTTCACCGCCACGGTGGCCGATGGCTTGGGCGATTTGCAGTGCCTCTGCATGGTAGTCACCGGCATTCTGGTAGTCGCTTAGCCTCCAGTGAACGTAACCGAGGCCAATGAGCGCATCCATCTCGGCTGCGTGGTGGCCGAAATGCTGAGCCAGGTTGACAGCGTGCTCGTGCAGCGTTCGGGCATCACGATAGCGGCCACGGGTGCGCAGATGCCGGTCCAGAATAGCTGACATGTGCCAGGTGTGTTCAGGCCAACCATTTTGCGCCGCGAGGTGTACAGCTGCCAGCAGATTGTCCAACTCGGTATCCAGCCACAGCTCCGCCTGGTGTCGGCCAGCCAGCAAAGGTGTGGACGTTCCCACGGGCGCGACGGCGGGGCGACGCTGCCGATCATAGGGATAAGCCAGGTCCATCGCCGCCGCAATGGAATGCCGATAATGTTCTAACAGCCGCTCCAACGCCGCTCGCTGCCGCAATCCGGGCTCCTCGTCTGCTGCGGCGGTGGCGGCGTGAGCGCGGACCAGGTCATGAAATCGGTACCGGCCGCGTGCGGGCTCCGCCAATAGATGGCCATCGACCAGCTCATCCAGCCACCGCTGAACCTCCTGCAAGCTGTTGCTGTCCACGAGAGCAGCTGCCGCGTAGGGCTCAAGCTCCGGGCCGGGATGCAACCCCAACAGCCGGTACAGCCGTTGAGCATCCGCGGACAGATGCTGGTAGGACAGGTGCAGCGTGGCATGAACACTGCGTTGGCCGTCATCCAGCGCGGTCAGCCGCACGTCCTGGCCACGCAACCGTTCCGCTAGATCGGCGACCGTCCACACTGGACGATTTTTGAGCCGTGCGGCAGCGATACGGATCGCCAACGGCAAACACCCACACAACTGCATCACCTCCACCAGCTCAGCGTCCGCTTGCGGTGTGCCTGTGGTTAGTTCGGCCCGGCCGGCCGTCTGGGTAAACAACCGCACCGCATCGGCTTGCGGCAACGTATCCAGCGATACCGTTTGACCTGCCTCCAGCGCAGCCAACCGCCGACGGCTGGTGACCAGCACCAAACAACCCGGCGATCCGGGCAGCAACGGCTGCACCTGCGCCTCGGTCGCGGCGTTGTCCAACACGATGAGCATCCGCCGCCTAGCCAGCAGAGTGCGCCACAACGCAGCCCGCTCGTCCACCCCCGCTGGGATTCGCTCCCCCGGCACGCCGATATCGCGCAACACCCGATCCAACGCCTCCGCCGCCTGCACCGGTGCCACACCAGCGGTGAACCCATGCAGATCGACAAATAGCTGCCCGTCCGGGAACCGACTGGCCAGCCGGTGCGCGGCATGCACCGCCAACGCGGTCTTGCCTATCCCCGCCATCCCATCGATCGCCGAAATCACCACCGCCGATCCCGCTCGCGGATCCATGGCGAGCGTCAGCACTTGTTCCAATTCTGCTGCCCTGCCGGTGAACCAAGTCGCATCGCGAGGAAGCTGCACCGGCCGCGGCCACGACGTTCGCGCCGTCGCGACCGGCTGGCGGCGCAACACGGCAAGAGCGAACCGTGCAGCCGCCTCCGCAGCATACCGGCGCCACCGATCATCCTTGCGCGCGTCGGCAAAGTCGCTGACCCCCTTGACCAGCAGGAAACCACAGCCACCCCGATGAGCGGCGATCGCCACCCCCAGCCCCTCCATCTCCACACCAACCGCCGTGGGCCATACGCGACTTAACTCTTGCACACTGGCAAGGTCAGCGAAGACCTTCTCTCCGCTCAACACCGCGCCCACATACACCCCAGGCACACCAGGGCCACCCGGCCCGCCGGGCCGTGGAGTGGCAATCGTCGACGGCCACTCGCTGGCCGCGACGCTGCGGGCGGCGGCAAGCAAGTCAAAAGGCGGCGGAAACGACTGATACCGGCGATGCAGCCCGCCCTCGGTAACTTTCGCCAGCTCGAAGCCGACCACCTGATCGGCGACCAGAACATCACCGCTCCGTAAATCCTTTGCATACCCGCGAATGCCCGCAGCGATTCCCACCAGGACCAGAAATGTCGGTCGCCAGACCTCAATCAGCGCACGCGCCGTCGCCGACGCGCCAACATTGCCCATGCCATGCAGCGACGTCACCGCGACCCGCAACGCCCCCACCGAAGCGACATAAACGTCCCCGCCAGCCCGGCGAAACACCTCGCAGTTGGCCTCTCCCACCACCGCCAGAACCGCGTCGCACTCCTCAGCCAACGCTGTCAGAACGACAACATCAACCTCCCGATGTGAGGTCAACCCCGCCTCCGTCACATCGACCATTGTCGCAGTGAACCAACCATTCACGAAACGCATCGAAGCCAGAACCGCCGAGCACGGCCGATTCAGCTCGACCGGACCAACATGATCAACACTGCGGGATCGGAACCTCCAGCGATCTTACCGCCCGACAACGAGCGATGATCACGCCGAGAAGGGAGCGCAACGCGAAGCCACGCCTACTGTGTCCTTGTCCGCCTACGGTTCGTGCGGCAGGTCGGAGATGATGTGGCCCGGTCTGGTGACCAGCAGACCGCCTACCCTGGCGCAGTCGCTATCGGACAGAACCGCCCGGTACAGCTTGACATCCTCCCGCCGGGTCTGCCGCCGCACGGGCAACGTGAACTGGTGAACATTGGCTGGCCCAAGCCTGCCGGCACCGAGGCCGTAGATTGCCGCAGCAGTCCATCGGCAGGCAACGCCCTGTCCGATGGTGCGATCTGAGGCCATGGTGTCCGGCGCCAGCTGTAACCAGGCGGCCCGCGTCGCATGATCGTCGCCTGCTGAGGTGCCGCGCAGCCGATACACGCCATGGGACACTCGCTCGGCGATGCCGTGCTTAGCCAGGCGAGCCAGCGTGGTCCAGGCCATACCTGTCGATTCGGCTTGCTGGCGGGTGAACAAACTCCACTGGGCTTCGGCGATATCGGCAAGCGATCGGATGGTGGCAGCCCTTGGCACGGCTGCTAACTCTAGCGACGTTGCAGACTATAGCGACATCGCTACACTTCGCAGATCGCAAGTGTCCTAAATGTCACCAAGGGAAGGTCGCGGTCCAGCACGGCAACGTCGTAGTCGTTGCCGGCAAGCCGCTGCAACGCCGAATCGCCATAGTCCGATCGTATAAAACTGTTATGGGCGTGCATACCTTCTACCTGCACAAAGAGAGATCCCTATGTTTTCAGGGCAAAGTTATGGCGGACCTGTTCGCTCTCCGCCAACACCATGCACTACCTTGGCAGGTACGGAAACGACCACTCCTCCGTGACGACCTCCCGCCGGTACCGCGGGAGGTGCCGGCGGAGGAAGGTAACCACCGTGTCCGATCAGGAAAATCGCCACCGACGACGGAGGGGCTACCGAAGCAAGAACCTCAAGAGGGAGATTGCTTGGTGGACTACCATCCTTTGCCCACTGGTGATGGCCCTGGCCACGCTGATACATGCGTGGAAGCGCTGATGGCCCCTGTTCAAAGAACAGGGCCATCGACACAACTGAACACTCGCCCCTCGTCAGGCTGCAACTGGCGGGGGGCTTTTACATGCTCATGCGCTGGAGTATATCCGCTCGTTCATCGGTGCGTTCATCGCTCTGTTCATCAGCTTACCCCGGCGAGCATCCAGACGGGCAAGCTCCGGTCGATGTCAACCCTGGAGCCGAGGAGCGCGGTTTCCTCACAGCTACTCGCGGGGGCGCCCCATGGGCGCCCCCGCCTCGTTGCTACTGCTCGCCATTGAGGTGTGCCGTTAGCGCCTCGTGCGGGGCCTGGCCTGGTCGCTGTAGGTGCGCCCAGTGGGGGCAGGCGATACAGGTCCAGATCCAGCCGGAGCCGTCCGTGATCGGGGTCGGCGAGGCTGTGGGCGGTGTCGTCGAGGAACTGGCCGATGCTCATGGCAGGTGTTTGGCCGCGTCGTGTAGTTGCGCGGCCGCTGCCGCGTGTTCCCAGGTCCTCGGATCGGCTGGGTCGGCGGCGGCCATGAGGGCGCGGACGGGCCGGTCGAGTTCGGACCAGCGGCGCCGGCGGCGCCAACGGAAACGCGAGTTCGGCAGGGTTCGCGGAGATTTGAGCGGCGATCGCCTGGACGGCGGCCTCCGCTTGGCCCCACCGCATCGCTGCACCGCGGGTATGGATTTGCTCGAGCCATGGGCGCGCGGCCACGTTCAGGGCTGCAACGCCGGATCGGGTCGTCAGGTCGGCGGAGGGGTTCGTTAGGTACGCCCGTCGCGTGGCAACGTGGCTCGTGTGTCTGCCCAGACACTGCTGGGGCAGATCGGCTCGGCACGGATCAAACTGACCGGCGAGTCCCTTTAGGCGCACGCATTCGCCGGTGTCCTTGATCTGGCAGGAGGCCGACCCGCAACAGCTTGCCCGAAGCTGCGATTCGCGATCGCCCACGACTACGCCAGCCCACCCGGCCCAAACGGACCGAACGTCTCCTGATGCTCAGCCAGTCGCCTGCCCCATGTCTTGTCGCTGGAGAGGTTGGTCAAAGAATGCACAGCGATCGCGGAGCGAAGCTCCGCCGGCCCCCGAACCGTCCGGTGACCGTTCGTTTCGAGAACGGTCGCGGTCGTACGAATAGCGGACGTAGCGGAACCACATCGTGCCGCACGCTGAGGCTAAGCATCGAGCGCTGGCGTTGAGGCTCAAGCAGACATCTTGCGCCGACCATTCGCAACGGGTCCTCTCGTCTGTCGGGCGAAAAAGCGACGTACCCGCTCATCGGCTTCTTAGAAACTTGCGGTATGACCGCAGCCCGGCCAGGCTGGGTCGAGGTGACCGGCAGGTTCGCTCTCATTTCGGCTGTCCGCCAGCGATAGCGGCGTGACTCTCATCTGGCATGCGTCCTGCCGGTCACCGCGGCGAGGAGAGGCTCAAGAGGGGTATGCCCAACCGCAAGAAGCGTTGCCCTCCCGCCGATTCCGGCCCGCACGTGGCATTTGGAGAACGGCATGGGACGCGTCATCATCGGCATGGACCCGCACAAGCGGTCAGCCACGATCGAAGTCATCGACGAACACGAGCAGATCCTTACCCGTGGCCGGTTCGGCACCGACCGTGACGGCTACCGCGACATGCTCAAGACTGCACGCCAGTACCTGGACCGGATTTGGGCGGTCGAGGGCTGCAACGGCATCGGCCGGCACATCGCCCAGCGACTGGTCGCAGACGGCGAGACCGTCGTCGACGTACCAGCGAAGTTGTCGGCGCGGGCGCGGGTGTTCGCGACCGGCCAAGGCCGCAAGACCGATCCCGTCGACGCGCATTCGGTTGCGGTGGTGGCGTTGCGCACCAATGGTTTGCGGCAAGTGACGGTTGATGATGCGACCGTCGCGCTGCGGCTGCTGGTCGACCGACGCGACGAACTCGGCCGCGCCCGCACCGAGACGATCAGCCGACTTCACCAGCAACTGCTCGAACTGATCCCCGGCGGCGCGAAACAATACCTCTCCGCAGCGCAGGCTCGTGCACTGCTGGCCACAGTACGCCCCCGTGACATCGTCGGACGGACCCGCCGGCAACTGGCCGCCGACCTGATCGGCGAGCTCACCACGATCGACAAAAAGATCAAAGCAGCAAACAAGCAACTGACCGAGCTCGTCGCCGCCACCGGCAGCAGCCTGCGGCAGCTCAACGGAATCGGCCCGTCCGGGGCTGCCCGCCTGCTCGGCGACATCGGTGACATCAACCGGTTTGCCACCCGCGCACACTTCGCCTCCTGGAACGGCACCGCCCCAATCGAGGCCTCTTCCGGCGACCAACGCCGCCACCGGCTCTCCCGCGCGGGCAACCGACGCATCAACCGCGTACTGCATATCATGGCCATCGTGCAGCTGCGCCACGACACCGAAGGCCGCGCCTACTACCGGCGCAAACTCGCCGCCGGTAAAACCCCCATGGAAGCCATCCGAGCCCTCAAACGACGCCTGTCCAACATCGTCTACCAATGCATGGCCAACGACGCCAAGACGACAGCGACGAGCCCGGGAGGACAACGGGGAGCGACTCTGCAATCCAGCGCGGCCAGCCCAATCCCCACAGCCAGCACTTCGGACAAGTCACTTCCCGGACCCGCCACCAACCACTCTAGAACACCCGCCCGCGCCAACCCTTGACATAGAGGGGGTGCCAAATCCGTACGTCGGGATCTGTCCTTGCGGATCCAGATCACTTGTTCGCAAGTGGTTCCGCTACTGCGGGACCGCGATGCCATCACCGACCTGGTCCCCAACCGGTGGACGGCTCCGATGCGGCTCACCTCTGCAAGATCGAGCGGATCAAGCTGGTGATCTGGGTGGGGATGGTCGGCCGCAGCTTCAGGATCACCAGCGCCTTCTTGTCGTAGGGCGGCGGAAGCACGACGTGCAGCAGCCCGAATACCAAGTAGAGCCCGATCGGCGCGGCCACGGCGAACCAGAGCAGGGACATCACCGGTGCCCGCCCAACGACGCAGCCTCGTCCGATCTCGAAGCCGGTATCGCCGGCGGCGGTGTCCTCCGGCGCGCGGACCTGGTGGCCTGGCGTCGGCTTAGGAATGCGTGCTTCACACCCCCGTATACTGCCCAGATGGGACATTGGTCCGAGGATTTGGCTGAGGACCTGGCGCAGCAAGTGGGCGGTGATCCAGACCGCGAGGAGATGCGACGCGTACTGCTGCAGGCCAGCCAGCAGATAGAGACGCTATCCGGCCGCAACTACGACCCGGTACAGCAATTGACTTCGGTTTTTGCGACCAACGGGCTGCCGTTCGTCGAGACACCGAACATGCACCTTGGCTCGCTCGAGTCTTCCGAGAAGATGGTGTGGCAGGTCCGTGATCCGGTGAACCCGGTGTTCGCGGCGGTCTTGCAAGTGATGCCCTTGGAGGCCCCAAGCCGTGGCGCCGTGCCTGTTGCCAGAGGTCTTGGTCTCGCCGGCCAGCTCGTCGCGCAAGCATCACGCCGGGGCTTGCTGTCGCGGGAGTTCGTCATCCGGTGGCTGGGTGCTTTCGCCGACGTTGAAGAGCGGAAAGACCTGTTCCGCCGCCTCATGGACCCCTCCGTTCGGTTTTACGTCCCGATTTTCGGGGCGGAAGTCGCTGGCTGGTGGATCCAGGTTTCCCGACGCCTGTTGTGGGTCACCCAAGAGACGCCGAACGATGGACGGCTCGTCGAGCCGCTGATAGACGAGCCCGTCGATGGCCACCTGATCCCGCTCGTGGCCACCGAGCCTGTCTTGATCGCGGTTCCGATGACCCGGCACCCCGCGGAGTGGGCCTTCAGCGCTCGCATCTGGGTAGAAAACGTTCCCCGCTCACCCAACCAGCTGTGGAACAAGCTGGCGCCAGCCATCCATGGCAGCGGGATACCGACCATCACGATCGACCGCAACTCTACCCCGTATGAGGTCGCCTGCCAGGTCGTGTTGAAGGCCTACTGGCACGGTTACATCAGCGGGGATGAGCCCGGCCTGGTAGATGTCATCGCCTTGGCCTACCCCAAGCAGGTCAACCTCATACAGCGCAAGACCCGAGCGCCGCACCGGGCGGCTGCGGCAGCGGCGTTGCTCGAGCAACTGATCCAGCCTGGCTTCGACCCAGCGCAAGGTGCGGAAGCCACCCGCCGGTACGTGCGCCGCAAGGCGAGCATCATCGTCATGGAGCATCGCAAACAGGAAGCGCCACAACGCTATCCATGGACACAGATCGGTATCAGCGAGCGGCGCTACTACAAGCTCCTCCCCCTGCTCGCCGAGAAGGTCAACGGCCGCTACAACATTAGCGACTACGACGACATCGTGGCACGCATGAAGACCCACCTCAACGAAAAAGACCAAAGCCGGGAAGTCCGGGCAGCTGCCCTCGAACTCCTTCAGACACGCGGCTTCACCCAAGCGGCAGCCCGCAAGTGGCTACAACGCCACCGGCCCGAAGAAGCCCTACACGCCTGGCCACGCGGCACTCGACCTGACCCTAACTAACGGGCCTCTAACACCGGACCGTCGATCGCGTTCCCCGGCTCCCCAAGCCTGCCCACGGCCGTAGCGTCAGCGGACTCCGCTGGCTCCCACCGATGGTCCTTGATCGCCTGTCGGACCCTGACTGCGGCACGCGCCACGCCGTGCAGTTTCCACACCTGCCACACCGGCGGTGGTGTGAGCAGCCACGCCATCGGTTCGGCCACCTTGTAGATCGCTTCGGCCTTCCGCGTCCACGACACTGAGGCGAGCGTGACGCCTCTGAGGTGGGCCAGGTATTCCACCATGAGACCCCTTGCCGGCGGGTGGTAGCTGGCGTGCATACCGATGTCGTCGGACAACTCTTCGATGATGGTCCGCATGCGTTCGTACGCTCGGCGCTTGTCCGCCAACACGTTCTCGCGAGTCTCGCCGGTCAGTTCCTTCGGCAGTTCAAGCATCACGTACTGAGCCCAGATAGCGAGGTCAATGTTCTTGGCGCCCAGGGCTTCGTGGGCCCGCCGCCGCCGCAGAATCCGATCTTTGCGTACCTCCAGCCGCGGTTTCGCCGCGTACTCCACAACAAGCGTCGTGATCACGGCCGTGATGACGGATGCGACGATAGCGTTCACATCGGTCAGACTAGCGGCGTGGGCAAGCCGATCCGGGGCGTCGCCGTGCGGGGCCATCCGCGGCTGCCGGGCCACGAAGTTCACCGCGACCGCCAGCACCTCGGCTACGAGCCAGTGCTCTAGTGTGACCGCCAAACTGCAGGCCGACGCCGACGATGCAACGCGACAGCGCATCGATCGCGGCGGTCAGGAGTAGTCAGCAGCAGGGCATCATAGCTGTGGTAGTGGCGTCCCACGCAGGCGACGACTCAATATAGGACCTGATGTCAGGCGATCCACCCGGTCGGGCCCGCTCGGTCGAGCGCATCCTCGGATCGCTTGCACGAGCTGATGCCCGCGTGACGGTCTGGGTACCGGCCGGCCGGCTGACGATCACCAGCGGACCGATCACGCTCAGTAGCTTGATCCGTCTGGGTGCTGCTGTCTTGTGGGCAGAGAGCCGAAGCGCCAGCTCGCCTTTGAGGCCGATGTTTTCGTTCTTCAAGGTGTTTCTTGGGGTCGCTGGGTGACTTGAGGGCTGGGGTTTGTGTTGAGTCACTGGGCGCGGACGCTCACTCGGTCGCGGTGGCGAAGTGTCGTCGGGTTTGTGGGCATGATCTCGTGAAGGGAGGGGCGGTGATCGACCGCGAGTACTTGCCGGGTCGGCGTCCTGTGGCGGGGGATCATCTGACGCTGTTCACGATTGACGAGATCGCGTACTGGACGCGGCAGGGTGAGTCCACGATCAGGCGGTGGATCAATAACGGCAAGATTCGGCCTGAGTTCCTAACGCGACCGGGTGGCCGGATCCTGATGACCGGCGACCAGCTGATCTCCCTGATCGCCTCGTGGCGTGGCGTGCAGCCGAAAGGCGCCGACGACCCACAGCCGCGGCGCCGTCGTGTGGTGCGTTTGGACCCCCACAAGCCGGTGCGCCGAAACGCATCGTTGTCCAGATGAGACATTTATCCATCGACATTCTAGGCGTGCACCCTGGGTGCACGGTGGCGTGCAGTGCGATCGATTTGTCGCAAACATAAGGAATTTTGGCGAGAAATTATCAGGTGTTTTGACGCTATAGGTCCGATATGCTGCATAAAGATGCTCATTCGATCCCAGTATCGCCCACTTTATGCAGATTCGTCCGATTCTTAGGTGCACATAGGTGCACCTTCTCTGTTTCTCGAGGCCCTTGCCGGCCGACGCCTGCAGCAACGGCAAGGCGAGCCTTCTTCAAATTCTCCTGCCTGG
>NZ_QJUG01000257.1 GCF_003426775.1 Allorhizocola rhizosphaerae | reverse complement strand
CGGGCGCAGAAGCGCGCGTTCGACAAGCCGGAGGCGGGCAACGTCCGGGCGGCCGTCGGCGCGGGCATCACGTCTCTGCCCGCGCTGCAGGGCGCACTCGCCGCCCGCTTCGGCCACCCGGCCACCGGTGTGGCGGTGGCGGCGGCCGCCCCGCTCGCCCGCAGACTCGCCAAGGCGGTGTCGCCAACATGAGCCTGCGATTCGGCTACGGCACCAACGGGTTCGCCAACCATCGGCTCGATGACGCGCTGGCCGTCATCGCCGAGCTCGGCTACGCGGGCGTGGCGCTGACGCTCGACCACGCGCACCTGGACCCCTTTCAGCCGTACCTCCTGAAGCAGGTCGACGCCGTCGCCACGGCGCTGCACCACCACGGGCTGGCGGTGGTCATCGAGACGGGAGCCCGCTATCTGCTCAGCCCGCGCCGCAAGCACGCGCCCACGTTGCTCGACGATGACGCCGACGTCCGCATCGACTTCCTGCGCCGGGCGATCGACATCGCCGCCGACCTGGAAGCCGAAGCGGTCTCGTTCTGGTCGGGGGTGTCCACAGTGGACCGTTGGGACCGCCTGGTCTCCGGCTGCGCGGCGGTCGTCGAACACGCCGGCCGAAGAGGCGTGAAACTGGGCTTCGAACCCGAGCCGGGCATGGTGGTCGACACCATCGAACGCTGGGCCCGGCTGCGCGAAGACCTCGGCGCACCACCGGAGTTCGGGCTCACTCTCGACATTGGACATTGCCGAGCCGTGGAGCCGCACGACGTGCCCGACTGCGTGCGGCTGGCCGGGCCGCATCTGGTCAACGTGCAAATCGACGACATGCGGCGGGGTGTGCACGAGCACCTCGAGTTCGGTGAAGGCGAGATTGACTTTCCACCCGTGCTCGCGGCCCTTGCGGAGGCGGGCTACACCGGCCTGGTCGCCGTCGAGCTGCCGCGGCATTCCCACGACGCGCCGGGCGTCGCGGCACGCTCGATCGGGTTCCTGCGAGCCGCCGACTGGGTCGGCCGATGCCTCACCGCGATCGCCAAGGATCCGCAGCAGATCACGGTGCTGTTCCCGGCGGTGCGGCGCCATGTCGGGCGTGAGCGGGCCGATGACGCCCGGGTGCGCCTGCTGGCCGCGGCACCCGAGTGGGCCGAGGAGCTGTACCGCTACGGCGACAACGACGAGAAACGGGCGGTACTGCTGGGCCTTCCCGCGATCGATGACACCGGGCGGCACGTCGAGCTGTTGCACGATGCTTTGCGCAGCAACGACACCCGGCTGATCTCGGCCGCGCTCGGCCCCTACTCGGCGCACCTCGACCCGGCGGCGTGGCGGCACGGCGTGCTCAAGGCGGTCTTCATGGGGCTGCACCTGTCCACTGTGCACGATCTCGACCGGCGCGCCGACGCCGAGCTCGGCCGGATGCTCGACGGCCTGCACCGCGAACGTGAGGCAGCCAGGCGCACGATGCCCGCCGACGCGCTGGCCCTGAAGGAGAGGCTGATCTGATGCGCATCTTCGATCCACACATCCACATGACCTCCCGCACCACCGACGACTACGAGCGGATGGCCGCGGCCGGGGTTGCGGCCGTGGTGGAGCCGGCGTTCTGGCTCGGCCAGCCGCGCACCAACGCGGGGTCGTTTCTGGACTACTTCGACTCGCTGCTGGGCTGGGAGCCGTTCCGCGCGAGCCAGTACGGCATCCGCCACCACTGTACGATCGCGCTCAACCCCAAGGAGGCCAACGACCCGCGCTGCCGTGAGGTGCTTGAGGTACTCCCCCGATATCTGGCCAAGGACCGGGTGGTGGCGGTCGGCGAGATCGGCTACGACTCGATGACCCCCGACGAGGAGAAGGTTTTCGCCGCGCAGCTGGCGATGGCCATCGAGCACGGGCTGCCCGCGCTGGTGCACACCCCGCATCGGGACAAGCTGACCGGCACGCAACGCAGCATCGAGGTGGTCCAGGACTCGGGCATCGACTCCAGCCGGGTGGTGCTGGATCACCTCAACGAGCTCACCGTGGGTCTGGTGGCCCCAACCGGTTGCTGGATGGGCTTTTCCATCTACCCCGACTCGAAGATGTCCCCGGACCGGATGGTCGCGATCCTCAAGCAGTACGGTCTCGAACGCGTGCTGGTCAACTCGGCCGCCGATTGGGGCCGCTCCGATCCCCTGCTGACCCTGCGCACGGCCGAGGCGATGCTCGCCGCCGGGTTCTCCGACGACGACGTCGACAAGGTCCTGTGGCGCAACCCGGTCGAGTTCTACGGCCAGTCCGGCCGGCTCGACCTCGATGTCGCGGCAGGCGAGGCGACCTTCGCCGGAAATTCCATTCTTCGAGGGGGTACGTGATGCGCCTGCACCATCCCGGCGGCTCGACGGTGCATCTCGCCTACTGCACCAACGTGCATCCGGCCGAGGACCTGCCCGGTGTGCTGGCCCAGTTGGACCGCTTCGCCGTGCCGGTGCGCGACCGGCTCGGCGCCGACGTGCTCGGGCTGGGTCTGTGGCTCGCCGCACCGGTCGCCGCCGTCCTCGCGGCGGATCGGGATCTGCGCTTGCGGCTGCGCCGGGAGCTGGCGGTGCGCGGCCTGGAGACGGTGACCCTCAACGGCTTTCCCTATCAGGCCTTCCATGCTCCGGTGGTCAAGCATCAGGTCTACCTTCCGGATTGGACGGATCGCCGGCGCCTGGCCTACACCCGCGATCTGGCCACGGTGCTCGCCGATTTGCTGCCCGACGACGCCGCTCGCGGGTCGATCTCCACGCTGCCGTTCGCCTGGCGGACGGACTGGAACGAGGCGCGGATGGCTCAGGCGCGACGGCTGCTCGACGAGCTGGCGCGAGGGCTGCGCCGGTTGGGCCGGGTCAGGGTGGCGTTCGAACCCGAGCCCGGCTGCGTCGTCGAGACCGTCGACCAGGCGGTGACCGCGCTATCCACATTGGACAACGACGTCATCGGCGTGTGTCTGGACCTGGCCCACCTCGCGTGCGCCTGGGAGGACCCGGCCGACACCGTCGCGAAGCTCACCGCGGCCGGGATCCCGATCGTCAAGGCACAGGTGTCGGCCGCGCTCGAGGTCGCCGATCCGGTCGCCGCGGTTGATGTGCTGTCCGAGTATGCCGAACCGCGCTTCCTGCACCAGACGCGCAGCGCGGGCGGGGCGGCGTTCGACGACCTGCCCGAGGCGTTGGCTTCCCGGGCTTCGGGCCCGTGGCGCGTGCACTTCCACGCCCCGCTGCACGGCACGGCCCAACCCCCGCTCAGCACGAGCACCGGCGTGCTGCGCCAAGGGCTGGCGGCGCTGATGGCGGGGCCGGTGTGCGACCACTTGGAGGTCGAAACGTATACGTGGACCGTGCTTCCCGAGGCCGAGCGCCCGGCCGACGACGCCGGGCTCGCCACGGGCATCGCCGCCGAGCTGGCCTTCGCCCGCGACCAACTGCACGGACTGGGAGTGTCGTAATGGAGCGTCTTGTCGTCCTCAATGTCGTGGGGCTGACCGCCGATCTGCTGGAGCACATGCCGCGGCTGCGCCGGGCGTGCGGCCACACCGCCCGGCTCGACACCATCCTGCCCGCGGTCACCTGCAGTGTGCAGGCCACGCTACTCACCGGCGAGCTGCCGCGCGAGCACGGCATCGTCGGAAACGGTTGGTACTTCAGGGATTTGGGTGAGGTGCTGCTGTGGCGCCAGCACCACGGGCTCGTCGGCGGCGAAAAGGTGTGGCAGGCCGCGCGCAAGGTCCGGCCCGGTTACACGGTCGCCAACATCTGCTGGTGGTATGCGATGGGCGCCGACGTCGACTGGACCATCACGCCGCGCCCGATCTACCGGGCCGACGGGCGCAAAGACCCGGACTGCTATACCTTCCCCGCGGACCTGCACGACGAGCTGCCGCCGTTTCCGTTGTTCAGTTACTGGGGGCCGGGCGCGGGGATCACGTCGTCGGCCTGGATCGCGGACGCGGCACGGCACGTGATGGCCACCCGGGACCCGGATCTCACGCTTGTCTACCTGCCGCATCTGGACTACGACCTGCAGCGGTTCGGCCCGTCGTCACCGCGGGCCGCGAGCGCGGCGTCCGAGTTGGACGGTGTGCTCGCGCCGCTGCTGGACGCCGCCGCAAGTCGTGGGGCGATTGTCGTGGCGCTGTCGGAGTATGCGATCACCGATGTGTCCCGGCCGGTCCACATCAACCGTCTGCTTCGGACACACGGGCTGCTCAACGTGCACACCCAGGACGGCATGGAATACCTGGACCCGTGGACGTCACGCGCCTTCGCGGTCGCCGACCACCAGATCGCGCATGTGTACACCAAGGATCCGGTGGAGGTGGCCAAGCTGTGCGCCGAGCTGCCCGGTGTGGCGGAAGTCCTTGACGGGCAAGGGCTGGCACGGCATGGGCTCGACCATCCACGCTCGGGCGAGCTCGTGCTGCTCGCCGAGCCGGACGCCTGGTTCACGTATTACTACTGGCTCGACGCAGCGCGTGCGCCCGACTTCGCCACCCACGTGGAGATCCACCGCAAGCCGGGCTACGACCCGGCCGAGTTGCTGTTCGATCCGGCCTCTCCCGCCGCCGCCAAGGCCCGTGCGGCGAAGGCGCTGGTGAAAAAGAAACTTGGTTTGCGGTACCGGATGAATGTCATAGGTCTTGATCCTGGCGCCCAGGCCATTCGAGGATCCCACGGAATTCTGCACACGGACGCCTCGCCGATCCTGCTCTGCTCCGCGCCCCTTGGCACGCAGCGCCTGGCAGCCACCGACGTGAAAACGTTGCTGCTGCGCCTGTCCGGAATCGCCTCATGACACTGCGCGTGCGCGTGGACACGGTGCTCGACGGCTTTCTCCAGGAACAGCAACGGATGTGGACGGGGCAGGACCGCCGGCCGGTGTGGGAGGCGCTGCGCGAGTTCGTCCTCAACGGAGGCAAGCGGATGAGGCCTGCCTTCTGTTATTGGGGTTTTCAAGGCGTGCGCCGGGACGGCAAGCCGCCGGACGACACGGCCATCGTCGCCGGCGCCGCGCTGGAGCTGTTCCACTGCTTCGCGCTGATCCATGACGACATCATCGACGGCAGCGGGCAACGGCGCGGTGCGCTCTCGATGCACGAACGGTTCGCGGCCCACCACGCGCAGCAACGCCGCCGAGGCAGATGGCAGGGCGACCCCGCGCACTTCGGGCGCAGCGTCGCCCTGCTCTGCGGCGATCTGTGCGCGTCGTGGGCGCAGCAGCTCTTCTGCCGGTGCGGTGCGGCGCCGGAGGCACTGCGCCGGGCGCACGAACTGTTTGCCACCGCCCGGTCCGAGGCGATCGCGGGCGAACACCTCGATGTGCTCTCGTACGCCGTCAACGGCAAGGGCGGCAAGCGTGCCGTCGCACGCGCGATGTTGGTGGCGCGGCTGAAGACCGCGCGCTATTCGATCACGCGGCCGCTGCAGATCGGAGCCGCGCTCGCGGGCGGCGACACGCGCCTGTTGCGCGGCTACGCCGCCGCCGGCGACGCCCTCGGCGAGGCCTTTCAGCTGCGCGATGACCTGCTGGGTGTGTTCGGCGATCCGGATCGGACCGGCAAACCGGTGCTCGACGATCTGCGCCAGGGCAAGCCGACGGTGTTGCTCGCCCTGACCCTTGCCCAGGCCGACCGCGGCCAGCTGGAGGTGTTGCGCTCGCTCGTGGGCAATCCCGACCTCGACAACACGGGTGCCGAGACGGTCCGGACCATCATGGCCGACTGCGGTGCACTTGAGGCGATCGAGAGTCGCATCCGGCTCGGGCATGGCCTGGCGGTCAAGGCGTTGGAGTCCCTTGACCTGGAGGTGCAGGCTCGGGCTGAACTGATCCGCCTGGCCGACCTTGCCGCGGATCGAGCCCACTGAGGAATTCTCCCACGCAATCCCATGTCTGCGGATGGTCCGGCGATGAGTCGATGCGACATAAGCCGATAGACGGCGCAAAACGGCCCAGCATCTAGACGGCGGCGATCTCAAGAGTTATAAAGACATCCCATGACAGCGGGAAGGGGCTCTGGGCGCATGACGTTCATCAGCGAGGTCGAGGCGGTCGATGTCCGGTTCCCCACGTCCCGCGAGCTCGATGGGTCGGATGCGATGAACCCCGAGCCCGACTACTCCGCGGCCTACGTCACCATCCGGACCAGCGACGGGCAGGAGGGTTACGGCCTGACGTTCACCGTGGGTCGCGGCAACGACCTCCAGGTGGCCGCAGTCAAGGCGCTGGCGCCGCTGGTGGTCGGCCTACCGCTGGACGACGTCCTAGCCGATCTCGGTGGTTTCTCCAAACGGCTCACCGGTGACAGCCAATTGCGGTGGCTCGGTCCGCACAAGGGCGTCATCCACATGGGCGCCGCAGCGGTCGTCAACGCGATGTGGGATCTCTACGCCCGCAAGGAAGGCAAACCGCTGTGGCGGCTGCTGGCCGAGATGCCCCCGGAGAAACTCGTTGAGCTGATTGACTTCAGGTACCTTAGGGACGCGCTCACGCCCGAGGAAGCGCTGCAGATCCTGCAACGCGCGGAGCCCGAACGATGGCCGCGTGAACGGTTTCTGCTCCAACGGGGATATCCGGCCTACACCACGACACCCGGCTGGCTGGGCTACACCGACGAGAAACTGGTGCGCCTGTCCAAACAGGCGGTGGCCGAGGGCTTCGGCATGATCAAGCTGAAGGTCGGCGCCGACCTCGACGCCGATGTGCGGCGGCTGCGGCTGGCCCGCGAGGCGGTCGGCTCGGACTTCCGCATCGCCGTGGACGCGAACCAGGCGTGGGGCGTCGACGAGGCGATCGGCTGGCTCACGGCGCTGGCGCCGTACGAACCGTACTGGATCGAGGAACCCACCTCGCCCGACGATGTGCTGGGCCACACCACCATCCGCGCTGCGGTGGCCCCGATGAAGGTGGCCACGGGCGAGCACGTGCACAACCAGGTGATGTTCAAACAACTGCTGCAGGCCGGTGCCGTCGACGTGGTGCAGATCGACGCCAGCCGGGTCGCCGGCGTAACCGAGAACGTCGCGATCCTGTTGCTGGCCGCCAAATACGGGGTGCCGGTCTGCCCGCACGCGGGCGGCGTCGGCCTGTGCGAGATGGTGCAGCACCTGGCGATGTTCGACTACATCGCGGTCAGCCGGACCATGGAGGACCGGATGATCGAATACGTCGACCACCTGCACGAGCATTTCGTGGACCCGGTCGTCATCCGTGATGGTCGCTATACGGCTCCCACCGCACCGGGCATCGGCGCGCGGATACATCCCGAATCCATTGCGGCATACCGCTACCCGGACGGTCCACAGTGGACAATCTCGATTCGGTCCCCCGAGGAGTTTTGATGAACCGCAAAAGTATGGCCGTGGCCGCGGTCGTCGCCGTGTCCGCCTTGCTCATGAGCGCATGCAACCGAGGCGAGACGTCCAGCGGCAGCGGCAGGCCGGTGATCGGTGTGGACTACCCCCGTTCCGACACCGACTTCTGGAACTCGTACATCAAATACGTCCCGCAGTACGCCAAGGAACTCGGGCTGGAGCTGAAGACCACCAACTCGCAAAACGACGTGGCCAAGCTGAGCTCCAACGTGCAGACGCTGATCAGTCAGGGCGTCAAGGGCATCGCCATGGCGCCGCAGGACACGGCGGCCATCGCGCCGGCCCTGCAGACGCTTGCCACCAAGAAGATCCCGGTTGTGAGCATCGACACCCGCCCGGATCAGGGCGACGTGTTCATGGTCGTGCGTGCCGACAACCGCGCGTACGGCGAGAAGGCGTGCAAGTTCCTCGGTACCAAATTGAATGCAAGCGGCAAGGTGGTGATGCTGCAGGGCGATCTGGCGTCGATCAACGGCCGCGATCGCACCGAGGCGTTCAACGACTGCATGAAGAAGAACTATCCCGCGATCACGGTGTTCGGCGAGGCGACCAACTGGGACGGGGCGATCGCGTCGCAGAAGCTGCAGATCCGGCTCACCGAGCACCCGGACATCAAGGGCATCTACATGCAGTCCAGCTTCGCCCTGGCCGGCACGCTGCAGCTGCTCAAACAGCGCAACCTGCTCGTCGCGCCCGACGACCCCAAGCACGTGTTCGTGGTGTCCAACGACGGCATTCCCAAGGAACTTCAGGAGATCGCCGCCGGGAACATCGATGCCACGGTCTCGCAGCCGGCCGACCTGTACGCCAAATACGCTTTGCACTACCTCAAGGCCGCGATCGACGGCAAGACCTTCCAGCCGGGCCGCACCGACCACGACAGCACGATCATTCAGGTACGCCCGGGTGTGCTGGAGGACCAGCTTTCGGCCCCGCTGGTGACCCGTGACGGCGGCGCATACGGCGGCATCCAGAGCGTCAAACCCGACGACAAGTCCCTGTGGGGCAACAACATTTAGCCGGCCGGGGGTGCACATGAGTGAGGTCGCGCAGGCCAGGCACATCACGAAGCGATACGGCTCCACGGTGGCGCTCGACGACGCCGGGATCACCGTGCGGACCGGGGAGACGCACGCTCTGGTGGGCCGCAACGGAGCCGGGAAGTCCACACTGGTCGCGATCCTCACCGGCCTGCAGGCACCCGACTCCGGTTCGGTGACGTTCGGTGGCGCGCCCGCGCCGCGACTGTCCGATCGCGACGCGTGGCGCCGCCGCGTCGCCTGCGTCTACCAGAAGTCCACCATCATCCCGGAGCTGACCGTCGCCGAGAACCTGATGCTCAACCGGTACGACCGCGGGCGCGCCGGGCTCATCGACTGGGGCACCGTGCGCCGCCGCGCGCATGAGTTGCTCACGGAGTGGTCGGTCGATGTGGACGTGCGGACAAGGGCGGGCGACCTCAGCGTCGAGCAGCGGCAGTTCGTCGAGATCGCCCGCGCTCTGTCGTTCGGCGCGCGGTTCATCATCCTCGACGAACCGACCGCCCAGCTCGACGCCGCCGCGATCGCCCGCCTTTTCGCCCGCATGCGGGATCTGCGCCGGCAGGGCGTCACGTTCCTGTTCATCAGCCACCACCTGCAGGAGATCTACGAGATATGCGACATGGTGACCGTCTTCCGGGATGCGCGCCATATCGTCACCGCGCCCGTGGCCGAACTCGCGCGCGGTGAGCTGATCGCCGCGATGACCGGTGAGGCCGCGGCCCTCGCGACTCCGCGGACGCGGAGGGCGCCGGCGGAGTCGGCCCACGCGCTCCTGGACGTCGATGGTCTGTCCACTGCGGGGGTTTTCGAAGACGTGTCGTTCCAGGCGCGGCCCGGTGAGATCGTTGGCCTGGCCGGGTCCGGGGGCAGCGGCAAGACCGAGGTCGCCGAGACCATCGTGGGGCTGCGCGCCGCCGACGCGGGCACGATCTCCGTGACCGGGCGGCGGCTGCGCCACGGTGACGTGGCTGACGCTCTGGCCGCCGGTGTGGGTTTCGTGCCACAGGACCGGCACCATCAAGGGCTCGTGCCCGCAATGTCCATCGGCGACAATGCCACGCTGACCATCCCGCAGCGGCTCGGCCCGGCCGGATTCCTGAGCGGGCGGCGCCGGGACACCATCGCCGCCGCGGCAATCGACCACCTGGCGATCAAGGCACCCGGGCCGGGGTTGCCCGTCGCCCAGCTGTCGGGCGGCAACCAGCAGAAGGTGGTCATGGCCCGCGCGCTGGCCAACGAGCCGCGGGTGCTGGTCCTGATCACTCCCACGGCGGGTGTGGACGTGCGGTCCAAGGAGTTCCTGCTCGCCAAGGTCGAACAGGTCGCCGACGCCGGGACGGCCGTCGTCGTCGCCTCCGACGAACTGGACGACCTGCGGTTGTGCGACCGGATTCTCGTGATGTTCCAGGGGCGCATCGTCGCCGAGCTGCCCCGCGGATGGGCCGACCGCGATGCCGTTGCTGCAATGGAAGGACTGACCATCGATGGGTGAGCTCACTACGGCCCCGCCCCGCCGGATCGCCGGTGGGGTGGCACTTGCCCGGCTGCGCGACCTGGCCCTGGTACCGGCGATCATCCTCATCGCCATCGTCGGGCAGATCATCAGCCCGGTCTTCCTCGCGCCCGACAATCTCATCAACATCGGCCAGACCATGTCCGAGGTCGCGCTGCTCGTGCTGGCGCAGACCATCGTTCTGGTCGCGGGCAAGATGGACCTGTCGCTGGAGTCGACGTTCGGTCTGGCGCCCGGCGTCGCGGCCTGGATGACCGTGGCCGTCGGCGCCGGCCACGGGCTGGGGCTGGTGCCCGGTGGCTGGGCCATCCCGATCACGCTTGCGGTCGGCGCGCTCATCGGCGTGGCCAACGCCGCGCTCATCGTCCGGTTTGGACTGCACGGGTTCATCGTGACGCTGGGCATGCTGATCGTGCTGCGCGGCCTGCTCACCGGCATCTCGGGCGGCCAAACGTTTTTCATGCTGCCTGATTCGATGATGTACCCGGGCACCGCCATGTGGTTCGGCATCCCCGCATCGATCTGGATCTGCCTGGGGCTGTTCGCGGGCGGCATTGTGCTGCTGGGATACACCAGCTTCGGGCGCTCGCTCTATGCCATCGGCGGCAACGTCGACGCCGCCAAGGCCGCGGGCATCCGCACCGACCGGGTCCTGTGGATCGCCCTCGTGTCCGCCAGCACCCTGGCCGCTCTCGGTGGCTTGATGCTGTCCGGCCGGCTCGCCTCCGTCGCGGCCTCACAGGGCAACGGCGCGATCTTCACCGTGTTCGCCGCGGCCGTCATAGGCGGCGTCAGCCTCAACGGCGGCAAGGGCACCATGTTCGGCGCCTTCACCGGCATCCTGCTCCTGTTCATGATCCAAAATGTGCTGACCCTCGCGGGCGTGCCCGCACAATGGATCGGCGCACTCAACGGCGCCATCATCCTCATCGCCCTGGTGGTCTCCCGCATTACGTCCGGCAAGGCACAGGAATAGCGCGCGGATCCCCTTCTACAACTCCACAGAAGGAGATCGCCTCGGCGCTGTTCCTCAGCTCCTCAGCCAGACGACGGTCGAGTTCCACCTCGGACGGGTGTATCGCAAACTCGGCGTGGGGTCGCGGGCGGAGCCGGCGCGCCTGATGGCCACCCTTACGTCCTGATGGGAGCGTTGCGGGCGGCCGCCGGAGTCGCATGACTCCGGCGGCCGGCGGTGTTGCGGTCAGCCGGGTTGGGTGAGCTGCCGGG
>NZ_QJUG01000256.1 GCF_003426775.1 Allorhizocola rhizosphaerae | reverse complement strand
GGCCGGCCGACCTCGCGCACCGCCTGAAGCCCGAGCCGGCCCGCCCGATCATGTTGAACGGCAAGGGTTTCACGCTCACCGCGACGCTCGCCGACCGGCAGCCGCCGCCGGAGATTCGGGTCCGCGTGCGCCTCGTTACCCCGCTTGGGTCGTCGAGCTCGAGCGAAACGGGCAGGCTCATGCCCGGTACCCACAAATATGAATTGAACGGGTGCGAACGCTGCCGGCTTGAGTCGCTGGAGTTCGTCGTGGCGTACGCCGACCGCAACGCCAAAATCGAATTGGTGATCGGCGAGCTGCGCGACGACTCAGGAACGGTGCTGTTCGATGCGAGCCGGGGCTGGTATCCGTCGGGCGTGGAGGTGAACCCGACGGCGCAAGGGATCGGCGTGTCGGTGAACGTGCCCGCCTCCAACGCCCGCATCTATCCTCTGGTGCTGCCGCGGGAGCTCCCGATGGCGGGAAGCGTCGCGCCGCCGAAAGAACTGGGCACCTCCGTGCGCTACGCCATCGCCGACGCCGGACGCCTTCCGCTTGTGCCCCGGCTGGGCAGGCATGGGCTGCTGATGGATTTCGAATACGCGATGAACGGCTTCTCTGAGGGCGGCGGCACGACGCTGGAGGTGTGGCTGACCGCGAACGCACCACCCGAGGTCGTCAACCGGCTACGCGCGGCCGGACTGGACATTGTGGACGATCACACGGCGCAGCAGCGGCGCGCTGTCCTCGGACGGCAGGCACCGGCCGCGGCCCTGCGGTTCGTCGTCGCGGCCGCGATCGCCTGGCTTGCGCTGGGCCTCGCCGGGCTGCTCGTCGCGGCCGCGTTCGAGCGCAATGCCGACCGGCTCACGGTGCTGCGCCCGCAGGGTGTCGGCCAGCGGTTGCTGCGCCGGGCGGCGCTTGGCAGCCGGCTGACGCTGCTCGGGTTCGCGTTCGTGTGGTCGATCGTCGCGTTTGGAATGACGTGGGGCGTCGCGTATGACATCCTGCCGCCGTTCCTCGACCGGTCATGGCCCGCCGCGCAGTTGCCGTTCGCCTGCCTCGTGCCGCTCGCGTTGCCCGCCCTGATCGCCGCCGTCGTCGTGTGCTGGGTCTCCGCCCGGGTGTCGTATGTCGAGGAGTTGCCGTCATGACTGGACTCGCCGTGGTCTGCCGCCGTGTCATGCACATCTATCGTTCGCAGGGCGGCGACGTGGTCGCACTGTCGGGAGTGGACCTGGACATCGCGGCTGGGCAGATGGTCGCGCTCGTCGGGCCCTCCGGCTCGGGCAAGTCCACGCTGATCGCCCTGCTGGCCGGGCTGATGCGGCCGAGCGCTGGGCGGGTCCAAATCGGACTGGCCGACATCGGCCGGATCAGCGACGCCGAGCTGGCCCGGCTGCGCGGCACCGACCTGGGCGTGGTGCTGCAGGGCGCGCGGCGCAACCTGCTGCCGTTCGCGACCGTGCTGAGCAACATCTGGCTCGCGCAGCGGCGCGCGGCTGCCGTCCGGCCCGGCGATCTGGAGCCGCCGGCCCGGATTCTGTCGCTGGTCGGCCTTGTCGGGCAGGGGCACCGCAAGGTGCGAGAGCTGTCCTCTTCGGAGCAGCAGCGGGCGGCGCTGGCGGTCGGCATGGCGGCTTCCCCCGGGCTGTTGCTGGTGGACGAGCCGACCAGTCAGCTGGACCGGGCCGGGCGCGACGAGGTGCTCGCGGCGCTGGAGGCCATCAACCGCGAGCGCGGCGCCACCATCGTCGTGGTGACGCACGACCCCGAGGTGGGCGAGCGGCTCGGCCGCGCGGTGACCATCCGCGACGGCAGGGTGGGCGCGGAGGGCCGCAACGGGCGGGAGTTCGCGGTCGTCGCCGGCGACGGATCCATCCAACTCCCGCCCGAGGTGCTCGAGAACTACCCGCCCGGCACCCTGCTGGTGGTCGAGCCGGGTCAGGACGGGGGCGTCACCATCAACTCGCCACGCACGTAGGCGTCGGGTTGTTGTTGACGCTGTTGTTCCACGAGCCGAGGAAGCCCCACGTGGTGCTCTGGCCAGCACCGAGGCTTCCGTTGTAGGAAAGATTGGTTGCGGTCACGGCACCGGACACGTTGGCGCCCCAGTATTGCGTGATGCTCTGCCCGTTGGCCCACGTCCACGTGACGCGCCAGCCGGTGATGGCGGAGCTGCCCGCGGTCACCCTCACCTCACCCTGGAAGCCGCCCTGCCACTGGCCCGTCTTCGTGTACGTGGCCGTGCACGTGCGGCCACCCGGGTTGGAAGGGCTGGTGCTCGGGCTGGGCGTCGGCGAGCGGGTGGGGCTCACGGACGGCGACGGCTGGTTGCCGTAGATGGTCGCCTGCCGCGAGGTGGCCCGGATTCCGTTGGCGCCGTTGAACAGCCGCTGACCCCACGAGGTCAGCTGGTTGACGTTGAAGTTGGTCACCTGGTCGAGGTATTCCACGCCGCCGCTGTTGCCGCTCCACGACCAGCCGAGGTAGCCGATGTTGCGCTGCACGGTCTGCGCCATGATGGTGTCCTCGTCCGGGTCGCCGTCGGAGTGGTTGTGCCCGAACTCGCCGACGATGAGCGGCAGCCCGCGGGTCTGGAACGACTGCAGGTAGTCGATGACCTCCTGCGCGGTGTTGAACACGCCATACATGTGCACGGAGAACAGCGTGTTGCGGTCCACGTCGCTGTTGAACACGGCCGGGGCGTTGTCGCGCATGATGAATTGCCAGTCCTGGCCCCAGTTGGGCGCGTCGACCACGAGGGTGTGGTCGAAGCCGGCGGTGCGCATGCGCCCGATGGCGTTGATGGTCGCCTGGGTCCAGCCCGACGGGTTGTTGTTGCCGTACGGCTCGTTGCCGATGTTTATCAGTACGTAGTTTTCCTCGCCGGTCAGCGCGGCCTGCACACTGATCCAGTAGTCGACCGCGCGGTCGAGGGTCCACTCGTTCTGCTGCTCGCCGTAGCCCGTGGTGTCGTGGTTCTCCAGCACGCAGATCAGGCGGTTGGTCTTGCACAGGCTGACCACGTTGCGCACGTCGTTGACGCCGTTGACCGGGGTCCACCGGCCGCCGCTGAGCACGACCCGCACGGTGTTGGCGCCCAGCGACTTGATGTTGGCGAACGAACTGGTCTGGCTCTGGTACCAGACGTGAGCGTGGCTGGTGCCGCGCATGATGAACGGGGTGCCGTTGGCCTCGACGAGCCGCCCGTTGGTGATCCGCAGGCCGACCGCGGCCTGCGCCGGTGCGACGATGAGAAACACGGACGCTGCCGTCAATGCGGCCGCGAGCGTGGCGATCAATAGCTTGGTTTTCATATTCACCTTCATCAAGAGCAGAGCAAAGGGGTGGGCAGATTTGGGACTGCCACCCGGCTCCCGATGGGTGTCTGTCGGCGCCAGACTAACACCGATGGGATGGCGGCCGGGGCACGCCGGACGCCTAAAATTGTTAAGTTGCAACTGAAATCGTTAAGTGCCGCGGTCAAGACGCCCGGTGCCGTACACCGGGGACCGGGCGTCTTCGCAGAAGCAATCAGAAGTCGACGAACACCTTCTCGGTCTGGTTGCCGGTGGCGAGGCTGCCGGCGAAGTTTGCCTGTACCTCGGACCGCTCGCGCGAGTTGGGGAACGCGTTGGTGCACGAGACGGGGGCGCTGCTGCCCGACATCAGGTCGGCGCACAGTCCGGTGCGGCGGTCGGGCAGGCCGAGCAGATGGCCGAACTCGTGCGCGGCGATCCGCGGCGGGTGGTAGCCCTGGTTGACCGCTTGCCGGCCCATGACCCAGCGCCCGTTGCCGAGCGAGGTCACATAGGCGCGCGGCCAGTTGTTGTCCACCGTCACGACGATGTTGCGCGGGCGTCCGGAGGTCCATCGCTCCAGGCGCACGTTGGTGACGCTGGCGTTCCAGTTGGCGGCGCCCTGGTGCACCACGTTGACGAATTCGCCGGCGGCGCTGGCGTCGTAGTAGAGCACCCGCACGGCGGCGCTGGCCGGGGCGGCGGCCACCAGCTGGGTCGGGATGACCGCGCCGATCGCCGCGGCCACGCCGACGACTGCGCGGAAGAGGCTACGTCTGTCCATTGAAGAACCTCCTTTTGGGGGGTACCGGTAGGCGCCACTCTTCCTATAGTTCTTCTAGATTTCAATACGTCGATGCTTGGAACAAGGTTTCTTCAGGCGAAGCCGTGCTCTTGCGCGGTTGGGGTCGGCCGCGGAGCGGTCCGAGCCCAACCGCGGCGGAAAACACAGCGTCGGTGCATAGCACTATGGGAGGTCACGATGCGAAGGCACATACTGGCACTCGTCATGGCGGTGGCGCTGATCCCGTTCACGCCTTCTCCCGCCGCCGCGCAGGCCGACGCGCCACAGGCGCTGCGCGGCACGGCCTGGGGCGACGGCGAGGTCTATGTGGACAGTACGGTGAGCGCGAGCCAGGTCCAGGCCATGCTTCGCACAGGGGTACGGGTGACGCGCATGCCGGGCCAGTTGCGCGTGCTGATCGCGGGCGGACAGGCCATCTATACGGGTAGTGCGCGGTGCTCGCTCGGGGCCAACGTGCGGCAGGGCAGCACATACTTCTTCGTCACCGCCGGGCATTGCACCAACGCGGGCGCCACGTGGTACGGGAATGCGACGCGCACGACGGTGCTCGGCACGCGCACGGGCACGAGCTTCCCGGGCAACGATTACGGGATCGTGCGCTACACCAACACGAGCGTGCCGCACCCGAGCGCGGTGCACACCTACCCCGGCACACTGAACATCGTCGGTCCCGGGAGCCCGGTCGTGGGCCAGACCGTGTGCCGCAGCGGCAGCACGACGGGCGTGCGGTGCGGCCAGATCACCGGGCTCAACCAGACCGTGAATTACGCGCAGGGTACCGTATATGGGTTGATCAGAACCAATATCTGCGCCGAGCCCGGCGACAGCGGCGGCCCCCTCTACGTCCCGTCCACCGGCCGCATCCTCGGCATCCTGTCCGGCGGCTCGGGCAACTGCACCACCGGCGGCACGACGTTCTACCAGCCGATCAACGAGATCCTTGCCACCTACGGCGTGACCATCCCATAGCCCGCGAATACCGCGACCAACGGGTTGGTGGCATCATGCGCTGATGCATACCAAGTCGATTCGCGAGTGACCTGCAGATTCAGCACAAATCCTTAATGCTCTACATTCATTCGCGAGGATTGAGGCGGAGATTGCACACATCCGGCGCTGCGGGCAGTCCACCCGTGATGCGGCTACAGTCATCACAGCGATCGGCCCGCCCGCTGCGGCCGATGCCGCGAGCATGGCGCTTCCGGGCTCCCTCGTCGCGGCAGTCATCCCCCTGGTCGCCGACGCATGGCGCGAAGAGCTCGCCGCGGGGCCGGCCCGGCGCGGCCGAGCTTGAAGTGGTGGAGGGTCCATAACCGGTGCCCGCCTTGGGGGTTTCGGCGGTCACCGCAGCGGGCACCTTAGCAGGGTGTTTAGCAGGCCTCTTTCCGCGATCCTGCTCGTTTTCGCGGTGGCCGCCAGTCTTGGTGGCACCGCGCCCGCTCCGCCCGCCAGCCAGGATACGGGCATGATCGCTCTCCTCAACGAGAAACGCAGCGAGGCGGGCTGCCCGGCGGTCGGCAGCGATCGTGCGCTGGCCGCTGCGGCGCAACGACATGCCAACGACATGCAACAGAACGGCATCCGCAATCACATCGGCTCCGACGGAAGCACCGCGCAGCAGCGAATCGCCGAGGCGGGGTTTGCCGGCTCGGCAACCGGAGAAATCGTCTATTGGAGTACCGGAGGCGGCGCGCACGAGGCGGCTGCCGCGTGGATGGAGAGCCCCGGGCACCGCACCGTGATCCAGGATTGCGGCTTCACCCTCGCCGGCGCGGCCGAGATATCCGCGGGCGGATACGTCGCGGTGGTCGACTTCGGGGCGTGATCCTGATCGACCAGCCGCTCCCGCGGTTGTAAGAAGTTTCAAGTCTTGCAAATGATCCTCCAGCCCGCTAGCGTGAGTTTGTTTACCGGTAAACAAATCGACGCACCCCAATCGAGAGCGGGCCGGGCATGGAGGACATCTACCGCAACCTGCAGCGGATTTATGTGCTGCTGGACGACGGTGACCGGCGCGCGCTGCGGGAGGTGGGGCTCAGCGCGTCCCACCACAACCTGCTGCGCCTGCTGGGCACGGACTCCGACGAGGGCCGCTCGGTCAGCGAGCTGGCCCGCGTCCTGCTGTGCACGCGCGGCAACGTCACCCGGCTGGTGCAGCGGCTCGCCGAGGCGGGCCTGGTCACGACCGGCCCCGGCCCGGCCGATCTGCGCCTGGTCCGGGTGCATCTGACTCGGCTCGGCCAGAAACGATTGGCGGCCGCCGACGCGGTGCTGCAGGAGGCCAACCGCCGCCGCTTCTCCGGCCTGTCAGCCAGGGAGCTCGCACAACTCCGTGAGCTGACGAGCGATCTCGTGGACCAGCTGATCAAAGACAGAGACGGCTAGGAGTCACCGTGTCCAAAAAGTCGCTGGCGGCCCTGCTCGGGGCCGCGCTGGTGCAAATCGTCCCGATCGCGGCGCACGCCGACGCCCCCGTGAGCAACCGCGCCAGCCTGAAGTCCGACCTGTGCTACCAGGTCGCGACCGACCGCTTCTTCGACGGCAACACAGCAAACAACAACCCGGCCAAGAGCCCGGGGCTGTATGACTCGGGCAAGTCCAACTGGAAGATGTACTGGGGTGGGGATTTCGCCGGCATCAACCAGAAGCTCGACTACCTCAAGGGCATGGGCGTCACCTCCATCTGGATATCGCCGCATGTGGACAATGTGGACGGTCTCGTCACCTACGGCGGGGTCGCCAACACCGGCTATCACGGCTACTGGGCCCGTGACTTCAGGGTGACCGAAGAGCACTTCGGCACGTTGGCCGAGTTTGACGCGCTCATCGCGGCCGCACACGCCAAGGGCATCAAGATAGTGATGGACTGGGCACCCAACCACACCTCGCCGGCTGACGAGAGCAATCCGGGCTTCGCCGGCAACGGGCGGCTGTATCACAACGGCACGCTCATGGGCGGGCTGACCGGCGACACCAACGGCTACTTCCACCACAACGGCGGCATCACCAACTGGGATGACCGCTATCAGACCCAATATCTGAACCTGGCCGACCTGGCGGACCTCAATCAGCACCACCCGACGATCGACGCCTATCTGAAGGACGCGGCCGACTATTGGATGAACCGCGGCGTGGACGGCGTGCGGGTCGACGCGGTGAAGCACATGACGGCCGGGTGGCAGCGCTCCATGGCCGACCGGTTCCAGGCCAACAAGGACACATTCCTTTTTGGAGAGTGGTATCTGGGCAGCAAAACCGATCCGCTCTATGAGGACAGTGTGCGCTTCGCCAACGAGAGCGGCATTTCGGTGCTCGACTTCTACCTCAACATCGCCATGCGCGAGACATTCGGGTCGACGGGCACGATGCAGAACCTGGATGCCGCCATTTCCAAAACCGCGAGCGATTACCGGTACCCGGAAAATCTCATCACTTTCATCGACAACCACGACATGTCGCGGTTCCTGACCCTGCACAACAACAACACCCGGCTGCATCAGGCGCTGGCCTTCATGCTCACCGTGCGCGGGACGCCCTGCGTGTACTACGGCACCGAGCAATACCTGCACAACGACACGTCCGGCGGCGGCGACCCCTACAACCGGCCGATGATGCCGGGATTCAGCACGACGACGACCGCCTATCAGGTGCTCAACAAGCTGTCCTCGCTGCGGCAGGACCAGCCGGCGCTGGCGTGGGGCACGCACCAGCAGCGCTGGATAAACAACGACGTTTACGTGTATGAACGGCGTTACTTCAATGATGTGGTACTGGTTGCGATCAACAAAGGTGCGTCCGGACAGTCACTGACGGGGCTCCACACGGCCCTGCCCGCGGGGTCCTATTCGGACAAGCTGACCGGCCTGCTCGGAGCCGGCAGCATATCGGTGAGCGCCGGCACGGGCGGCAACAACCCGGTCGCCGCGTTCACGCTCGGCGCCGGTCAGGTGGGCGTCTGGTCCTACAGGGCCGCCGAGCCGAGTGCGCCGACGATCGGGAGTGTCGGGCCGACCGTGACCCGCGCCGGGCAGAAAATCACGGTAGAGGGGCGCGGCTTCGGCACCACGGCCGGGACCGTGAAGGTGAACGGCGTCAACGCGACGACCGTGAGCTGGTCGCCGAACCGGATCGTGGCCACCGTGCCGGCCACGGCCGCCGGCACGCGCGCCGTCACTGTCACCACATCCGGCGGGGTGTCCAATGGGTACAGTGTGAATGTCTTAACGGGGGCGCAGATCCCGGTGAAGTTCACCGTCAACAATGCCTCGCCGACGGCTTGGGGCGACCACATCTACCTCACCGGCAGCGTGTTCGAGCTGGGCAACTGGTCGACCAGCCGAACTGTCGCGATCGGACCGATGCTCGCGCCCAACTACCCCAACTGGTTCACGACCGTGGCGCTGCCCGCATGCACGACCGTGCAGTTCAAGTTCATCAAGATTACCTCGGGTGGCGGGGTCACCTGGGAGAACGGCGCCAATCACACCTACGCCGTGCCATGCTCGGGCGTGGGCAGCACCACCGTCAATTGGCAATACTGAGAGGAAATCAATGCACCTGCTGGACCAACCGCACCACGATGGTTCCCCGCTGTATGTCTCGAACGGCGCGCCGAAGCTCGATGAGCTCGTCACGGTCCGGGTGCGGGTGCCGGCAGGTGTGACCGATGTGCACGTCCGGGTGGTTGTCGACGGCGAGCCCATCTTCGTGCCGTCCAGTGTGGACGGTGACGGCTGGCGGAGGGCGACCATCCGGGCGCACAATCCGGTGACGCGATACAGGTTTTACGTCCAGCGGGCGGATGCGCCGCCGGTGTGGCTGACCGCGGCGGGCGTGGTGAAGCACGACGTGCCCGACAGCACGGACTTTCGGTTGGTTGCGCATGAAGCGCCGCCGCAGTGGGCGGGCGATGCGATTGTTTATGAGGTGTTTCCCGACCGGTTCGGCAAGACGTCCGAAAAGGACGCTCCCGATTGGGCCATCCCGTGCGACTGGGATGACGATGAGGTCGAATACGACACGCCTGCGACACCGCTGCAGTTCTTTGGCGGTGATCTGGATGGGATCACCGAGCATCTCGACCACATCGAGGCGCTGGGGGCGAATACCATCTATCTGCGCCCGGTGTTTCCGGCGCGGTCCAACCATCGTTACAACGCGACCACGTTTGACCGCGTGGATCCGCTGCTTGGCGGTGATGCGGCGTTGCAGCGGCTGTCCGATGCCGTGCACGCCCGTGGCATGCGCCTGATCGGCGACATTACGACCAACCACTGCGGCGACGACCACGAGTGGTTTGTCAAAGCCCGCGCCCTTCACAAGGAGCGGGAGATGTTCTATTTCGACGCCGACGGCGGCTACGAGGCGTGGTATGGCGTGCCCAGCCTGCCCAAGCTCAACTGGGGCAGCGCGCTGGTGCGGCAGCGCATGACCGACGTCATGCTGCGCTGGCTCGACGTCTACGACGGCTGGCGGGTAGACGTGGCCAACATGACCGGCCGGTTCGGGGCAGACGACCACAACGCCTTTGTTCAACGGGAGTTGCGCCGGGCGATCGCCGAGAAGCGGCCCGACGCGCTGCTGCTGGCCGAGCACACCCACGACAGCACGGGCGACCTGGACACGGGAGGCTGGCAGGGCACGATGAACCAGGCCGGGTTCACCCGCCCGGTGTGGGCGTGGCTGCGGGGTGACGAGTGCGATCTGCCCAACTTTATCGGCGTGCCGGGCGGCGTGCCGCGCCGCACGGGCGGACAGGTCGTGGCGGCGATGCGCCGGTTCGCCGCGCAGATGTCGTGGAGTGCGCTGACGCATTCGTGGCAACTGCTCGACTCGTTTGACACGGCGCGGTTCCGCACGGTGTGCGGGTCACAGGAGCGGCATCTGGTGGGCTTCGGGTTGCTGGCGACACTGCCGGGCACGCCGATGGTGTGCGCCGGGTCGGAGTGGGGTTTGACGGGAAATGTAGGCGAGCACGCCCGCACACCCATGCCATGGGAGCGACCGTCCGATCGCGACGATGAGATGTTTGAGGCGTGCCAACGGTTGTTGCGGTTGCGTTCTGCTGAGCCGGCACTGCGGCACGGAAGCCTGCGCTGGGCGTTCGTGGGCGATGACGCGCTGGTGTTCCTGCGTGAGACGGCCGACGGTGGCTCGCTGCTCGTTTCGGCGACTCGTGCCGACACGGAGCCGATCGCGCTTGCGCTCAGCGGGCCGTTGACCGGGGTCTACGAGGCGTCCGATCTCGACGGTGACATCGTCCTGCCCGGTGACGGGCCCGCTTTCCGGGTGTGGCGGCTATGACCGATGTGCTCGTGCTCGGCGGGTCGGGTGTGGACACGATTGTCTATGTGCCCGAGCTCCCGCTCCCCTACTCGGACAGCTATCAGGTGCCGGCCATCGAGATGCGCGCCGGGCAGAGGGGCGACAATGTCGCGTTAGGACTGTCGGCGCTGGGATTCACTGTCGTGCATGTCGATTTTCTGGGCGACGACCACGAGGGCGGGCTTGTCGCTACTCTGCACGAGCGGCATGGCGTGCCGCTCGTGCGCGTGCCGACTCCTGCCGGGACCAAGCGGGCCGTCAACCTGGTCGGCCCCGACGGGCGGCGACTGTCCCTTTACGACAGCAGCCGCCGCGACGACGCCGGCCGCTTCCCCGATGATCTGCTCAAGACGGGCACGCGGCAACCCGGCCGTGGATTCCAACGGTGCCGGCGACGCGTTCGTCTCCGGGTTTTTATTCGGGTACCTGACCGGCCACACGATCGCGTCGAGTGTCCAGTTTGGAGCTGTTGCGGGAGCGCACGCGTGCACCGTGCCGGCCGCCGAGGTTCACCCGATCGACCGTGCCACGCTGCTGATGAGGTCGCGCGGGTCGGCGTGACTGGCGTGGCCGTCGATGCCGGTCGTGGTGGTGGCGTCGCGCAGTGAGTTGGGCAGGACCACTTCGACGCAGTCCATGATCGCGGTAAACGGCGGCGCGCCGACTACGACGCCCAGGGCGCGCGCCGGATGCGGTACCTGCTCCATATGGAGCATTCTTACCGCATGACTCATTCCACCCCGGCCGTGTGGGACGG
>NZ_QJUG01000255.1 GCF_003426775.1 Allorhizocola rhizosphaerae | reverse complement strand
ACGAGATGCGCCTGGCGGTGACGGCCGCCGCGCAGCTGGACGCGCGCACCGGACAGGCCCTGCTGATTCGCCAGATTCGCAAGCGCCGCAACGGTTTGGCCTATCGCCGGTGGGCACTGCTCGCCCTGGCCGAAGCGGCGGCACCCAACACGCAGCGGGCCCTGCAGGCGCTCGCGCGGGCGCAGGACCCGCGCATCGCGCGCCTGCTGGCCCGGCTGACCCGCGATCCGGAATTCTCGCCTGCCGAGCGGCGCTGGGCCGCCGAGGCGCTCGCGGGTGCCGGGGACCGTCGCGGGCGCCGGGCACTGGCCCGCTTCACGGTGCCGTGGCGGCAACCGGATGTGCCGGACGCCTTGCGCCGGCTGATCGAGGCGCACCGGCTCATCCACCCTAGGGCCGACGCGGCGCTCGTGCGCCGGGCCTATGAGACTGCCGCCAAGTGGCACGCGGGCCAGTTCAGGAAGTCGGGCGACGAGCACGTCACGCACCCGCTCGCGGTGGCCGCGATCGTGGCCGATCTGGGCATGGACACCCCCACCGTGGTCGCGGCCTTGGTCAAGGATCTCCCCACCGAAACGACCTACCCGCGGGCCGATCTGGAGGCCGACTTCGGGCCGGAGGTGGCGTTGCTCGTCACCGGGGTGGCCCACAGCCGCGGGATCAAGCTGGGCGAGGCCGACCTTGCCGCGACCATCCGCACGCTGATGACCTCGTCGGCCCGCGATCCGCGCATCCTCGTGCTCGCCCTGGCCGAACGGCTGCACGACATGCGGACGCTGCGCTTCCTCATGCCCGCGCAAAAGGAGCGGATTGCGCGGGAGACGCTGGAGTTCTTCGCACCGCTGGCCCACCGGCTGGGCATCAACACCATCAAGTGGGAGCTGGAGGATCTGGCGTTCGCCGCGCTGTTCCCCAAGCGCTACGACGAGATCGTGCGCCTGGTCGCGGACTACGCGCCACAGCGCAACATGCGGCTGCGATTGATCGTCGAGCAGCTGCAATTACACCTTCGCCGGGAGGGGATCGAGGCGACGATCACCGAGGCACCCGTCCACCTGTATGCGATCTATCAGAGGATGCTCGCGTCTGGCGGGGACCTGCGTAGTCCGCAAGACTTCATCGCCGTGCAGATCCGGGTCGAGGCGGTGGCCGAGTGCTACCTCGCGCTCGGTGCCATCCATTCCACGTGGCAGCCGATGCCGGGCCGGTTCCGGGATCAGATCGCCATGCCCGCCGCGAGCCTGCATCAGGCGCTGTCGACCGCGGTGATCGCGCCCCACGGACAACCGCTGGAGATACAGATCCGCACGCATGCCATGCAAGAGCTGTTCGAGTACGGTATCGCCGCGCACTGGAAAAGCGCCGGCCGCACCAATGCCGTCGCCCACGACGACGGCCTGCTGTGGCTGCGCAGCCTGCTCGACTGGCAGCGCGAGGCGAGCAGTCCCGACGACTTCCTGGAGAGCCTGCGCTACGAACTGGGCGCCGAGGAGATCGCGGTGTTCACGCCCAAGGGCGAACCGATCCTGCTGCCCCGGGGATCCACGCCGGTCGACTACGCCTACGCGATACACACCGAGGTCGGCCACCGCTGCATCGGCGCGCGGGTCAACGGCAAGCTCGTCCCGCTGGAGTCGCCGCTGTCCAATGCGGACATCGTGGAGATCATCACGTCGAGGGCGGAGACGACCGGGCCAAGCCAGGACTGGCTGGGGTTCGCCAAGTCGCCACGGGCCCGCGCGAAGATCCGGCAGTACTTCCACCACGACCGGCGCGAGGTGGCCATCGAAACCGGGAAGTCCATGCTGGCGCGGGCGTTCCGGCGGCTGGGCATCCGGCTGGAGCGCGCGGTGGCGGGCAGCCTGCACGGCATCGCCCACGAGCTGGGACACCCGGATGTCTCCGACCTCTACGCGGCGATTGGCGAGGGGCACCTGTCGGCCCAGGCGGTGACGGGGCGCCTGACCGGCACGAGCGCCGAGCAGGAGCTGCCGACGTCGTCGCTCAGACCCGCCAAACCCACGGCCGAGGACCCGGGAGTCGTGGTCAAGGGCGTGAGCGACTTGTGGATCAAACTCGCCCGATGCTGCACGCCGGTGCCGGGTGACGATGTCTTCGGGTTCCTGACCCGATCGGGTGGGGTGAGCGTGCACCGCAAGGACTGCGACAACGCGTTCGAGCTGTTGCCACAGCTCGAACGCCTCGTCGAGGTGGACTGGCGGGCGACGGCCGCTTCGTCGTTCACGGTGGCGATCGAGGTCGAGGCGCTCGACCGGTCACGGCTGCTGGCCGACATCACCCGGGTGCTGTCCGATGAAGGGGTCAACATCCTGAGCACGTCCGGCAATGTGCGCCCGGATCGGGTGGCCGTGTGCCGGTTCAGCTTCCAGATGGCCGACACCAAGCATCTTGCCCATCTGCTCCGGGCGGTCCGCAGGGTCGAGGCCGTGTTCGACTGCTACCGCGTCACGAACGGGTCGTGAACGGTGGCCTGACGTCGAAGGCGTCCCACAGGCGCGCGACCGTGCGGGCCGTGTCGGGCAGCAGGGCGGTGCCGCCGGGTGCGGCGAGGCTTCGGGTCGATTCGAGGCGGGCCATGATGGCGCCGGGCAGGACCATCGTGCCGATGCGGGGCAGCGCGGTGAGGCCGGGCATGGGGGCGGGCACGGCGCGCACGACGCCGGCTTCGCCGCGCCAGCGCAGGATCAGCGAGCTCGCGCGTCCACATTGGAGCCCGGCGTCGGGTGGGGCGGCGTGGCCGAGGAGCGCGAGCACGTGCTGCTCGAGCACCTGCGGCAGGCCCGCCCGCTGCTGCGCGCGGCTCAACAACCACGACGACCCCAGGATGCGGGGGTTGATTTCCAGGAACGCGATCTCATGTCCGGAAACCGCCACGTCGGCGCCGAACAGGCCCCGGTGCCCGGTCTCGTGCAGCCACCACGCCACCTTCTCGGCGTGTTGGTAGACGCCCGGCGGCACGTCGATGCCGAACTCGCTGCCGCAGTAGTCGCCGAACCCGACGCCCGCCTCCGCGATGTTGCTGACCTGCAGCGAGGCGGGCATGATGCGTACCGCATCATCATAGACAACAGCGGAAACGCTGATCGTCACGTCGCCCGCGTACGCCGATGCCAGCCACTGCCCGACGTCGGGCCGATCGCACACCGCGCGCAGCACATGCTGCTCATCCGTCACGAGATAGGTGCCCTGCCCGCCGGCACCGTTGGGCGCCTGCAACACGAACGGCGTCCCGAGCGCATCGGCCAGCCTTTGATAGGAAAGCTCAGATGCGTCTATTTTAAAGAACTTTGGCGTTGGTACCCCTAACGCCCGCAACCGTTCGCGAACGAAGATCTTGTTTTCGGCGATCCGCCCGACCTCGCCGGCCGGCCGGCCGACCAGCCGCACGTCCTGGCTCCACGCCGCCGCGGCGGCCTCCCAGGCCGGGCTCACGCGCGGCGGGATGAGCAACAGCGGCCGCGGGTCGGGCCCGCTTTCGGCGAGCACGTTCGGCACGAAGTCGGCCAGGCGCGCGACGTCGCCGAAGCGCCACCGCCGCCGCACGCCGTCGACGCGCTCCAGCGAGACCGTCGCGACCTTCGATTGGTCCTTGTGTTCGTCGGCGTCCCCCGACAGGATGCACACGCACGACGGATGTGAGGCGAGCGGGCCCATCAGGCCCGGATACGCACTGGCTGTGATGAGCCGGTAGTCGTGCAAATCCCACGTCATGGACACACACCATGAGTGATGATCGCGCTGCGGTCCGGTGAGACACGCCAACCGTTCGGAGAATTGTTGGTGCACGGGGCGGGAACTTCTCGTCGATGGTTAGCCTGGGGAGCATGCGTGAGGTGACCGTAGTGGGCGGCGGGATGGCCGGGTTGAGCGCGGCGCTGCGCCTGGCGGAGGCGGGCGCGGCGGTGACGCTGCGCGAGGGTTCCGGCCGGCTGGGCGGCAAGCTGCGCACGGAACACGGTCTTGAGGCGGGCGCGGAGAACTTCCTGATGCGCGACCCGGGCGGGGGACCGAGCGCGGCCGTGCTGCTGTGCGAGCTGCTCGGGCTCGCCGACGACATCGTGCACCCGACGGGCCTGCCCGCGGGGCTGCTCATCAAAGGTGGGCTCAAACCGCTGCCGCGCGGCACGTTCCTGGGCATTCCCGGGCCGGAGACCGACCTGGAGGGCGTCGCCGCGCTCGGCGGGTCCGATGTGGACACGGGGCAACCCGTGGTGGGAGCGGACGACGTGTCGGTGGGCGAGGTGGTGCGGGCGCGCATGGGCGACGACGTCGTGGACAAGCTCGTCGATCCGCTTCTGGGCGGGGTCTACGCCGGGCGGGCCGACGGGCTCTCGCTTGAGGCGACCATGCCGGGGCTGTTCAAGCTGCTCCAGACCGAGCACACGCTTGCGGAGGCGGTGCGCCGCGGCGTGCGGCCGTCCACGGGTGAGCCCGTGTTCGGCACGGTCGTGGGCGGGCTGAGCCGGTTGATCGAGGCGGCCACGACCCGCCTTGCCGACCTGGGCGCGCAGATCCACCTGCTGGAGCCGGTGCGTGCGCTGCCCGACGGCCCGGTCGTGCTCGCGGTCCCGGGGGCCAAGGCCGCGCGCCTGCTGGACGGGCACCCGCCGCTGGAGTACGCGAGCGTGGCGTTGGTCACGATGGAGCTCCCGCCGGTCGAGCTGCCCGAGCTGTCGGGCTTTCTGGTCCCCGAGTCAGAAGACCTGTCCATCAAGGCCGCCACGTTCTTCTCGCGCAAGTGGCCGCACGTCAAGGACACGATGGTGCGACTGAGCCTGGGCCGCGCGGGCGACCCGGTGGTCCTGCAGGCGCCCGACGACGTGCTCGTCGAGCTCGCCCGGCGCGATCTGTCCAAAGTGGTCGGTGCGCTGCCCGCGCCGCTCGCTGCCCGCGTGGACCGGTGGGGCGGGGGCCTCCCGCAGTATGAGCCCGGCCACGTGCGGCGGGTCGCGCAGTTCCGCGCGTCGCTGCGCGACCGGCCCATCGCGCTGGCCGGTGCGGCCTACGACGGGGTGGGCATTCCGGCGTGCGTCAAGTCCGGCTGGCAGGCCGCCGACCTGCTTCTGGAAAGATGGATGGCATGACGAGCAACGCCGCCATGATTCGCGAGTTGAACGACACCATTCGGTACACGATGTGGTCGGTGTTCCGCGCCGACCGGCCGCTGCCGGCCATGCGGGAGCCGGTCGCGGCCGAGGCGGACTCGCTGCTGGCTCAGTTGGGGGACAAGGACGTCACGGTCCGCGGGGTGTACGAGGTGTCCGGCCTGCGGGCCGACGCCGACCTCATGATCTGGTGGCACTCGGGCACGGCCGACGCGCTGCAGGACGCGTATTCGCAATTCCGGCGCACAGAGCTGGGGCGGTCCATGGCACCGGTGTGGTCGCAGGCGGCGCTGCACCGGCCGGCCGAGTTCAACAAGAGCCACATTCCCGCGTTCCTTGCGGGCGAGCCCGCCCGTGCCTATGTGTGCGTCTATCCGTTTGTCCGGTCGTACGAGTGGTACCTGCTGCCAGACGAGGACCGGCGGGACATGCTCGCCGAGCACGGCCGGATGGCGCGCGGTTATCCGGACGTGCGGGCCAACACGGTCGCGTCGTTCGCGCTGGGCGACTACGAGTGGATGCTCGCCTTCGAGGCCGACGAGCTGCACCGGATCGTCGACCTGATGCGCGACCTGCGGGCCAGCCGGGCCAGGCGGCACGTGCGCGAAGAGGTCCCGTTCTACACGGGCCGCCGGCGGTCGATCGCCGATATTGTCAACGCACTACCGTGAATCGCCTGTAGCGGCTTTTGCTGACAGGCATGGCCGCAATGCGATGTCGCTGATCCGACTTCATGCGATTCAGATCACGCATATAGCGCGTTGTGCAGCAATTCCTTACGTGATATTCGGCGGTCGGGCCGCAATATCGTATTTCACTGTATTGAATTCTATGGCGTTCATGAAAGCGCTTGGGAATGCTCTGTTGGTCGGTTGCAATCGATGGCCGCATATCGGGAGGCGACGGGGGATATGCGCAGTCCCCTCTGCATGGAACCCGATGGCGGATACCGCGGCGGCAGCGCTTCGTGCGGCTGCCGGATCGACAGAGGAGAATCATGTTTCGAAAAGTGGGGATGATCTGTGCGGCGGCCATGGCCACAGTGGCCATGACGTTCGTGCCTAGTCCCGCGCACGCCGCCAACAACGACGGCGTCGGGGACCTCTACGAGTTCGTCCAGTGGTGGGAGCAGAGCTTCACCCAATCCTGCTACGACGAGGTCAGCAACAAGACCAGCTACGCCGGCGAAATCTTCCGCAGCACCACGTGGTGCCCCGGAACCGGCGCGGGTCAGAACCCCGCCAACAACCAGCGCAGCGTGGCCAACTACGACCCGGACTTCAGGGTCGTGTTCTGGACCGGTGCCAACTATACCGGTGACTGGTACGTAGCCAACCGGTACGGAGTGTGCCCTGTCCCCACCGACTGCTGGTACTACGCCACTCTCGGCGGGTGGGACCTCGACATCGAGTCGCACTACTTCGCCGTGTAGCCAGGCATAGCCGGCTCCATCCTCGCACCGGTGACAATCCGGTGTGTCCGAAGCTGGCCTGCCCGCGGGATTCGGGCAGGCCAGCGCCCTGGCGGGCAGACCGCACGGGTCGGCTTGCGCAGCACCACCAATCTTGCCCGACGCGGCTCATAATATAGACATAGCTGGCTCTTTCTCGAATATCGCTAGCAATAAGATCAAAACGATAGAGGCTTCCGCCATGACTCTTCCCCGTACATCTTCGGTGTCCCGATCCCGGAGCAGCCCATCGTTGCTGCTTGCCGGGCTTGTGTTTCTGGCCGCGATCGCGGCGTGCGACGGTGGGGACAAGCCGAGCGACAACGGAGAACCCGCGCTGGGCGCGATCCCCACGGTCCGCACCGCAAGCGAGATCGTGCTCCCGCTCGACAGCTATCTACCCGACGACTCCACCCAGCGCACGATCTCGGCCGCGCAGAACATCCTGCTGCGCCAATGCGTGGCCCGCTTCGGCCTGGAGTTCCCGATCAGCCTGGGCGGCGACTCGACGACAAGTCCGAATCTCAACGCCCGAAGGTATTTCGTCTTCGAAGAGGCCAAGGCCCAGACGGACGGTTACCATCTCAGCCGAGAGGCCCGCGATGAGATGGATCGCGTTGCGGCCGAACGCAATGCGGGCCGCGTGGAGATCTCCAGCGACGTCCGCAACATCGTCGAGGGCAAGGGCCCCACGACCTTCAACGGCCAGCCCGTGCCGCAGGGCGGCTGCAGCAAGGAGGCCGCGGCGAAGCTCGGCGGTGACGGCGTCGACACGATAAAGCTCAACGTGCAAGGCCTTCGGCACGAATCCTACGGCCGGATGATGGCCGACAGCCGCGTGTCCGCCGTGAACGCGCTGTGGAGCAAATGCATGAAGGAGCTCGGGTTCGACTATCCGGATCCCAAGGCCGCCAACGAAGACCGGCGCTGGAGCGCCGACGAACCGAGCAAAGTGGAGATTGACACCGCCGTCGCGGACGCCAAATGCAAGAACAAGCACAATGTCGTCGGCGTGATGCTGGCCGTCGAGACGGCGTACCAGAAGAGAATCATCGACCAGAAGGCGGCGGAGCTCAACGAGGTCAAGAGTTTGTACACCGCGCAAGCGGCGAACGCCGCGAAGGTCATCGCGTCAGGTGGGAAATGACGGACTCACCCACGCCGCTGGTACGGCGCAGAAGAATCCTGCTCTGGGGCGCGTCCGGGCTGGCGGCGCTGTCGGTCGGCGGCGTCGCCCTGGCGACGAGAATCAAGTCGCCGCGGCAACTCGCCGCCGAGACCGAGGCACCCGAATTCACCCTGCTGACCGTGCCGGTCGAGCAGCGGGTGCTGCGCAAGACCGTGGTCTTCCGGGGCACGATCACGCAGTCACAGTCGATCGGGGTGTCCCCGGCCTCGGCGTGGGGCGCGGAAAAGGTGATCCTCACCGGGGTGCGGGTGAAGCCCGGTGACGTTCCGAAGGCCGGACAGGTGATCGCGGAGATATCCGGCCGGCCGGTGATCCTTCTGGCCGGCACGGTGCCCGGCTTCCGGGATCTGCGGCCCGGAGCGTCCGGAAAGGACATCGGCCAGCTGCAGCAGGCGTTGCGTGACATCGGATATCAGGTGAAGCAAAACGAGGGCACGCTCGGGCCGTCGACCAAGAACGCGCTTGTCAAGCTGTACCAGGACATCGGATACCCGGTCCCGGACACGGGCGAGACCGACAACCGGGCGGTCGCCGACGCCCGCGCACAGGTGGAGGCGGCCCAGACGGCGCTGGAGCAGGCGCAGCAGGCAGACCCGCCGGCGCAGGCGGCCATCGACGCGGCCAAGTCCGCGCTCACCGCGGCCAAGGCGAAGCTCGCGGAGCTGGAGTCGCGCACCGGGCCGATGCTGCCGCTGAGCGAGGTGGTGTTCGTGCCGAGTTTCCCGGTTCGCGTGGTCAGCGCCAAGACGGTGATCGGCGGGACACTCCAGGGCCCGGTCGTGGTGCTGGCGACCGGCGACGTGATCGCCGCCGGCACGCTCACCGGCAATGCCGATCAGGGCATCGCCGTCGGGCAGACGGCACAGATAATGGTCGACGACTCCAGCACCAGCGTGCCCGGCAAGGTGTCCGCGGTGGGCGCGGACGCGGCGGCGATCATCGCGGCGGGCGGACAGTCCAATGACGACAGCAACAGTCAGGGTGGCTCGGGCCAGGGCGGCAACTCGGGCGGCGATGATGGCACACAGGCGGGTTTCGCGGTCGTGGTGCGCGCCGACTCGCCGATGGACGCCGCACTGGCCGGCAAGACCGTGCGGCTGACCGTGACCGTGGCGGCCACCTCCGCGCCGGCGCTCGTCGTGCCGGTGTCCGCGGTGTCCGCGGGCGCCGACTCGGTGGAGACCGTCACGGTGGTCGACGCCTCCGGCGGCAAGCGCGTCGTGCCCGTCCGGGTGGGACACAGCGGCGACGGCTACGTCGAGGTCACGCCGGTCGAGGCCGGCGCACTGGGCGTCGGCGACAACGTGTTGCTCGGCATCAACCCGGCAACGCAGGGAACTCGCGGCTGATGGGCCCGCCGGTCATCGAGTTCGAGCGGGTCGGCCGCACGTATCCCGGCCCGCCCCCGGTCCCGGCGCTGCGCCCCGCCGACCTGTCCATCCAATCTGGAGACTACGTGACCGTCGTCGGCCCGTCCGGCTCCGGCAAATCGACGTTTCTCAACCTGGCCGGCCTGCTCGACCTGCCGAGCACGGGCGCCTACCGGCTCGATGGGATCGACGTCTCCCGGCTCAACGAACGCGAACGCAGCTCGGTGCGTGCGCAGCGGATCGGCTTTGTGTTTCAGGCATTCCATCTGCTGGTCCACCGCAGCGCGCTGGAAAACGTGATCCTTGCCATGCTGTACAGCGGCGTCCCCCGCGGTGAGCGGGCCGTGCGGGCCCGGGACGCGCTCGACAGCGTCGGGCTGACCCATCGCACTCATGCGCTGCCGTCCACCATGTCCGGCGGCGAACGCCAGCGCGTCGCGATCGCCCGCGCACTGGTCAACCGGCCGAGCCTGCTGCTGTGCGACGAGCCCACCGGCAATCTCGACTCCGTGACGGCCGCCTCGGTGCTGGACCTCATGGGCGAGCTGAACCGGCGGGGCATGACCGTGGTCGTGGTCAGCCATGATCCCGGGGTCGCGGCCCGCGGCAACCGCACTGTCACCATCCAAGACGGAATCTTGGGAGAGAAGCGGTGAACCGGTTGATCGCCCGCCTGTGCCGCCGAGAGCGGTCTGCCGTTTCGCTGTCGCGAATGGACGTTCGTGACCTGTGCGCGGAGGCGCTCGCCGGTGTGCTGCAGCGTCCCGGCCGCTCGATGCTGACCGCGCTCGGCACGCTGCTCGGCGTCGCGACCTTCGTCACGGTCCTGGGGTTGACGGCCACCACCAGCGGCCAGATCAGCAAGCAGTTCACCGAGCTGTCGGCCACCGAGGTGACGGTCGAAGACACCGCTTCCGACGTGGAGCTGGCCGGAGACCCGTTCCCCGCGGGGGCCATCGAGCGGCTGCGAGCGGTCGACGGCGTCGTCATGGCCGGCGTCTGGTGGTCTGCCGGACAGCGGTCGGTCAGCCGCCTTCCCGCCGCCGAGCCGGCGCGGATCGATCGGCTGCCGGTGGTGAGCGTCAGCCCCGGCGCGGTCGCCGTCGCCCATCCGGAACTGGCGGCGGGAAGGCTCTTCGACGACTTTCACAACCGCAGGGCCGAGCGGGTCGCGGTCGTCGGCAGCGCCGTCGCCGCGCGGTTCGGCATCGACCAGCTCGACGGCAGGATGGCCGTCTTCATCGACGGCGTGCCGTTCACGGTGGTGGGTGTGCTGTCCAAAGTGGAGCGCCATGCCGAGCTGATGCTGTCCGTTCTGGTACCCGAGCAGACCGTGCGCCAGCTGTGGGGCCTGCCGGGGCGGGGCGAGCCGCTGCGGGTGACCGTGGAGACCCGGCTCGGTGCCGCGCAGGCGGTGGCCGCGCAGGCCGCGGTCGCGTTGCGGCCGGACGCCACCGAACGGCTGAAGGTCATCGCGCCGCCGGATCCGCGGAGCCTCAGGGAGGCGGTCAGCACCGACCTCAACACCCTGTTCCTCGTGCTGGCCGCGATCTGCCTGGTCATCGGAGCGGTCGGGATCGCCAACACCACCTTTGTGTCGGTGCTGGAACGGGTACCGGAAATAGGTTTGCGAAGAGCGCTGGGCGCACGGGGCGTCCACATCGCCGCCCAGTTCCTCGGCGAGAGCGCCGTGCTCGGCAGCCTGGGCGGCCTCGTGGGCACGTGCCTCGGCATCGCCACGGTGTCCGGCATCGCCGCGATGCGGGAGTGGACGGCGGTCGTCGAACCCTGGACCACCCTGCCCGCTCCGCTGCTTGGCACGGTCACCGGCCTGCTGGCCGGCCTCTACCCGGCGCTGCGCGCGTCCCGCATCCAACCCATCGACGCACTACAACGTTGAAAGGTGAGCACCGTGGGTCGTCACCATCTCCTGGCGCTATTGGCAACGGTCCTGCTGACCGGCGCCGCAACCTGCGACCAGCCCGCATCCGACACGCCGACGACGCCGTCCACCGAGCGGCGGCCGGGCAGCGGCCAGCCCGGCGAGGGCGGCCCGGGCGCGGGTCCCGGCGGCCCTCCCGGACCGGCCG
>NZ_QJUG01000254.1 GCF_003426775.1 Allorhizocola rhizosphaerae | reverse complement strand
GCCGTGGCCAGGCGCCGGTCTGCCTCGCGCGCCTGCCGGTCGGCGGCCGCGTGGGCCTCCCGCTTCGCCAACGCCACGGCTTCCGCCTGGTCGAGTGCCCGCTGCGCCGCGGTCATGGCCCGCTCCCTGGGCAGCGGCGGGACCACCTCGACGTGCTGCTCGCACACCGGGCAGGCATGCCCGGCCTTGAGGTCGCGCCGCAGCCACGCCGCGCGGTCTGCCGTCTGGGCCGCCTGCAGCGCACCCTGCGCCTCGGCCACGCCCACCGTTGCGGCCTCGACCCCCTCCGCCGCCTGCCGCAGCCCTTGCTGTGCCTTATCGTGCACCTTGCGCACTTTGGCCAACTCAGTGTCCAGTGTGGACAGCTGCTCCTGCACCTTCAGCCGCTCGCCGTATGCGTCCAGCAGCCGGGCCGGCGCGGCCGGATCACCCACGCCGTCGAGCTGGGCGCGCAGCTTCTCCTCGCGCTCCTCGGCCGAGCCCACCGCGATCGCGGCATCGGCCACCCGCGCGGCCGCCTCGTGCGCCGCCTGCGCCAGGCTCGCCACGTCTTTGGGCGCGCGCACCAGCGACAGCAGCGAGAGCCTGCGGTCGGCCTCGCCCATCGCCGACGCGAGCCGGGCCGACTCCTCCTGCGCCTGTGTCAGCTCGGGCAGCTTCGCCTCGACCGCGTCGCTGATCTCGCCGATGACGCGCAGAATCTCGTCGGCGTCGGCGACCGCCTCGTCCGACGACGCGTGCTCCAGCTCGGCCAGCACCTGCTCGTTGGCTGCCAGCTTCGCGTTGGCCTCGGTCACCAGCGCGCTGGCCCGCTCGCGCACCTTCTCGTAGACATCCAGACCCAGCAGCCGGACCAGGATCTCCTGCCGCTCGGCGGGCCGCGAGTGCAGGAACGCGGCGAACTCGCCCTGCGGCAGCACGACGCACTTGATGAACTGGTCGTAGGGCAGGCCCACCACCTCGGGAACGGCCGCGTCGAGCTCGGCCGGCGTGCCCGCCAGTGCCTCACCCAGCTCGCCGAGCAGGCCCTCGTTGTCCAAACTGGACGGATCAAAGCCGGGGGAGAGCGCCTGCAGCGCGGCGGCTCTCGTGGCGGCCCGGCCCTTGCCGTCGCGGCGCACCACCCGGGTCACCGCGTAGCGCACGCCGGCCGCCTCGAACACCAGCCGCACCGCCGCCTCGTTGGCCGACGGGGCAAGCGCATGCGCCACCGACTTGCCCCCGCTCCAGCGCGGAGCCGTGCCATATAGCGCGAAGCACATGGCGTCGAGCACCGTGGACTTGCCGGCGCCGGTCGGCCCGATCAGCGCGAAGAAATCGGTGTCCGTGAAGTCGACCGTGGTCGCCTCCCGAAAAGCCGCAAACCCCCGCATGTCAAGTCTTAACGGCCTCACGCGGCGACCTCCCGAGAGAAGGCACACCACACACGAGTCATGACGTGATCACCTCGTCGTAGAGCCGGTCGAACAGGGCCTTGGTCGCCGGGTCCGCGGCGCCCCGGCCGGCCAGATAGTCGGCGAACAGCTCGGACGGGCTCTTGCCCACCTTCGACAGCCGTTGCGGCCGGTCCGGCAGCGCACCCGGGTCGATGCGGATCTCCAGCGCCCGCGGGAACAGCTCCTGCACCTGCTCGCGCAGCCCGGCCCGGGGCGGCTCGGTGACGTAGACCCGCAGCCACGCCTCGCCGACGTCCAATGCGGACAGTTGCTCCAGCGTGCCCCGGATCGTCTTCAGCGGCACCGCCGCCGGGACCGCAATCTCACGCACCTGAGCGCTCGTGGACGCCGTCACCTCCACCATCGTGACCGACGCCGTGTTGTCGGACTCGCCGAAGTCGATGGCCATGGGGGAACCGCAATATCGCACCGGGCACGGCGCGGGCAGCGACTGGGCCCGGTGCAGGTGCCCGAGCGCGACATAGTGCGTGCCGGCGGGGAAGACCGTCGCGGGCACGGCGTAGCTCAGGATCGTGTGCGCCTCCCGCTCGCCGCCGCCCATCATGGCGCCGAACACCGTCAGGTGCGCCGTGACCAGGTTGACCGTGTCCCTGCCGAACCCCTCGCACAGGGTCGAGAGCAGCCGCGCGAGATGGTCGGCGTAGGTGGCCTGCGCCTGCGCCTCGGTCAGCTCGAACATCTCCAGCGCGCGCACCGCGTATCGCTGCGACAGGAACGGCAGCGCGACGCAGCACCACTTCTCGCCCGACCGCGTGACGCCGCTGATCACGTGCTCGGACGCCTTTTCGCTGACCCGCCCGCGCAGCGTGATCTCGGCGGCGTCGGCCCATGGCCGCAAGGCGTCGAGTGCCGCGCCGTTGTCGTGATTGCCCCCGATGACCACGACATCGGCGCCCGTGCCGCGCAGCGCGGTGAGCGCGCGGGTCACCACCTTCGTCGCGTCGGGCGTGGGTTGCGGCGAGTCGTGCAGATCACCCGCCACGATGATCAGGTCGGGCTGCTCCCGCCGGGCGATGTCGATCACCGAAGCCAGCGCCGCGATCTGTTCCTCCAACCGCGACCGTCCCTTGAGGACCTTGCCGATGTGCCAATCCGAGGTATGCAGAATCTTCATCAGAACGGAATCCCGTCATCCGGAGCCTCAGCGGAGCGCCCGCCGGAGGAACGGCCGCTCTTGACGACTTTCAGCGGATCGGTCGAGCTGATCATGCTGGCCAGGGTGGCGCGCGGTGCGGCGCCGGCCTCGCCCGGCCGCGTGGCCCACGCCGGGAACGGGAACTCGATGGCCAGCGGCACGGGGATCTCGGGCTGGGCCACGAACATCGTGCCCGGCTTGGCCAGCAGCACGCGCTGCCGCTGCGCGGGCGGGAGCCAGCCGTATTCGGGCCGGGAAGCCTCGGCCGGGTCGAGCCGCCCGACCACCCGGATCGCCGAGTTGGCCACGATCCGCCGCTCCACCTCGGACGCCGTCTGCTGCGCCCCGATCAGGACCACGCCCATCGAGCGGCCCCGCTCGGCGATGTCGAGCAGCACCTCCTTGATCGGGCTGGTGCCCTCGCGCGGCGCGTATTTGTTGAGCTCGTCGAGCACCACGAAGAGCAGCGGCTTGGCCGTGCCGGCCTTCTCCTTGCGCTCGAACTCCGTCTTGAGCGTCACGCCGACCACGAACCGCTGCGCCCGATCCGGCAGATTGTGCAGGTCGACAACCGTCACCTGCGCCCCATCGATCGTCGAGATGCGATGGTTGCGCCCGGACGGCAGGTCGCCCCGGATCAGCCGGGACAGGTCGCGCTTGCTGGAGATGAGCCGGCGCGCGAACGCGTTGACCGTGCCCAAACCCACCGACGACCCGGCCCACGCGCTGCGTGTCGCGTCGTCGTTGAGCTGGTCTACCAGATAGTCCACCAGCTGCTCGTAGCTGTGCAGCGGCGTGCCGTCGAGGCTGATGCCCGCGTCCTTCTCCACCGCGTTGCGCGCGAGCTGCGCCGTGACCGCGTGCACCACCATCGTGTATTGCTGCCGCTCGTCGTCGGCGTCGGCGAACACATAGGGCAGCAGCCGATCCTGGCAGAACTCGGCCAGCGTCCAGTAAAACGGGTCGACCCCGGTCAACCGGCTCGCCACATCGGGACTGCCGCTGCGGTCACCGGCCCGGGGCGGCGCATAGACCGTGACCTGCGGAAACGGCGCGGCCTCCAGCCCCAGCCGGTGATAGGCGGCGCGCGTGCGCTCATCGAGCCTCGTGTTTGGATGATCCAGGAACAGCAGGTCTTCACCCTTGACGTTGAAGATCAGCGCCTTGGTGTTGGCCGCCTCCTCGAACACGCCCGACCGGAACACCGAATACAGCAAGAACGTGGCGAAGCTGGTCTTCGTCGCCACGCCCGAGATGCCGGAGATCGACACATGCGCGCCCCGGCTGCCATCCAGGAAGTCGGCGTTGAGAAACACAGGCAGCCCATCGCGCCCGCTGCCCATGGGCAGCCGGCGGGTCATGCGGTCGAACGACAGCGCGCCATCCCTTGCCGCGCCCTCCGCCCGGAACGCGACCGCGCCCGGCAGCGGCGGCACGAACACCTCGGGCTCGACCCGGGTGACCGTGACCTCGGCGGCCTCCTGCACCATCGCGGGCAGCATGCCGTCGGCAATCATGAACACGTCGGAGTCGAAGCTCGCGCCCTCGTGCCGCGCCCGCACGCTGGTGACCACGCCCGAGATCGTCACCGGGCCCAGGTCGTGCAGATCGCGCGTGGTGACGACGACGTCGTCGAGCTGCAGATAGGCACCGTCATTGACCGCGACCCAGAAGGTCAGCGGGCTCGCATCCTCGGTGCCCAGCACCCTGCCAACGGGTGTGCCCGGTGCTCCCTCACTCACGCCGATGACCATACTCCGAGGGTCCGACAGAATCCCGCAGCCTCACGTAGCGCAGCATGAGCATGCCGTCGTCACTCGTCAGCGTGTGCGTCAATCCCATGCGGCGCAACGGATGTGGCGTACCCGAAACGATTCGATCGGCACCGGGACCCACCAGCAACGGCGAGACGGTCAGGCACAGCTCGTCCACCAGATCCGCCGTCGTCAATCCTCCAAATAGGCGCGGGCCGCCCTCGCACAGGATTTGCCCCAGGCCACGCTCGTGCAGCAGCGCGATTCCGTGCGCCAGGCTCTCGCACCGCACCACCTCGGCCACGCCCTCCAGCGCCGCATTCCTCGCCCCGCCCGTGGTCAGGATCACGGCCCCATCCACGGCCGGGCCGGTCAATTCCAATGAGGAAGAGACAATAACCATTTGCGGGTACGCAGTGAGCCCACGCTCCACCCGCCAAGCCCGCCGCCGCTCGTCCAGCCGCAGCGCCCGATAGTTCTCCGCACGGAACGTGCCCGCCCCGACCAGCAACGCGTCGCACATCATGCGCAGCACCCGGAAGACGCGTTTGTCCACCGCGCCCGAAAGCCCAGCAGACAGGCCCTCCACCGCCACCGCACCGTCCACACTGGACACAAAGTTGGCCCGCAGCCACGGCCGGTCCACGCGCGGGTACAGCGCCGCCAACTCCGCGTCGTCGAGCTCCTCGATCCGCATGCGCGATGGTCCGACTATTCGCCGGCCGCGCCGGTCGCGGGCTCGGTCGGCTCGGGCGCCCTGTGCTGGCAGTCGCACCACGTCCGCCGCAGCTGCGCATCGGGTGCGCCCGCTCGCTTGGCGGGGCACTCGTCGTGTCGACCCTCCCGGCACGCGCGACAGATCATGCGACTCAGCCTAGTCGTGCTACATCAATGGGATGAATAGGCCGCATAAAGCCGCTTTCCGGCACGACGTTCGATAACAGAACGGGATCGCTCCACCTGGCCTATTGACACTGCTGTAACCCGCTCGCAATCATGGGAGCGCTCCTACGGGAGCGCTCCCATGATTCTTCTAGACGTCTCCAGAGGGGCTTGGCATGAGCGTTAATTCGCGCCGCCGGACACTCGCGGTGGTCGCACTCGCGGCGGTCACCGCGCTTGGTGGCCTCGCAGCATGCAGCAAGAAGAACGAAGAGGCGAAGCCGGGCGAGATCAAGCTCGTGGTTGACCACTTCGGCGAATTCGGGTACGACGAACTGGTCAAGCAGTACGAGGCCTCGCACCCGGGCATCAAGATTGAAATCCGCAAGACCGCACAGCTCAACGACTACCGCCCGCTGCTGGTGCGCTACCTGGCCACACAAAAGGGCGCGGGTGACGTGGTCGCCCTCGAAGAGGGCATCATTTCCGAGTTCAAGTCCAACCCGGCCAACTGGGTGGACCTGACACCATACGTTGGCGACAAGCGCAGCGAATACCTGCCGTGGAAGTACGACATCGGCAAGACTTCCGAGGGCAAGCTGCTCGCCCTGCCCACCGACGTCGGCGGCCTGGGCGTCTGCTACCGCAAGGACCTGTTCAAGGCCGCCGGCCTGCCGGAGGACCGCGAGGCCGTGTCCAAGCTGTGGCCGAGCTGGGACCAGTTCATCCAGGTTGGCAAGGACTACCGGGCCAAGACCGGCAAGGGTCTGCTCGACTCGGTGACCACCGCCTTCAGCGCGAGCCTGTCCCAGACCGGTGGTGACCTGTTCTACGACAAGGACTTCAACATCGTCGCCGACAAGAGCGCGGCCGTGAAGACCGCGTGGGATCTGGCCCTCAAGCTCGCCGACAACGGCGTGACCGCCAAGACGCGCACCTGGTCCGACGAGTGGCAGGCGGGCTTCCAGCAGGGCACCTTCGCCGCGACGCTGTGCCCGTCGTGGATGCTGGGCATCGTCGAGCAGAACTCCGGCGCCGGCAACAAGGGCAAGTGGGATCTGGCCGCGGTGCCGGGTGGCGGTGGCAACTGGGGCGGTTCGTTCCTGGCCGTGCCCACGCAGAGCAAGCACCCCAAGGAGGCTGCCGAGCTGGCCGCGTTCCTGACCAGTGCCGAGGGCCAGGTGGCCGCGTTCAAGGCCAAGGGCCCGCTGCCCTCGAACCTGAAGGCGCTGGACAACCCGGACTTCCAGGCGTACAAGAACGCGTACTTCAGCGACGCGCCGGTGGGCAAGATCTTCGGTGAGGGCGCCAAGACGCTCAAGCCGGGCATCATCGGCCCGAAGCACCAGGCCATCAAGGAGCGGGCGTTCGAGCCGCAGCTGCAGGCATATGAGGCGGGGCAGCTGGATGCCGCGACCGCCTGGGCCAACGCGATTAAGGACGCCAAGACCCAGGGTGCGGTCTAATGACACAGCAACAAACCGGTGGCGCCCATGGCGCCACCGGCCAACTGTCGCATTTGGACAGTAGGGGCACGCCGCGCACCGCGAACCACGGCGGCCCCCGCTTCCGCAAGCGGGAGCGACTGTCCCGCCTGGACGTGAAGTATTCGCCCTACCTCTACGTGGCGCCGTTCTTCATCCTGTTCGCCGCGTTCGGGCTCTATCCCGTGCTGATGACCGGCTGGATGTCGTTCACCGACTGGAACCTCATCGGCGACTGGAAGTTCATCGGGCTGGAGAACTACGCCAATCTGATGAAGGACGAGTACTTCTGGAACGCCGTCCGCAACACGCTCGCGATCTTCCTCATCGCCACCATCCCGCAGCTCCTGCTCGCACTGTTGCTGGCCGAGATGCTCAACCGCGGGATCCGGGCGCGCACGTTCTTCCGGATGATCATCTTCGTGCCGAACATCACCTCACTGGCCGCGGTGGCAATCGTGTTCGGCCTGTTCTTCCGGCGCGACTTCGGCGCGATCAACTGGCTGCTCGACTTCGTCGGGATCGGGCCGATCGACTGGCGGCGCGAGACCTGGGGCTCGTGGGTAGCGCTGGCCACGATGATCGACTGGCGCTGGACCGGGTACAACGCCCTCATCATCCTGGCGGCGATGCAGGCCATTCCCAGAGACCTCTATGAGTCGGCGTCGCTGGACGGCGCCGGACGCTGGCGCCAGTTCACCAGCATCACGCTGCCCAGCCTGCGCCCGACCCTGATGTTTGTGATCATTGTGTCGACCATCGGCGGTTGGCAGCTGTTCGTCGAGCCGTTGGTGTTCAACAGCGGCAGCGGCGCCATCCTGGGCGGCACGCAGCGGCAGTTCCAGACCGTCGCCATGTACATGTTCGAGCGTGGCTTCAGCGATCTGCGATTCGGCTACGGCGCGGCCATCGGCTTCGCGCTGTTCGCCATCATCGTGGTCGCCTCGATGTTCAACTTCCTGCTGGTGAGAAGGACGGTGCGGGAGTGAGAAAGGGCAACACCCTCACATATATCGCGCTCATCGTGGCGTGCCTCCTGTCGATCACGCCGTTCTACTTCATGTTCATCGTGGCCACGCGCAAGCTCGAAGTGATCAACGCGGTGCCGCCACCGCTCCTGCCCGGCGGCGACTTCGGCGAGAACTTCGGCCGGGTGCTCGCCAACGAGCACGCCGGATTCATGTACGGGCTGATCAACTCGCTCATCGTGTCGACGATCGTCACCATCTGCGTGGTGTTCTTCTCGTCCCTCGCCGGGTTCGCGTTTGCGAAGTTGCGTTTCCGGGGCCAGGGAGCGATGCTGTTGATCATTATTACCACGATGATGATCCCAACTCAGCTCGGCGTGATCCCGCTGTACGACATGATGGTGAACTTTTTCCAGCTCGACGGGGACCTGCTCGCCGTGATCCTGCCGTTCCTGGTGAGCGCGTTCGGCGTGTTCATGATGCGGCAGTACGCGGCCACGGCCGTGTCCAACGAGCTGATCGAGGCGGCCCGGGTCGACGGCTGCACCACGTTCCGGATCTACTGGAGCGTCGTGCTTCCGGCCCTCCGCCCGGCAATGGGCGTGCTCGGTCTATTGACGTTCATGGAACAATGGAACTCGTTCCTGTGGCCGTACGCCATCCTCAACGCGGACACCCCGACCGTCCAGGTGTCCCTGGCCCTGCTCGCCAGTGCCTACTACACCGATTTCGCTCAGGTCTTCGCGGCAACCGCGGTGGCCACCATCCCGCTCCTCCTAGTGTTTGTGGTATTCGGTCGCCAGATCATCGGCGGCATCATGGAAGGTGCAGTCAAAGCGTGAATTTCATTTGGGGTACCAGTACAGCGGCATACCAGATCGAGGGAGGCGCTGCAGAGGACGGACGAACTCCGTCCATATGGGACACGTTCAGCCACACCCCCGGCCGCACGCTGGGCGGGGACACCGGCGACATCGCCTGCGACCACTACCATCGCAGCTCCGACGACGTGGCCCTGATGACAAAGCTCGGGATCAACGGCTATCGGTTCTCGGTGAGCTGGTCGCGGGTGCAGCCCGGTGGGCGCGGCCCGGCCAACCAGCGCGGGCTCGACTTCTACCGGCGGCTCATCGACGAACTGCACGCCGCCAAGATCGAACCCTTTCTGACGCTGTACCACTGGGACCTCCCACAGGAGCTCGAGGACGAGGGCGGCTGGCCGGCCCGCGACACGGCGCTGCGGTTCGCCGACTACGCCTCGCTGGTCCGCGAGGCGCTCGGCGACCGGGTCAAGTACTACACGACCTTCAATGAGCCCTGGTGCACGGCGTTTCTCGGGTACGGCAGCGGCCACCACGCGCCGGGCCGCACCAACGGCGAGGACGCGCTGAAGGCCGCACACCACCTCAACCTGGCCCATGTGCTCGCATCGCAGGCGCTTTCGGGCAAGGAGATCGGCATCAGCCTCAACCTCCACGCGTTCCTCGGCGAGCCGGAGGCCGTGCGGCGGCTGGAGGCGGTGGGCAACCGCATCTGGCTGGATCCGCTGTTCCGCGGGAGCTACCCGGCCGACCTGCTGGAGGACACGGCGGGCCTGACCGACTGGAGCTTCGTGCGCGACGGCGACCTGGCCGCGGACACGCTGTCGTTCCTCGGCGTGAACTACTACACGCGCAGCGTCGTCCGGATGCCTTCGCACCAGGGCGAGAGCTCGCAGAACGAGTCAGGCAACAGCTACGTGCGGAATCTGGCGTGGCCCGGCAGCGAGCACGTGATCTGGGAAGATCGTGATCTTCCTCGCACCGAGATGGGCTGGGAGATCGACCCGGGCGGGCTGTCCGACCTGCTGCGTCAGACGCACGAGCGGTACGGCCCGATCCCGATGTATGTGACCGAGAACGGCATGGCCGCTCCCGACCAGACGCTGCAGGACGACGACCGCATCGCCTATCTAGATGCCCACCTGCGCGAGTGCGCGCGGGTAAGGTCCGAAGGGGTGCCACTGCGCGGGTACTTCCTCTGGTCCCTGATGGACAACTTCGAATGGGCGTGGGGATACTCGAAACGCTTCGGCATCATCCATGTGGACTATGGCTCGCAAACACGCACGCCGAAGGCCAGTGCACACTGGTATTCGGAAGTGATCCGGCGAGGGGGCATGCAAGGGGGCACCGATGACGACGCATCGATCTCGTTCAGCGGGCAGGCCAACGCTTGACGAGGTCGCGGCCCTGGCCGGGGTCGGCCGGGGCACCGTCTCGCGCGTGGTCAACGGCTCGCCGCAGGTGAGCCCCGAGGCCCGAGCCGCGGTGCAGGAGGCCATCAAGCAGCTGGGCTACGTGCCCAACCGCGCGGCGCGGGCGCTGGTCACCCAGCGGACCGATTCGATCGCGCTGGTGGTCTCCGAGTCGCAGGACCGGTTCTTCGACCAGCCCTACTTCCTGGCCGTGGTGCGCGGCATCAGTGCCGCGCTCGACGAAACCCCGCTGCAGTTGTGGCTGGCGATGGCACAGTCGCCGGCCGCGCAGCAGCGCGTCGAGCACCACCTGACCAGCCAGCACGTCGACGGTGTGCTGCTGCTGTCGCTGCACGAGACCGACCAGCTGCCCGGACTGCTCATGCAGCGGGAGCTGCCGGCCGTGCTCGGCGGGCGGCCGGTGGGTACCAACCAGGAGATTTCGTACGTAGACATCGACAATGTCGGTGGGGCCAAAGCGGCGGTCAGCTACCTGCTCTCGCGCGGGTGCAAGCGGGTGGCCACCATCGCCGGCCTGCAGGACATGGGCGTGGGCGTGGACCGGCTCGCGGGCTACCGCCAGGCCATCGGCTCGGACGGGCTGGTGGCCTACGGCGACTGGGGCGAGGCCAGCGGCCAGGAGGCCATGCGCGAGCTGCTGCGGCAGGACCCGGACCTCGACGCGGTGTTCGTCGCGTCCGACCTCATGGCGGCCGGTGCCCTGCGCGCGCTGCGGGAGCTCGGCAAGCGCGTGCCCGAGGACATCGCCGTGGTCGGCTTCGAGGACTCGCCGATCGCCACTCAGACCGAGCCGCCGCTCACCACGGTCTATCAGCCGATGGAGGAGATGGGCCGGCAAATGGTCCGGCTGCTGCTCGCGCGGATGAAGGGCGAGGACGAGCCTGGCCACGTCCTGCTCGACACCCACCTGGTCCACCGCCAATCCGCCTAACCCCCACCCCCTCTCCGCGTTCCCTTCCGCGTTGATGGGGCGGTTGGGGTGGGGGCGTTGACGGTAATCCCGCAGCGTAGGCCAAGAGCACGGATTCGGTTGAAAGAACTAGATCCGTGGGCGAAATGTGGGCGTAACGGTAGTCGGGCATGCTTGCTTGATGCTGCTGCGGGTGAGGGTCGCGCTTCCGGATCGACCGGGATCGCTGGGACAGGTCGCCAGGACGCTCGGTGTCGCGGGTGCCGACATCGTGCAGGTGGTCGTGTTGGAACGACTGGGTGGCCGCGCGGTCGACGACTTCACGGTGGTCTGGCCGGGCGGGGCCGGGGTCGAGCGGCTGCGGGCGGGCCTGGCGGCGATGCCGGGCGTGCGGGTGGACGGCATCTGGCGCGCGATCGGCGCGCCCGTCGGCGGCGGATACGACGCGGAGCTGCTCGCGCAGGTGGCCACGAAGCCCGACGACGGCCTGACCACGCTGGTCGATGCCG
>NZ_QJUG01000253.1 GCF_003426775.1 Allorhizocola rhizosphaerae | reverse complement strand
CGACCCGGAGTGCGGCGCGTTCGGTCCGGCCCGCCGGGGCACCGGCCAGCCGATCCCGCGCCTGCGCGCCGCCCAGCCGTCCTGCCCACGCCACGACGCCCCGCTCGGCGACGCCGGCCCTCGCCCGCCGCAGCAGGTCTTGGCCGTGCGCGTGGACGGCGTCATCCGCACCCGATTCGTGGTGACGGCCGCAGCCCCGCTGATGGTCGGGCGCGCGCCCGAAAACGGCATCGTGCTCGGGCACTGGTTGGGCGAGGAGGCGCTGGCCAAGGTGAGCCGCTCGCATGTGGCGCTTACGCTTGGGCCGCAAGGGATTATGGTCACCGACACCAGCATGAACGGCACGACGATCCGGCTCGGCGGGGCCGCCGACGGTGAGCTGGCACTCACCAAGGGCGCGCACCGGCTGCTGGGGCCGTCGGACGTCATCGAGCTGTTCCCCGGTGTCGAGATTGGACGGCTGGGCGCACTGTCGAGCACCCGCCCGGTCGACAGCTCCTCGGTCGTGGGCGAGGCCCCAACCATGATCTTCCGTAATCAGTAGGCCGTCCGTCCGTCGCTTCGAGCGCGCCGAGCCGCTGGGCCTGCTCGGCGAAAGGTCCGGCGGCTTGCGCCATCAATAGTCGACTGCCTTGAGCGCGACCCCTCGGTGCGCGGAGAGCCGCTCGGCCTGCTCCGCGATGGCCCGGCGGATGGGAGCCGACAGCTTGCCCCACGGTTGGACCGCGACCGTGAGCTTGCCGCCCGACGAGCGGGGCCGCCAGCTGCCGACCAGGTCACCGTTGGCAAGCACGGCACCCGGCCGACCGATCACCGGCCAGAGCTCACCGGCCCGGTCGGCGTCGGGCACGAGCGTCTTCCTGTCACGCGCCTGCAGAAACAGGTCGTATGGCCCGAGCAGCCGGGCCCCCGCGAACTCGGCCGGCTCGGGCGCGCCGGCCAGCAGCCACCGCGTCTCGCCCGCCACCCGGACCTCGACGGTGTCGGTGGGCCAGCGCGCCTTCACCTCCTTGACCGGTGCGTCCAGGAACTCGGCGACCTGCTTGGGCGTGGCCGGGCCGAACAGGCGCAGGTAGCCCCGGACGAGGTCGAACCGCTCGCCCACCGCCCGCGCCCGCTTGAACCCCTTGATGCGCTGCAACACCGGCGGGGAGGTGCCGGGCTGCAGCTCCAGCCCGGCATGCGTGGCCGCAAACCGGAAGGTCATCTCAAACATATGGGTGGCGTTGCACGCCCGGCAAAACCGCAGATAGGGCGCCGGCAGCTCGGCCGCGACGCGCGCCGACACATCGCCCTTGGTCATGGGCCGTGTCACGATGGCGCGCATCCGCTTGGCCGCCTCGTCGAGCGCCTCCAGGTTGCCGAGGCCGGCCGCCTTCAACGGCTTGGCGGCGTCGAAGATGCGCTTGCCCGCGTCGGCCTCCGAATAGGGCTCGGCCGCCGCGATGATCGCGCTCGTGTCGGCCCGGCGATAGAGGTGTGGCGCGCCGCGCAGGGTCCACAGCAGGATCAAGTCGTGGGGAGCCAATGCCTCCGCCGCTATGCCGCGGATGGCCAGCGCCCACATGCCCCCGTCGGGCCCGGTGTCCTGCACGCCGACGTCAAGGACGGCGGTGTCGTCGAGCGCGCCCCCGCCGGGCCGATCGAGCTGCTGTGCGCGGACCCGGTAACCAAGAATCCACCGCCGATCAACCATGCCTCGAACGATAATCCCAGCCACCGACATTTCACCGGGTGTTATCAGCCTTAAGCCGTTCCAGCGCTTGAAGGGTCCAGGCCTCGACGCCAGCCTTGGTGACTCCAAGCTCGGTGAGCGCCCGGGCGCCGGGTTCTTCGTGCGCTTCGAGCAAGCCGAGCAGGATGTGTTCCGTGCCCACATAGTTGTGCCCCAAGCGCAACGCCTCGCGCACGACAAGCTCGTGCACCTTCTTCAGCCCAGCAGAGTAAGGCACGTGACGGGCGATGGGCTTTGCCGATGGCGGGAGCCCGGCCACGGCCGCCTCCGCGACCGCGTCCTTGGTAAGCCCGGCGGCAGCGAGGGCCTGCCCGGCGAGCCCTTCCCACTCGGCCAACAGGCCGAGCACCAGGTGCATGCTCGTGACCTCCTGATGGCCCCGGTTGCGGGCCTCGTTCTGCGCCTTCAGCACGGCGATCTTGGCCCGATCGGTGAACCGGTCGAGCGAGCTTTCCCCCGCCACGAACCGCTTCTGGGCGGCCTGCTTGGTCACGCCCATGCTCTGGCCGATCATCGTCCACGACGCGCCGCCCCGCCGCGCCTGGTCCACGAAGTGGCCGACCAGGTGATCGGCGAGCTCATCGAGGTGGCCCGCGAGGGCGCATGCCTCGCCGAGGTGATCGAGGGCTGTGCCGTCGGGGTGCCTCCCCTTGACCTGTGTGATCAGCTCATCGAGTGTCATGCCGTCAACCTTAAGTTGACGGCATGACGAGCGTCAACCCCGAGTTGACGATCCTCGGTCAGTTGACCATGAAGTTATGGCGACGACACGCCGCCGAACATGGACTTAAGTTCATGATCGACCGGAAGGTTGGTGGAGGGTGGTTTCCAGGCGGTCGAGGGCGAAGTCCAGTTCGGGCTCAGTGATGACCAGTGGGGGTGCCAGGCGCAGCGTGGAGCCATGCGTCTCTTTGACGAGTACGCCGTGGGCCATCAGTGCCTCCGCCGCCTGCCGCCCGGTCATGAGCGACGGGTCGATGTCCACACCCGCCCACAGCCCGCGCCCCCGCACGGCCGTAATGCCTTGCCCCACAAGCGAATTCAGCCGTGCATGCATCAGCGCGCCCAGCTCCGCCGACCGCTGCTGATATTCGCCCTTTTCGAGCAGCTTCACGACCTCAATCGCCACGGCGCACGCCAGCGGGTTGCCGCCGAACGTCGAGCCGTGCTGTCCGGGCTTGAGCACCCCCAAAACGGAACGCGACGCCGCGACCGCCGACACGGGCACGATCCCGCCGCCGAGCGCCTTGCCCAGGATGTGCATGTCGGGCTGCACGCCATCGTGGTCCACCGCGAACGTGTAGCCGGTCCGCCCCAGTCCGCTTTGGATCTCATCCGCCAGGAACAGCACGTTGTTGGCCGTGCACAACTGACGCACACCCGCCAGGTACCCATCCGGCGGCACGATCACCCCGGCCTCGCCTTGGATCGGCTCCAGCAGCACGGCAACCGTGTGCTCGTCAATCGCGTCGGCCAGCGCATCCAGATCCCCGAACGGCACGACCGCAAAACCCGGCGTATAGGGGCCGTAGTCGTCCCGCGCGTCCGAGTCGGTCGAGAACGAAACGATGGTGGTCGTGCGCCCGTGGAAGTTGTTGGCCGCCACGATGATCCGGGCCCTGCCCGCAGGCACTCCCTTGACCTGATATCCCCACTTGCGCGCGACCTTGACGGCACTCTCGACCGCCTCGGCGCCCGTGTTCATCGGGAGCACGAGATCCTGCCCGGTGAGCTCGGCCAGCCGGTGGCAGAACTCCGCGAAGTGGTCGTGAATGAACGCGCGACTGGTCAGCGTGAGCCGGTCGAGCTGAGCGTGCGCGGCCGCGATGAGCGCCGGGTGGCGGTGGCCGAAGTTGAGCGCCGAGTATCCGGCGAGGCAGTCCAGGTAACGCTTTCCGTCCACGTCCGTCACCCACGAGCCCTCCGCCGACGCGATGACGACCGGCAGCGGGTGATAGTTGTGCGCGGTCCACCGCTGCGCGTCGGCAACCGACGATGGTGTGAGTTTCATGACCGCAACTCCAGGGTGCAGCACTTGGGCCCGCCACCGGCGAGGCGCAACTCGGAGACGTCCACCGGGATTGGGTTGTATCCGGAATCCTTCAACGCCTGCTGCAGATGTTTCGCCTGCACGGGCAGCACGACGTTGTGCCCGTCGGACACGGCGTTGAGTCCTAACACGACACCGTCCTCTTCGTTGGCGATGACCGCGTCGGGGAACAGCTTGCGCAGGATCTGCTGGCTGCCGGGCGAAAACGCCTCGGGCAGATAGGCGATGTTGTTCTGCGACAGCACGGTGAGGGCCGTGTCGAGGTGGTAGAAGCGCGGATCCACCAGCTGCAGCGCGATCGCGGGGCGGCCGAACAGCTCCTGCGCCTCGAGGTGGGCCGCATGAGCGGTGCGGAAACCGGTACCGGCCAAAAGGAATTCACCGGCGAGAAGAAGATCGCCCTCACCTTCATTCACGTGCTTTGCTTCCTGTACCTCGAAGCCGGCGCGCTCCGCCCAGTCTCGATATGCCGGGGCCTCGTCGGCGCGCTCGGCGTGCCGGAACTGCGCCGTATACATCTTGCCGTCGATGACCGTCCCGCCGTTGGCGGCGAACACCATGTCCGGCAAGCCCGGGAGTGGATCGATGAACTCGACTTTGTGCCCCAACTGGTCATAGGCTTGCACCAATGTCTCCCACTGGCTGATGGCCAAGGAGGTGTCGTAAGGAGCGGACGGGTCCATCCACGGGTTAATCCGGTAGGTGACGGCAAAGTATGTCGGCCGACACATCAGGAAGCGCCTCTGCATGCGTCAACGCTAATTCGGTTGGCATTGCGGCCACTACGCGTGACACGTGCTTGTAAGGGGTCATTCGTTGCGTATTCGCACCGCTTGACCAACGATTTGTTGCGCGTCCCTCCACCGAACCGATACGTCCTCTGACGGCTTTCCGTCTGAACGATCCGTGGCTGGATGATCTGCAATAAGGATGGCACAGCCGGGGAGATATGGTGTGGTCTAACCAGGGGGCAAGGATGACAACTGCGCAGGTCAGCGCAACATTATGGGGCGGGCCAACAGCCGCGGTGTCCCTTACCCGCAGACGCCTCCGCAGCTATGTCCGAACGGTTATGCTCGTCGATACGTTGGTCATCGTTGTGGCGACGATCGGCGGCTACTTCGCGCGGTTCGCCGACACGAGCGGACCGGTCGGTGACGCTCCCCCATACGAAATCATCGGTCCTTTCATCGTTGTCGCGTGGTTGCTGTCTCTTCGGTGGATGCGGTGCTACGACCCGCGGGTGCTCGGCTACGGCGCCGAGGAGTACCGCCAGGTGTTGCAGGCCAGCTTCCGCCTGGCAGGCACGCTGGCCATCGCCGACTATGTCTTCCGCAGCGACGTTTCCCGGCTCTTCCTCGCTTTTGCGTTTTTGATCGGTACCGGGGGATTGCTCCTGTTGCGCTGGATCGCGCGCCGATCCTTACATAAGGCACGGGCCGCGCATCGGGGATGGTCCCACCGCGTCCTGGTCGTCGGTGACGTCCCGCACGTGATGGAGCTGGTGCGCCAGTTACGGCGCGAGGCGTGGACCGGCTATCAGGTTGTGGGAGCATGCATCCCACACGCGCTTGCCACACCGCAACCGCAGCATCTCAACGACATCCCCGTCGTGGGCTCGTTCCGCACCATCGTCGAGGCGGCCACGGCCAGCGGGGCCGACACCATCGCCGTCACCGCTTCGGCCGAGCTCACCGCATCGCGCCTGCGCCGGCTCGGCTGGCAATTGGAAGGCAGCGGCATCGACCTCGTCGTAGCGCCGGCGCTGACCGACGTGGCGGGCCCACGCATCCGCACGCGCCCGGTGGCCGGGCTGCCGCTCATCCACGTGGAACCGCCCGACTTCACCGGCGGGGGCAAAATCGTCAAGGGGCTCACCGACCGGCTCATCGCCATGGCGGGGCTGCTGATCCTGTCCCCGCTGATGCTGCTGATCGCGTTGGCCGTCAAGCTCACCAGCCGTGGGCCCGTCCTGTTCAGACAGCGGCGGGTCGGGCAGGACGGCGAGGAGTTCGACGTGTTCAAATTCCGCACCATGGTGACCGGTGCGGACCGCATGGTGGAGCAGCTGGCCGCGCTCAACGAGGGCAACGGGCTACTGTTCAAAATCCGCAATGACCCACGCGTGACCCGGGTCGGGCGGGTGCTGCGCCGATACTCCCTGGACGAGTTGCCACAATTGTTCAATGTGCTCGGCGGATCGATGAGCCTGGTCGGTCCGCGCCCGCCGCTGCCCAGCGAGGTGGCGCAGTACGACGGCGACGTGGCGCGGCGGCTGCTGGTCAAACCGGGCATCACCGGCCTGTGGCAGGTCAGCGGCCGGTCGGACCTGAGCTGGGAGGACGGCATCCGGCTCGACCTGTACTACGTCGAAAACTGGAGCCTCACCACCGACCTGCTCATCATGTGGAAGACCCTCGGCGCCGTCCTCCGCGCGCGCGGCGCCTACTGACCGTCGTTGGCGGCTGCCTGCCAAGGATCGGCGATCTCGACTCCCATAGGGCGAAGTCGGCTACGTTGCGCGTCACGCCCATGCGACCACGTTCCTGTCCGCAAGGTCAGGTGGTCGATGTACGCACGGATGCGGTAGAGGAACGCGCAGGCCGCCGCCCGGTGTCATCCGTGCTGTCACCGAAAAGATACGGTCACGTACATGAGCGAGGGCTTGCCCGAGTAAATCGATGGCCGGGGCTCCTGGAGCGTAGCGGAGGAAGCAGAAGCATATGAGAGTTGCTGTGGTGACCGGCGCGGGCCGGGGGATTGGCGCCGGTACGGCTGCGCGCCTCGCGGCCGACGGGTTCGCCGTGGCGGCCGTCGACCTGACGGCCGAGCAGTGCGCCGAGACGGTCGCGACCATCGCGCGCGAGGGTGGGCGGGCGATTGCCGTGGGCGCGGACGTGTCGTCGGCGTCCGATGTGGAGGCCGCGTTCGAGCGGATCGCCGGCGAGCTCGGCCCGCCCGCCGCACTGGTGAACAACGCGGGCGTGCTGCGCGACAACCTGCTGTTCAAGATGTCCGACGACGACTGGGACACGGTGATGGCGGTGCACCTGCGGGGCGCGTTCCTGTGCAGCCGTGCCGCGCAGAAGTACATGGTCGAGCAAAAGTACGGCCGAATCGTGAACCTGTCGAGCACGTCGGCACTTGGCAACCGCGGCCAGGCCAACTACGCGGCCGCGAAGGCGGGCATGCAGGGGTTCACCAAGACGCTCGCGATCGAGCTGGGCCCGTTCGGTGTCACGGCCAACGCGGTCGCGCCAGGCTTCATCGTGACCGAGATGACCGCGGCCACGGCAGCGCGGGTGGGCGTGGATTTCGAGGAGTTCCAGGCGGCACGGGCGGCTGAGACACCGGTGCGCCGGGTGGGCTATCCGGCCGATGTGGCGCACGCGATCTCGTTTCTGGTGAGCGAGGGCGCGGGCTTCGTGACCGGTCAGGTCATCTACGTCGCTGGTGGCCCGCGCGGCTGAAGCGCTCTATCTAACTGAATGAATGCGTGTTGCCGGTGCGGCCTGCTCGCCTCCGCGCATGACCGTCGCATGCGGCCGGCGTCGCCCGACGGCGTGGATTCCCTCGGTCAGCCGGGTCGACGCCGGAGTCTGGATTGCCAACGGCGACAACGCTTTTGCGGATCGGAGGGGCCGCGCAAGCTCACCTTCGTACCAGGCCCGAGCGCGCCGACGGCACTCTGCCTGGACGACAACGACCCCGTTCGACACGGTCGGGTCCACCGGACTGTTCTGGTTGGACATCCCGCTTCGCTAGGTCCACGTCTTTATAGGCGTTGACGAGCATATGCCCGAAATGGCATACTAGCTCCATGGCAGTTGATGTGTTCGCAGTGATCGCGGAGCCCACCCGGCGCCGCATCCTGGATAGGCTGCGCCTGTCGGAGAGCAGCGTCACTGAGCTGGTCAAGCTGCTGGAGGTCAGTCAGCCCACGATGTCCAAGCATCTGCGGGTGCTGCGCGAGGCCGGGTTCGTCTCCAGCCGGATCGAGGCGCAGCAGCGCATCTATCGCATCGAAGCCCAGCAGTTCCGGGCGATCGACGACTGGCTCACGCCCTATCGCCAGTTGTGGGGCACGCACTTGGACGCCCTTGAGCGTCACCTGGACGGTCAGCAGGACCGGTGAACCGAGAGCCAAACCGAGACGCGTTCCGGCCGAGCCCGCTGGCTGCGACGATGACCCGTGCCGGGCGGCCCACCGCCTCGGGGTAGCCGATCGGCCCCGATTCGCGCGGCGGACGCGCTCAACTACGGCTGGGGAACAGGCCGTGAGGCCGGCCGGCTATGCATCCACATTGGACGCGCCATGGCCTAGGGGCGGTCGTGCTCGTCGTCGTCTTCCCGGGGCGGGGGCTCGGGGGTCACCGGCTCGACGTGCAGGGGTGGCAGCAGCGCAGCCCGGCCACGGCCCTTGACGACGAGGGCATAGATGATGAGCACGGCGAAGGCGACGTTGATCAGCGACCAGGTCGGGATCATGTTCACGTAGATCATTTGGAAGATGGCGGAGGCGCCGGCGAGACCGACCGCGACCGGGCTGGCCCAGTCGGAATATTCGAACTCGAGGCCGACGAACAGCACCACCCCGACGGCCGTCAGGACCAGGCCCAGCAGCAGGTGCAGCACGCCCCAGCCGGTCAGGTTGAGGAAGAAGAAGTACCCGCCGTATTGACCGCCGTAGCGTTCGTTGAACATCGTCAGGAGCCCCTCGACGATGTTGAACACGCCCAGCAGCGTAGTGATGATGCCCGCGAACGCGGGCCAGCGGGTGTCTTCTTCGTCCTCCATATCAGCACGTTAACCCCGATAAGGTGCTAAGTCCGGCGTTTGGTCGTGATCCATGCGGCCAGGGCCGTGGTGATCGGCACGGCGGCGATCAGGCCCAGCGTGCCGACGATGCCGCGCACGATCTCGGCCGAGATCGCCTGCGTGGTCACCACGTCCATGGCGCCCGTGCCACCCACCACGATCAGGAGCATGAGCGGCAGCGACGCACCCGCGTACGCCAGGATGATGGTGTTGACGACCGCCGCCACGTGCGCCCGCCCGACCCGCAGCGCCGACGTGTAGAGCCGGCGTGCGGGCAGGGTCGGGTCGGCCAGCGCCAGCTCGTTGACGATCGCGGTCTGGGTGACGGTCACGTCGTCGAGCACGCCCAGCGTGCCGATGATGATCCCGGCGAGCAGCAGCCCGCGCAGATCCACTCCGGACAGCACATTGGTCAGGATCGCCGCCTCCTCGGTGCCCCCGCCGGTCAGGCGCAGCGCGTCCGTGACGAACAGTCCCAGCACCCCGGTCAGCACGAGCGCGCCCAGGGTCCCGAGCACCGCCACCGAGGTCGAGACGCTCACGCCGTGTGTGAGATAGATGACCGCGAACATGATGGCCGCCGCGCCCACGATCGCTACCAACAGTGGCGGTGACCCCTGCTGGATCGCCGGCAACACGAACGCGAGCAACAGTCCAAACGAGACGGCCAGGCCCACCAGGCTGGTCAGCCCGCGCCAGCGGGCGAACCCGATGACCGCCGCCGCGAACAGCGCGACCAGGATCAGCAGCCCGCGCGACCGGTCGTGGTCGACGACGGCGTAGCGCCCGTCCCCGCCTCGCACCACGACCCGGTCGCCCACGCCGAGCGAGGGCGCGGTCTGGCCCGACGGCACGGTCGCGTCGACCACCTGGTCGCCGATCCGCACGCGCGCCGTGCCGCACGGCCCGCCCGGCGTCGCGGGTGTCCCGACGGGACACGGCGGGGTTGTCGACTCGACCGTGCCGTGCAGGATTCCGGGCTGGGTGGCCTGGCGGCTCACCGGGCCGGGCCAGAGCGCGATCAGCCCGACAGCGGTGGCCACGACGAGGGGCACGAGGATGGCCGCGATGATGCGCCGCACGCGCGGCGGTGCGGGCGGAATTTCCGGATGTGGATGGTCATGCCCCATTTCCTGAACGTACCCGCCACAGCCCCAGCCGGCCCTGGGATGTGGAACAAAGCAGCAGGTGCCGCTCGTACAGGCACTCGGACAGCTCGTGCGGCACGCTGGCGATGATCAGCAGCCCGTCGGGACGCAACTGCGCCAGATAGGACCGGCCATGCGTGGGCCACACCAACAGCGGCGGCACGCTGCCCGACGCGTTGCCGGACACCGTGTACCACCCCGACAGCGGAATCCGTCGCCGCCCGCTGATCGGATCGAGGGTCTCCACCGCCGGTGAACCGTCCGAGCCGTCGGCCAGCACCATGAGCCCCGCCGGGGTGGCCACGGCCGCGTTGCCCTCGGGCAGCGCCCGCAGCACCTGCCCGCCGCGCGGGTCGACGATCAGCGTGCGCTCGCCGTCCTCGATGCGCGCGCAGATCACCGGGCCGCAGTCGCGCCACTGGCTCCAGTTCACCGTGGGGGAGGCGGGCCGCAGCGTGGCCCGGTCGAGCCACACGCTGTCGAGCCTGCCGCGGATGACTATCCGATCGCGACCGACCAGCAGCCGGGGCTTGTCGGGCAGGGTCACCCGGGCCGTTGCGATCACCGCGCCCGTGCTCAGCTTGCGCTCGCTGATCTCGCCATCGCCGGTGAGCACCAAGATGCTCCCGCTGTCGGGAAACGGTTGCGCCGCAATGGCACCGGCCGACCAGCGCTCCCGCAGCGTCGCGGCGTCGAACACGTTCACGCTGTGCGGCCGGTTCACGAGCACGGCCGCATCGTCCACAACCGACAGTTGACCGGGTGCACTCCACTCCTGCCGCCCGGTGGCCGGGTCGAACCCGATCGTCGTCGTCTGCCCCGCGCTGTCGGCGGTCACGTGGACGAGCCCGCCGGCCCGCTGGATGCTCAGCACGTCGGTCGTCGCATCGATCTGAGCGCGCCACCGCGGCCGCCCGTTCAGCTCGAACGCGGACACCCAGCCGAAGTGGGTTGCCACAACGATGATGTCGTCGAAGACGACCCGTTCACCGCCGGTGTCGGGCACCGCGAGCAGGCCCAGCTCGGTCACGCTCGGCGCCGGCGGGACACCGGGCGAACCGGCGAGCACCAACGGGAGCAGCAGCAGGACGAGGAACGCGGGCTTGGACCGGCGGCCGGGACGGGGGGCGGACGCCGGCGGCGCCCACTCTTCCCCGAGGTCGATGACGATCTCACGCATGCCGCAGCCCCTCAGTGCCTCATGGCGGCGGGCGTCTCGCCGCGGCCGCCCGCTAGGCCGTGTGGCCGCGTGGCCGTGTGGCTGCGGCAAGGGCATTCCAAGTAACACTCCGCCCGCTCCGCCGGGGAAGCCGCAAGCCATCCCTCCAGCGCCCGCCCGGCCCAATCCAAAGGATTATGGTGGGCACGTGTTAGCTCAGCAACGGCAGGCCGCCATCCTCGACCGGGTCCGGCAGCACGGGGGCGTGCGGGTCAGCGATCTCGTGGCCGAGTTCGGCGTGTCCGACATGACGATCCGCCGCGACCTTGAGGCGCTGGCCGAGCAGGGCCTCGTGGACAAGGTGCACGGCGGGGCGACGGCGGTGCGGCCCGGCTCGACCGAGGAACCGGGGTTCGCCGCGAAGTCGGTGCGCCACCGGGCGGAGAAGGCGGCGATCGCGGCGCG
>NZ_QJUG01000252.1 GCF_003426775.1 Allorhizocola rhizosphaerae | reverse complement strand
GGTCGCCGTCGTCGGGACGGTCCTGCTCTGCATCATCATCGGCTTCATCCCGCTGGTGATCGCGTGGCTGATGGGCACGATCTTCGGGGTCATCGCCGGCATCAAGGCCAACGAGGGAAGCCTCTACAAGTATCCGATGGCGCCCAACATCATTAAGTAAGAAGCGATCTGATCACCGCATCTGCCAGAAGGCGGCCGCGCAGCGTCAGCGTTGCCCGGCCGCCTCTCACGTCGAGCAGTCCATCCTCGACCTTGGAGACGTCGATCTCGTCCAGCGGGAGGCCCGAAGCCAGGCGCATGGCAAGCATCACGTGCTCGTCGCGGCGCTCCGAGGCGGTGAGGATCTCGCGGCCGTGGCCGGGTGATACGCCCGATGCCAGGCGCTGCCCATAGGTGCGCGGGTGCTTGACGTTCCACCACCGCACGCCGCCGACGTGGCTGTGCGCGCCGGGCCCGAACCCCCACCAGTCGCCACCGCGCCAGTACAGCAGGTTGTGCCGGCATCGAGCCTGCTCAAAGCGGGCCCAGTTGGACACCTCGTACCACTCGAACCCGGCCGCGCTCAGGCGTGCCTCCGCAGCCAGGTAGCGGTCGGCGGCCACGTCGTCGGACGGCTGCGCGATCTCACCCCGATCGATGCGGGCGGCCAGCCGCGTGCCGTCCTCGACAATCAGCGAATAGGCGCTGACGTGGTCGGCGCCCGACCCGATCGCCAGCTCCAGCGAGCTTTCGAAGTCGGCCGCACTCTCGCCAGGGGTACCATAGATGAGGTCTAAATTGATGTTTTTAAATCCGGCGGTACGGGCTTCCTCGACCGCCGCGATCGCCCGCCCCGGGGTGTGTTGCCGGTCGAGGATGCGCAGCACACCGGGCGCCGCCGACTGCATGCCCAGGGAGATCCGAGTAAATCCGTGCTCGCGCAGCGCCTTCAACGAAGCGGGACTGACCGACTCGGGATTGGCCTCAGTCGTGACCTCGGCCCCGGGCGCCAGGCCCCAGGTGTCGCGCACGGCGTCGAGCAGGCGGGCCAGCTGGTCGGTGGGCAGCAGGGTCGGCGTCCCGCCACCGAAGAACACGGTTTCGACCGGGTGAGCCAGAATCCCGGACGCCAGTTTGATCTCCGCTAGCACAGCGTCGACATAGTCGCCAGCCGAAAAAGACAACTCACTGGCGGTGTACGTGTTGAAGTCACAGTAACCGCACCGCGACGCACAAAACGGCACGTGGATGTACACGCCGAAGCCGCGCTCGCCCAGCCCCTCCAGCGCGGGACTCGGCAGCGCGCCATCGGACGGAACGGGATCACCTTCGGGCAGGGCAGCGGCCATACCGTCTAGTCTGCCAACATGCCGTTCGTCAACGCCGCTCATGCGCGCGGGATCACGACACTCACCCTGGACAGCCCGCACAACCGCAACGCGCTCTCCAACGCCCTGATGACCACCCTCATCGATGCCCTGCACACGGCAGGCCAGGACCCGAGCGTGCGCGTGGTCGTGCTCGACCACACCGGGCCGGTCTTCTGCTCAGGCGCCGACCTGACCGAGACCGCGGCGGCCGCGAGCACCGGTGACATGCCGGCCAACCTGCTCGGCTCTCTCCTCGGGGCGGTCGCGACGTGCCCCAAACCGGTGATCGCCGCGGTCCGCGGGCCCGCCCGCGCGGGTGGCCTGGGCCTGATCGCCGCGGCCGACCTGGCCGTGTGCGCGGAGGCGGCCACGTTCGCGTTCTCGGAGGTGCGCATCGGCGTCATCCCGTCGCTGATCTCGGCCACCGTCCTACCGCGACTGTCGCCGCGCGCCGCCGCCGAGCTGTACCTGACCGGCGACGTGTTCGACGGCACCCGCGCGGCCGCGATCGGGCTGGTCAACGTCGCGGTCGGGCCGGAGAAGATCGACACCGTGGTCAAGAGCTGGTGCGGTTCGCTGGTGCGCGGCGCGCCCCAGGCGCTGGCCGCGACCAAGCAACTGCTCAGACAGCGGCCCACCCTCGCCGACCTCGACGACCTGGCCGTGCTGTCGCTGGAGTTCTTCGGCTCGGCCGAGGGGCGGGAGGGGGTCGCCGCATTTCGGGAGAAACGCGACCCTGCTTGGATTCCCGCCACTTAGAGCTACTGTGTTTGGCGTGAGTCGGCGTGGGCTCGTGATAGCGGTGGTGCTGCTGGCTGTGGTCTTCGGCCTCGGCACATGGTTTTCGCGCAATGTCGCCGAAGAGGTGCCCTCGGGCACGTGCCGCGTCGACGACGTGCGCCTCGACGCCGAGCAGATGTCCAATGCGGCCACCATCGCCGCGGTCGGCCTGCGCCGCAAGGCCGGCGAGCGGGCGATCACGGTCGCGCTCGCGGCCGCCCTGCAGGAGTCCAAATTGCGCAACCTGGAGCATCAGGGGCGGCGCAACGACCACGACTCGATCGGCCTGTTCCAGCAGCGGCCGAGTCAGGGCTGGGGCACCGCCGAGCAGATCCTCGACCAGCGATACGCGGCCGAGCGGTTCTACAAGGCATTGACGAAGGTCAAGGGCTGGGAGCGGATGCGGGTCACCGACGCCGCGCAGGCCGTCCAGCGCTCCGCCTATCCGGAGGCGTACCAGAAATGGGCTGATGACGCTCAGATCCTCGCCGCCGCCTTCGCGGGCAAGACGCCGGGCGCACTTTCGTGTGAACCCGCCCGCGCGGCCGCCGTCTCGGCCGCCGCGAGCGAGCGCTTCAGCCTCGATTTCGGGCGCTCTTTCCAAACCGAAGAGAATTTCTTGCGGGTACCGGTGACCGACCCGACAACCGGCTGGCAGGTCGCGCACTGGTTCGTGGCCCAGGCGGAGGCCACCGGTGTCGCCAAGGTCACGTTCGGCGACCGGCAGTGGACTCCCCGTGGCGAGTGGGTTCCGGTCGAGGCGGCCGAGGGCGCGCGCGAGGTGATAGCGGAGCTTTCGCCCTGACCCGACGGGGTTATCATCGGACCCTCTAGCGCCTACCACCCCCAGGGGAGGACATGACTATCACCCCTCACGCCGTCTCCGCATACGACCCGATCAGCGCGGACGACCGGCAGGAGTTCCTCGACCAGGGTTTCCTCTTGCTGCGCAACGTGCTCACCGAGGACCATCGCCAGCGGCTCGAAGCGGCCATAGACCGCGTCTACGCGGAGGAGATCGCGGCCGGCAACGGCACCAAGGACGGCACGGTGCACCTGCTCGGCTTCCTTGACCGGGATGAGCTGTTCGGCGATCTGTTGACCCATCCGCCTGTGTTCCGCTACATGTGGGGCCTCGCGGGGTGGAACATCTACACCCACCACAACCACCTCGACGTCACGCCGCCCGCGCTCGAGCCCGAGAAGCCCTACTGGGGTTGGCACCAGGATGGCTACCGGCAGAACTCGGATCCCGAGACCATGGATCCCGACCTGCCCCGGCCCATGTTTTCGCTGAAGATCGCCTATGTGATCTCCGACCTGGCGGAGAAGGGGCGCGGCGCCACCAAGATCGTCCCGGGTTCGCACCTGCGCAACTCGATGGCCCGCCCGGCCGACACGTCCGTGCACAACCCCGACCCGGAGGGCACAGTCGAGATCACGGCCAACCCCGGTGACGCGTTCATCTTCGACCGCAGGCTGTGGCACTCCCGCTCGACCAACCTGTCGACGATCACGCGCAAGATGCTGTTCATCGGCTACACCTACCGCTGGATCCGCCCGCTTGACGACATGCCGATCGACAAGACCGGCCAGTGGTGGGCCAACCGCACGCCGGTGCAGCGGCAGCTGCTGGGCGAGGCGACGCACACGGCCAACTACTGGGGCATCAACTGGGACGGGTTCATCGACGAGGAGATTCCGCTGCGCAAGGAGCTCAGGTCGCGCGGCCTGCTCGACCGTTCGGTTCCTTGGCTGCGCTGATTTCGCGACGGCTGAGACAGCACAGGGCCCGGCTTCTGCCGGGCCCTGTTTCATTGGCTCCGACCAACACCAGGAGCAATTACGCGACGTAACCAGGGTCTGACGCGATCGTTGGGTGATTTGTCCTAGTCGACAAGCAAAAAGGAAAGGACAAGTATGAAACTCGCAATCGTTCCGGCCATCGCCCTCGCCGCGGGTGGCGCTGCCCTCATGGCCAGCCCCGCCAACGCCACCCCCGAGGTCAGCCGGCACTCGTCGGTCGGCCACACGGCATCCTCTGTCGTGAAGCCGCACTACGACCACGTGCACGGCTGGTACAACGACGGCAAGGACGACGATCACGGCGACATCTGCTACACCAACCACATTTACCCGGGCTTCAACATCCTGTCGGGCACCGTCCTCAACGACGCCATCGACGCGCCGATCGATGTGATCGTTCAGGTCATCACTCTGCTGACCATGGCGGAGATCCAGTCCGACAAGCCGATAAACAACGAAGGCTGCTTCTGACGATATCCGCTCACGGATGATGCCCAGGTAGAAGTGCGTCCGCGCCGAATTTTCCAACAGCGCGGTGAGGGGGCCATGGCGGATCATGGCCCCCTTGCTGTTTCTTACGAGGAAGGTCGAGCGGCTGTAAATAGACGCGCTCCTATCGGACGGATACATCGACCGTCGAGAGATGGAATGGATGGACATGAACAGACAACTTTTCTGTGCCGTCGGTGTCGCGAGTGGGGTTTTTCTGCTGGCCAGCGGCGTTGCGGAGGCCGCGCCCGCGGACGAGGCAGATCGCAATATCGCTCCGAAGGCGAGCGACGCCGGGGCGGGCAGGACTGAACTGCTTCCCGGCTTCTTCGGCGGCAAGGATAGCGCCGATGGCCTGGCCGACCTGCTCAAAGGGCTTCCCGGCGGCCCCGTGCTGAGAAACTTCATGGACAGTGACGGCCCGCTTGGAAACCTGATCGGCGGTGACGGGCCGGTGGGCTCGTTCATGGCCGGCTTCTCAGGTGATTCGGACGACGACGGAGATCGCCGGTCCAGGGCCGCCACCGTTGATTCGCCGCAAATCGAGTACCCGGGCGCCCGAGACGACTACCTCATGGACTGGCGTCAGGCTGTGGCTCAAGAAGAGCCGGTGCACGACACGAGCGACGGCGAAGAAACCCGCGTGGAGCGGCGGATAGTCGCCTACGGGAAACCGTTGGTCGGTGGCCTGTTCGGCCCGATAGGCCGGATGGAGATCCTGGGCGTCGACACCCTGCGAGGCGTGCCCGTCCTGGGCGATCTGCTTGCTGACGGACTCAGCCTCAACACGCTCAGCGGCATGCCGCCGGTCACCGATGTGGTGGAACCAGTCCTGAACCAGGATCCCGGCAAGGCATCGCCACCCGTGCTGGGGAGCCTGCCCACCGTCGGCAAACTGGGCCAGACGCTCCTAGGCGGAGAGACGGCAAGCCAGCCGACCGAAGCCGCCATCGCACCGCTTTCGAACAGGCGCGCACTCGCACCGCGCGCGACCGACAAGGCGAAGGTGACCCCGTCGCTGGTGACGCTGCTCGGCTGGGACGCCGTGGGCACCCACGCGCTGAACGACATGATCTACCAGCTTCCGTTCGTCGGCAAAGCTTTGTGATCAAAGATATTCAATGCTGAGCGGGGAGTCGGCACACAGCACCAGAGCCGGAGTCTGGCTTGCCACCATCGTGCGCCCAATGGTGGCAAGCCAGACTCGGATCGAGCCCTAACGCTGACCTTTGGCGAGCGCCACGTTCTGTAGCGCGCGAATCATCGTGCTGAATGCCAGCGGCGGCGGGTCGTGCAGCGGAAACCAGGCCCACTCGACGCTCTCCTCGGGATCGACCACGATCGCGCCCGGATCCTCAAGCGTGGCAAGCCAAAAGCAGTCCAGCACCGGGATGACCTCCCCCTGGAAGGCGTATCCGCCGATGTACATGCCGACGAACGGTCCTAACACGACATCCACGCCGAGCTCCTCCCGGCCCTCGCGCAACGCCGCGTCCACCGGCTCCTCCCAGCCGTCGCAGAACCCGCCGGGCAGCTCCCACAGACCGGCCTGAGGCGGGCGGGCGCGCTTGAGCAGCAGGACGCGGTCATGCTCGTCGAGCACGACCAGCCCGGCTGTCGGGCGCGGGTTGAGGAACGTCTGATAGCCACAACCGCCGCACGCGGAGCCGGTTTTGCCGGCACCGCAACGGGAACAGAAGCTCACCACGCCACCATGGGCTTTGCACGGCCGCAGTAAGGGCGGCGCTGAGTGCGCAAGCTCCGGCTCACTTCTTGCCCTTGTCGCCCGCGGACTCCGATGTGGACAGCGCGGCGATGAACGCCTCCTGCGGCACCTCCACCCGGCCCACCATCTTCATCCGCTTCTTGCCCTCTTTTTGCTTCTCCAGCAGCTTGCGCTTGCGCGTGATGTCGCCGCCGTAGCACTTGGCGAGCACGTCCTTGCGGATGGCGCGGATGGTCTCGCGGGCGATGACGCGCGAGCCGATGGCCGCCTGGATGGGCACCTCGAACTGCTGCCGCGGGATCAGCTCGCGCAGCTTGGCCGCGATGGTGGTGCCGTATTGATAGGCCTTGTCCTTGTGCACGATGGCCGAGAACGCGTCCACCGGCTCGCCCTGCAGCAGGATGTCCACCTTCACCAGTTCGGCCGCCTGCTCGCCGCTCGGCTCGTAGTCCAGGCTCGCGTAGCCCTTGGTACGCGACTTGAGCTGGTCGAAGAAGTCGAAGATGATCTCGCCCAGCGGCATGCTGTAGCGCAGCTCGACCCGGTCGGCCGACAGATAGTCCATGCCGCGCAGGGATCCGCGGCGGCCCTGGCACAGCTCCATCACCGCGCCCACGAAGTCGTTGGGCGTCAGCACGGTCGCGCGCACGGTCGGCTCGTAGACCTCGCCCACCTTGCCGGTCGGGTATTCGCTGGGGTTGGTGACCACGACCTCCTCGCCGTCCTCCATCAGCACGCGGTAGACGACGTTGGGCGCGGTCGAGATCAGGTCCAGGTTGAACTCTCGTTCCAGCCGCTCACGGATGATCTCCAGGTGGAGCAGACCCAGGAAACCGCAGCGGAAACCGAAGCCGAGCGCGGCCGACGACTCGGGCTCGTAGACGAGCGCGGCATCGTTGAGCTTGAGTTTGTCGAGCGCCTCGCGCAGATCGGGGTATTCCGAACCGTCCAACGGGTACAGTCCGGAATAGACCATCGGCTTGGGATCCTTATATCCCCCAAGGGCTTGCTTGGCCGGGCGCGAGTTGATGGTGACCGTGTCGCCGACCCGCGACTGGCGCACGTCCTTCACGCCTGTGATCAGATAGCCCACCTCGCCGACGCCGATCGCCTTGGACTTGACCGGCTCGGGTGAGATGACGCCGAGCTCGAGCAGCTCGTGCACGGCACCCGTGGACATCATCTTGATCCGGTCGCGGGCCTCGATCCGGCCGTCGATGACACGCACATACGTGACGACGCCGCGATAGATGTCGTACACGGAGTCGAAAATCATCGCCCGCGCGGGCGCGTCGGCCTCGCCGACCGGCGGCGGGAACTTGCGGACGATCTCGTCGAGCAGGTGTGGCACGCCCTCACCGGTCTTGCCGGAAACCCGGTGGCAGTCCTCGGGCTCGCAGCCGATGAGGTGGGCAAGCTCCTCGGCGTACTTGTCCGGCTGCGCCGCAGGAAGATCAATTTTATTCAGTACGGGGATGATCGTGAGGTTGTTTTCGAGGGCCAGGTAGAGGTTGGCCAATGTCTGGGCCTCGATCCCCTGCGCGGCGTCGACCAGCAGCACGGCCCCCTCACAGGCGGCCAGGCTGCGCGACACCTCGTAGGTGAAGTCGACGTGCCCCGGCGTGTCGATCATGTTGAGCACGGCCTGGGAGCCGGCGCGCTCGCCCTCGCGGACCTTCCACGGCATGCGCACGGCCTGGCTCTTGATCGTGATGCCGCGCTCACGCTCGATGTCCATGCGATCCAGGTATTGCGCGCGCATCAGCCGAGGGTCGACCACCTCGGTCAGCTGCAGCATCCGGTCGGCCAGGGTAGATTTGCCGTGGTCGATGTGCGCGATGATGCAGAAATTGCGAATCGCGGCGGGGTCGGTCGCGCCAGGCTGGATCACGGTCGTCCGTTTCTCAATCAGAAGTGGGTGACACCCAATATTCCCATGCCGACGGCGGCGGGAGGCGGCACCATCGAGCAGATGCCCACGGTTCTGCCACCGCCTGTCCCTTATGACCGGACCTCGGTGCGTCCTTCGCGGGTTCGCTGCCAGGCGACTTCCCGTCGCCGCTAGCCACCCACCTCGGCGCGGGTGTGGCCCGCGTCTCGGCCACGCGCACGGGCTTCACCGCCGATAGGACGAGTTACTTCGTTGGGGCCGCCGAGCTGGCACAATGATCGCCGAGTGGTATTCACTTCGCCCTCTGCCCGCAGGCCATCGAAGCAGCCCGGACGCCCGGCCCGCCGTGGGACCCGGCCGAACTCGACGCGGCTCTCGCGGCTGGTTGTAGCTGTGATCTGGATACGACCTGAGAAATGCGCACGGCCGTTTTCAGCCACCCTCACCGGGCCAAGCACGCCGGGCCAAGCACGCCGCCCTGGAGCAGCGCTTCGAGGAACTCACCCGGGACGCCGCCACGCTTATGCCCTGTGATTTGCACCTCGACAACGTGGTCGACCCGGCGGTTGACACCGTCTCCCAGCTCATTTCGGGCCGAGGTCAGCGGGCTCGACCTCGCAATTCATCGACCACCGCGCGCCTCCCACCCGGCACCCTGGATGCGGCACTCTCGGCCATCACGAGCCGCTCCCTGGGCGATCCCTGGGGCAGTTTTGGCCTTCTTTCGGGCGGCCTGGTAATCTGGCACGTCGCGACTGTTGCCCGGCGGCAGCGGACGCACCCCAAGCATTCAGGCAATCCCATCAATTCCGAGCAGGACGAAGGCTGTCGCGTGGCGAACATCAAGTCTCAGATCAAGCGCAACAAGCAGAACGAGAAGCGCCGCTTGCGCAACAAGTCGGTCAAGTCAGCGCTCAAGACCGCGGTCCGCAAGTTCCATGAGGCCAGCGTGACCGCTGACCTGGAGACCGCGACCACGCTCATGCGCGACGCTTCGCGCAAGCTGGACAAGGCCGTTTCCAAGGGCGTCATCCACAAGAACCAGGCGGCCAACCGCAAGTCGGCCATCGCCAAGAAGCTGGCTTCGCTCTCCAGCGCAAGCTGAGCACCCGGCTCGGTTCCTCCCCGACGCCGGCGGTCAACGCTAAGCCCGACCCTGTCCCGAGGGCCGGGCTTTTGGCGTACCCGGGGGGCCTAGCGATCCTCGAGATCCTGCCATTCGCTCGCGAGCAGCGACCACACCTGCACATCGTGGTGGACCCCGTTGTGCGGGAAGGCCCCGCGCAAGACCCCGTCGAGCGTCATGCCGAGCCGTTTGGCCACCGCCTGACTGCGCTGATTCGTTGGCGTGCAACGCCATTCGACCCGGTGAAGCTTGCGCTCCCGGAACACCCAGTCGATCATCCGCCGGGCCGCGAGCGTGATCAGGCCACGCCCGCCCGCTTCGGCCGACAGCCAGACGCCGATCTCGGCGGTGCTGGCGCGCACGTCGAACACTCGGAAGAGCGTGCCGCCGACCAGCCGTCCGTCGAGCCAGATGCCGTAGATCCGGCCCATGTCCTGCGCGGTGGAGTCGGCGTAGCGCTGCAGCCAGGCGCGGGTACTGTCCACATCGGTCAAGGCCTGCGCCCAGGGTAACCAGGGTGCCAGGTGTTCCCGGTCGCGCGCGATGTAGTCCGCGAACTCGTCCGCGCGCCACGGCTCCAGCGCCCGCAGCTCGGCGTTTTCGGTCAATGGATATACGAGCATGGCTCTCCCTCGGATACATACCAAACGTTTGTTATGTATCCTAGCCGCATGCCCGCACGCGGTGACCACGTTGCCCGGCGCCGAGACGTCTCCCAGGCCGTCTGGCGCGTCCTGGCCGAGCACGGCTTCGGCGGCCTCACCCTGCGCGCCGTGGCCGCCGAGCTCGGTGCCTCGACCGGCCTGCTGACCCACTATTTCCCCAGCAAGCAGGCTTTGATCAGGCACGCCCTGGAGGTCGCCGAGGAGCACAGCCAAACCCGCCAGCGCCACGCCGCCTCCGCACCCGGTTTGCCCGCCCTGCACGCCGCGCTGTTGGACGTGCTGCCGCTCACGCCCGATACCGCCGCGATGAACCGCGTGTGGGTGAGCTTCTGGGCGGCCGCGCTGACTGATCCGGAGCTCGGCGAGTTCGAGGTAAAACGCTACGAGCGCTGGCGTTCCCGGCTCCGCTCACATGTCGTTGCCGCCCAGGAGCGCGACGAGCTCCACCCGGCCGCCGACCCGGACGACCTGGTGGCCTCAGCCGCCGCCTTCGCGCACGGCCTGGTGGTCCAGGCCCTGGTCGACCCGGCCCGCTACCCTCCCACCCGCCAAATCACGCTTGTCGACCAGTTCATCGCCGCACTGCCGCACACACCCGTCGTCAGTAGCAGCAAGTCGCAGAGCGACCTCCTGACGCAGCCCCCCGTCACCGGCGGCCGGCCAGAGACCGCCACACATGACACAGCGCCGGGCCACCTATAACGACCCGCCACACGCTCACCCAGCCACCCGCCACCGCAAGCGGCCAACCACAAACCGCCACACCCTCAGGCAGCCACGGCGGGTCACTGATAGCGGCGAGCCGCGGACTGCCGCGCCCGCTGCTCCACCGACCCGAGCCCTCCCCCCGGACTCACCGGCCGGGCTGACTCCACATTGGACGGACTGTCTGGCTCGTCCTCACCCGACACGTGAGCAGCCGGCGGCAGTGGCCCAACCGACTGATCCTCGGCCCATTCCACCCGTGGCACAGCGCCCCGGGACAATCCCGGGCCTCCCGCCGAAGGCATGCCGGAGAAAGCCGTGTCAGCACGCGAACTCGCGGCCCAGCCAATCCCGTAGGTGCTCCGCGATTCGGGTGTGTCAGGGCGCTGATCGCCCGGTGCGCCCGACACAACGGGCGACATCCGACTCCCATCAAACGCTTCTGTAGGCACACTGGGAAGCACGGCAGTGGTGCCGCTGGCCCAATCGGTCGACGAATCCTCCGCGCCGGAATCCTTGGAAGGCGGTTCACCCGCGCCGGGCGGACTTGACCCTGCTGGCGGAAACCCATGCCCCGCCCAGCCAGATGACGACGGCGCAACCGGCGACACGCTACGGGGGACCGGTTCAAGGTGGGCGGACGTAGCGCGTCGAGGGGTGGCAGCGGCCCGTCCAGCAGACGACAGAGCGCGCACTGCAGCCCCGCCGGGAGGCAGAGCGGCGGGCACAGCCCCGCCCGGAGGCAGCACGGCAGGCACAGCCCCACCCGGAGGCAACACGGCAGGCACAGCCCCACCGGCGGCGGGTCGAAGCGGGCGGGCGGCAGCCGGTGCTCGGCGCACGGTCGGTGGATGCGGCACGACGGCCCGGCCTCGCGCACGCCGGACCCGGGCCG
>NZ_QJUG01000251.1 GCF_003426775.1 Allorhizocola rhizosphaerae | reverse complement strand
GGCCGCACGGGCCGCCGCCGGGTCGGTGTCGAGCAGCGTGCGGGCCAGGCCGGCCAGCGCGGCGACGCGAATCCGCAGGTTGCCGTCCTCCTCGGCCAGCCGCGCGGCTGTCTCGTATGCGCCTCGGGCGTGGTCGAGCCACCCCCGTCGGCGGTAGACCTCGGCCATCCCGAGCTCGGCGGCGGCCGGGCGGCGTGCACCCATCCGGCGGCACAGCGCGGCCGCCCGCTCGTACTGCCTCATCGCCTCGTCGAACCGGCCCAGCATGGTCAGCGCGTCACCCTCGTGGCACAGCGCGATGACGCGCAGGTTGGGGTGCCCGGCGCATTGGTAGGTGCGCCGGGCAGCCTGCAGCGCCTCTCGGTACCGCGACTCGCACAGCAGCTGGTAAGCCCGGTGGCTCAGGATCCGGGCCCGCAGCACGACATCGCCCGACCGCTCGGTGATTTCGAGTGCCCGCGCGAACAGGTCGGCCGCACCGCCCGACACGGTCCGGCACAGGGCGAGGGCCACATAGGCGCCCGCAAGTGCGAAGTCGTCCCCGTCGTCCGTCGCCATCCGCACGGCCTCCTCGGCCAGCGAGGTGGCCGTGGCCACGTCGCCGAGCTGCAAATATGCGCTCGCTCTGCCCGATGTGGACGCTGCGGTGGGAGGTGCGCGGTCGAACGCCTTGATGGCGTTCCACGGGTCGCCGCGCAGGTTGTGCACGGTGCCCATGCGCAGCGCGAGGGCCGCATCCCACTCCCGTTCGGCGTCGGCGACCAGGCTGTAGGCGTTGCCCGCGCTGATCACCGCGCCGGTCATGCACAGCGCGTCGCCGAGCAGGAGTTGCCTGCTTCGGGAGCGTGCGGCGGGTGGCAGCGCGCCCAGCAGCTCCACGATCAGGCCCGCGTGGCCGGTCGGCAGCAGCGCCTGGCCGTGCGTGTCGAGCAGGCGCAGCCATTGCGCCTCCTCACCGGCGGACGCGTAGGCGCGCACGGCGGAGGCGATCAGGCCCTGCTCCTCATACCACCGCCCGGCGCGCACCAGCGTGCCGATCGCGGGCGGCTTGCCCAAGCGCACCGACCGTGCCACGACCGGGATCACCGCGCCGTCGCACAGCAGCTCCTCGATCTGGTGCAGGGACGGTCCAAATCCGAGTGCCGTGCACAGCTCGTCGCTGAGCGGGGCGAGCCCCGACAGCTCGGCCAGCATGCGTCGCGCACGGCCCGGCAGCCTCGACAGCAGCTCGGCCGTCACGGCCGAGGCGAGCCGGGCGGGCAGCGGTCCGTGCGCGATCCCTTGCGCGGCAAGCCTTTCACCGTATCGCCGGATCAGGCCCGCGTGCCCGCCGGTGGCCTCGTGCACCTGGTCGGCCAGGCCGGCGTCGGTGAGCCCGTACGCGGCCGCGAGCAGCTCGGCGCTCTCGTCGGGGGTGAGCGGACCGGCCACACCAGCAGCGTGCCGGAATCCGCGCCGGGCGATTGTCGCCATTGCGTCGGCTGTACGGTCCGACAACCGACGCGAGATCGGTCAGTGCACCCGCACGCTGTTGGGATAGACCCAGATCGAGCCGTAGCCGGTCCTGCCGTACATGAACATCCAGGAGCCGGTGCAGTCCGTGCCGCCGTACAGGTCCGCGGCCTGGTAGTGGGTGTTGATCGCCGAGCGGGCGCGGCCGCCCCAGCCGTGCGCGACGAGGTCGACGCACACCGGGCCGCCCGTGATCGACGACACCGTGAACCGGTTGCCGCCATAGTTGGGTTGGTCAAACAGGCACAGCGTGTTGGTGAACGGGCACGCGGCGGGCGGATACGCCAACGCCGGCGCGGGAGCGGCCACGACCGCCAGTGCGACACTGCACACGGCCGTGAGAAGGAATCGAGCCAGCTTCATATGGAGATCCTACGATCACACGCTTGAGGCCCGGTATGCCCGGATGACCGTCAGCTCGGCGGTGTTGCCCGCGCTGTCGACCACCCTGCCGCGCAAGGAAACCCACCCATCGTGCGGCTTCGTCAGCTCGTGCTGCCAGGTCACACCGTCGTCATAGGACACCTCGACGTGCGAATCGACGACGGCGGCGTGGGCCGCGCCCGGATTGCGTTGCACGGTAATGTTCAGCCGATCGGCTGGATCGAACCGGATCACCTGAATCGGCAGCGCCACCGTGGTGTCCCCGCCGTCGTAGCGGAACGTCCACGTGGCAACGATTTTCGGCGAGAACGGGGTCTGACTCTGCTCGACCTCGGTGCTCATCCGGTAGACGCCGGGCCTGGGCGCACCCTCCGCGTAGCATGAACCCGCCCGATCTGAGATGCAAACTTCCAACCCGTTATGGCGTACCGCCGTTAGCGCCCGGTCAGCCGTGATGAAGCCCATGACATCGGGCGCGGTGCCGTGCATCGGCACCCTGATGCTCAAGCCATTCGGCCCCGCCTTGGCATAGCCGGGCGGGTCGGCCGGCGGCAGCGACGGCCCGAACACGCCCCCGCCGTTCCACGTCTCGCTATAGCGTTGCCCAGCCTCGTACCGGCGCGCGACTGCCTGCTGAGCCCAGCTCGGCGGGTTCTGCGGGTCGAACTCCGGCTCCAGCCCGATCATCCACTCGACACCCGTCGTCGTGTAGTACTCCGTGCGCACGCCCGGCAGGCGCACGGGCAGCGGTGCGCCGAACGGAATCCGGGCCTGCGGTTGGCGGGAGTGCGCAGCGAGCGCGAGCTTGTCGGCCCGCGTGTGCCCGCCCAGCGGCCGGTGGCTGGTCCGGACCTCGGCCAGCTGCTCGCGGCCGACCGCGCGGGAGCCGGTGTAGGGCCGGCCCGGCGTGAACCACGCCAGCGTGTAGGAGTAGGGCGAGTCGAGGAAACCGCCGTCCGGGTCCGGTTTGGCCAGCGTGACCTGCATCGAGCCGACGAACCTGCCCGCCGGAGCGTCCGGCCCAACCTGAGCCGTGCCCACGCGCGCGAAGTCCTGTAGCGGCAGGCCGGGGATGATGACGCGAGGGACTCCGGTGCGTGTGATCATGTCGCCGCCGATGACGCCGTTGAACAGCTTGGCCCCGCGGTGTGGCACGGTGACGTCGATGGGCCCTGTGGTGCGGGCGTCGAGGGTGATGGTGGTGTCGCGGTGGACCGCGAGCCATGGCGCGGTCACCCGGTCGGTGCGCTCGCCGGACTCGATCGTTGCGTGCAGGTAATAGCGGCCGCGGGGAGTCGTGATGCGTACCCGTCCGCTCGGATCGCTCGGCGTCTGCTCCGCGCCGGTGTCGTAGCCGGCAAGGAACAGTCGGTGGTCGCCGGCCGGTTTGCCGTCCCGGCCGAGCACGACAATCGTCAGCTGGTGTTCGCGTGGTTCGGCGGCGAACCCTGTGCCGGCCACGAGCGCGATGGTGAGCACGATGGCGAGCGCGTGGCGGTTCATCGGCCCGCTCCCGCGTCAACCGGCTCGCAGGGTGCGACCGGGCCGTCGGCGATGCTCGCCTCAAGGCTGGCGACACCCTCCCCACCCGAAGTCTGGAGCACCAACGCCTTCCCGCCCGCGAATTCGTTGGGGTGGAAGGTGAAGATGGCCACAGGCCCGCTGCGCAACTCCATTGTGGACGGATAACCGCCGGTCGCCTCGCGGAATCGGGGCTTTTTGCACGTCTTGCCCGGTGGCAGATAGTCGACAACGGCCGGAATCCCCGCCCGCTCAAGGCTGCGCTTGAGCCCGGAGGCGTCGTCCAGCCGCGTGATCTCCACCCGGATCGTGTCGTCGGGCTGTCGTTGCACGGCGTAGGCCGGCGCGTCATGGGGCACAAGCACCATCGCGGTCACCGCCACCACAGCCGCGGGCACGAGCGCGAGCCGCCACGCGAACCGTGTGCGCGCCGGGGCCGGTTCGCGTTCCGCGACAACCTTTTTGAGCTCGGTGAGCAGGCGCTCCTCGAACGTGTTCATGGCATGACCTCCGTTGGCGTTTCGGTTGGGCTCAGGTGCCGCTGCATGCGGCGGCGCGCACGGTGCAGGCGCATCCTCGCCGTGCCCAGCCGGATGCCCAGCACCGTGGCCACGTCCTGGATGCTCAGATGATCGAGTGCGACCAGTTCGAGGACGGCCCGATCGCCGTCCGAAAGCTCGTTCATCGCGCGATGCAGCCGGCGCGCCTGCGCCTCGGCGTCGATGCGGGCCTCGATATCGGCGATGTCCGCCGAACCGGTCAGCGCCCGGCCCGCGATCCGGCTCGTGGCCCGCAGGCCGCGTGCCTGCCGGCGCAGCTCAGAGTTGACAACGTTGCGGGCGACGCCGTACAGCCACTGCACGGGATCGCCCCGGCCGGCGCGGTAGGTGTGCGCGGAGTCGATCACCGCGAGGAAGACGTCGGCCGTCAGGTCCGCCGCCAGATGCGCATCGTCGACCCGGCGCGCGATGAACCGCTGTACCAGGTGAACATGCTCGCGGTAGAAGCCTTCGAACGCGATCGGGTCGTGCCCGATCCGCGCCATCCGGCCGCCGGTCGGTTTGCTCGTCACCCGATCACCTCATGCAGTTCGACGCGCCCTACACCTGTACTTGGTCGCAGCGGCCACCGCGTCACCGGCTCCGGGACGCGCGACCTATATCCTGGTGCTCGTGCTGGTCGTGCATGGTCTGTGGAGATCGGGACGCCTGGCGCTCTGGGCCGAGGACTCGACGCTGCCGACGTCTCCGGTTTCGCAGGAGCATCCGTTCGCGGTGCGGCCCGAGCTGGACGGCGAGCCCGGTTCCGCGGAGCTGATGCTGCCGACGGTCGCGGGCCGGCCCGCCGATTCGCCTGAGCTGGTGCGCGACGAGGAACCGGTGGGCGGGCCGGTGACGCTGGCCGCGTGGACCGTGCCGACCGTCGAGTTCGAGGCGGACGAGGCGCTGGTCATGCTGTGCGAGGTGCCGCCGGAGACCGTGGTGGCGGGCGCGTCGGTGCGCCATCTGTGCCGGGTGTCGGAGTTTGCCCGCGACCTGGTCCGGCGCGGGCGCGTGCTGCCGTGGGTGGACGACGACGGCCAGGCGGCCGTGGGGCACCGTCGCTGCGTGTGGCGGCCCGTGCTGACCGGGGCCGACGCCGACTGGGCCCGCTCGCTGGCGATGGCCCAGCCGCCCGTGGCGCGCGCTTTTACCCCGGTTGAGGACACGCTCAACGATCTCGTGGACGCCGCGGCCAAGGCCGTGCTCGGTGACGACCAGGCGTGGCTGCGCGCGCTGCCCGCCGATACGGCCGAGCTTCAGGCGGCGTTGCGGGCGTGGCAGCGAGACGCCCACGGCAGCGCCGTGCGCGCCTGCTTCCGGCTCATCGAGCCGTCGGAGGAGGACGGCACCGACTGGCGCATCGAGTTCGCGCTGCAGCCCACCGACGAGCCGAGCCTCGTGGTTCCGGCCAGGCGGGTGTGGAAGGGGCGGTCCCTGCCCAAGCGGCTGGCCAAACCGCGCGAGACCCTGCTGGCCGAGCTCGGCCGGGCCAATCGCCTCTGGCCGCAGCTTGAGGATGCCCTGCACACCGCGCAACCGTCCGAGATGGAGCTTGACGCGGGGCGTGCGCACTCGTTCCTGCGTGAGGCCGCGCCCCTGCTGCACACGGCCGGGTTCGGTGTGCTGCTGCCCGGCTGGTGGGGCAAGCCCGGCTCCCAGCTCGGCGTGCGGATAAAGGCCAAGCAGCGGACGGCACCCGGAACCGTCGCCACGCAAAGCGGTCTCGGCTCGCTGGTCGACTTCGAGTGGCAGTTGGCCCTCGGCGACGAACCACTGTCCGAAAAGGAGCTTCGCGAGCTGGCCAAGCTCAAGACCCCGTTGGTGAAGGTGCGCGGCCAGTGGATGGAGCTGGACGCCAAGCGCCTGGCGCAGGGGTTGAAGCTGTTGCGCAGCGGCGGCCAGATGACCGTGGCCGACCTGTTCCACCACGCGCTCGGCACGGACGACGAAGACCGGTTGGGCCTGCCCGTCACCTCGGTCACGGCCGACGGCGAGCTCGGCGATCTGCTTTCGGGAGCGCCCCTGCGGCTCATCGAGCCGCCGGAGACGTTCGTGGGGGAGCTGCGGCCCTATCAGCTGCGCGGGCTTTCGTGGCTCGGATTCCTTGAGACGCTTGGGCTCGGCGGGGTTCTCGCCGACGACATGGGCCTTGGCAAGACGGTGCAGCTGCTCGCGCTCATGGCCGCCAACCCGGGGCGGACGCTGCTGGTGTGCCCGATGTCGCTGGTGGGCAACTGGGAGCGCGAGGCGGCCCGGTTCACGCCGAAGCTTCAGGTGCATGTGCACCACGGCGCGGCCCGTGACATCACGCAAATGGGCGACGCCGACCTGGTGATTACGACGTATTCGGTGGCATCGCGCGACGCCGCGCTGCTGAGCGAAATCCCTTGGCACAGGGTGGTTGTTGACGAGGCCCAGGCCATCAAGAACGCGGCCACGCGTCAGGCCACGGCGATCCGCTCGCTGAAGGCGGCCAATCGCGTGGCGGTGACCGGTACCCCCGTGGAAAATCGGTTGGCAGATCTCTGGTCCATTATGGAGTTTGCCAATCCCGGTCTCCTGGGCCCGGCCGCGACCTTCAAACGCACCTACGCGGTGCCGATCGAGCGGCACGCCGACGATGCCGCCGCCGAGCGCCTCAAGCGGATCACCGGCCCGTTCGTCCTGCGCCGCTTGAAGACCGACAAGACCATCATCACCGACCTGCCCGAAAAGCTTGAGATGGAAGTGCTTTGCAACCTGACCGCGGAGCAGGCATCGTTGTATCAAGCGGTGGTTGACGACATGATGGATAAAATCTCATCGAGTACCGGGATAGAGCGCCGCGGTCTGGTCCTGGCCACGATGACCAAACTCAAGCAGGTGTGCAACCATCCGGCGCAGTTGCTGCACGACGGGTCTCGCCTCAGCGGACGGTCCGGCAAGCTCGCCCGGCTTGAAGAGATCATGGAGGAGATCCTCGCCGCGGGCGAAAAGGCGTTGCTGTTCACGCAATACGCCTCCTTCGGCGCGATGCTGCGCTCGCACCTGTCCGCACACTTTGGACGCGAGGTCATGTTCCTGCACGGGACGGTAAAGGCCGAGGAGCGCAGCGCGATGGTGCGCCGGTTCCAGTCGGCGAACGACCCGATCTCGATGTTCGTGCTGTCGCTCAAGGCGGGCGGCACGGGCCTCACGCTCACCGCCGCCAATCATGTGATTCACGTCGATCGCTGGTGGAACCCGGCCGTGGAGGACCAGGCGACCGATCGCGCGTTCCGAATTGGACAGAAGCGCAACGTGCAGGTGCGCAAGTTCGTCTGCGCGGGCACGGTCGAGGAGAAGATCGCCGGGATGATCCGCGACAAGCGAGGGCTGGCGGGCCGGATCGTCGGCACGGGCGAGCAGTGGATCGCGGAAATGTCCAATGCGGACCTGCGCGACCTGTTCGCGCTGGAGCACGGGGCGGTGTCACAATGAGCGAGAGCCTGCCCGAGCGAATCAACAGGCAAGCGCCGCGTAGAGCAGCGAAGGGAGGCCATATTAGTAGCCAGCCTTTCCCCTATGGCAAGACAGTCGCGGTCGAGGGCGGGCTCAAGGCGCGCAGCACGCGCGGGGCGATCGGCGAAACCTGGTGGTCCCAACGGTTCATCGCGGTGCTGGAGTCGTTCTCGCTCGGGACGAGGCTCACGCGCGGGCGCAACTATGCGCGCAAGGGACAGGTGCTGGCGCTGTCGGTCTCGCCCGGTGTCGTCGAGTCCACGGTGCAGGGGTCGCGCGCGACCCCATACAGCGTGCGCATCGGGTTGCCGGTGCTGGCGGGCGACGCGTGGGCGGCGGTCGAGGCGGCCATCGCGTCGCAGGCCGTCCACAGTGCACGACTCCTCGCCGGCGAGATGCCGCCCGCGCTGGAGGAGGTGTTCGCGTCGGTGGGTGCCCCACTGTTCCCCACCAAGCTCGACCAGCTCGCGATGTCGTGCTCGTGCCCCGACTTCGCCGTGCCGTGCAAGCACATCGCGGCCACGTTCTACCTTCTCGCCGAGGCCTTCGACGACGATCCGTTCCAGATATTGTTGTGGCGCGGGCGCTCCCGCGATGCTCTGCTGGCCCACCTCGGCTCGGCACCTTTGGCGGAAGACGAGCCGATGCCCGCGTCGCCTTTCGCCGACGTCGTGCTCGCGCCGGTCGAGGAGATGCTCGACCGCTTCTGGGTCGCGCCGGTGCCCCTGCCGGAACGCCCGCCCGTGCTCGAAGCAGCCCCCGACCTCCTGCTGCGCCAGCTCCCCACACCCGGCGCGGCCCTGGGCGGCGCCTCGCTCATCGCCAAACTGCGCCCGCTCTATGAGCGTCTCGCGTCCGAAAAGGACTGACCGTTTAACGACCCTGGCGGAATCGGGCCTTGTCGCCGTCGACCCGCAAGAGGAAGTTGGTGATGGCAGCGCTTCCGTCGCTGGGCTGCAGCACGAGACCCGCCGTGCAGAGGGCTTCGTCGGCTGCCCTCGCGGCATGGATGTCGCCGCCGAGCCACGCGTCGCGTGATCTGTCGACGAGCGGTCGCACGTGCGGCCAACCGGGGCCGGCCTGGAACCGGCAATCAGACCAGAACATGTCTTGACTCTCGAAGGTCAATACTCCGATCACGCGGTCGCCCTGCTTGAGTTCCCAGCTTTGCTCCATCACCTCGTCCGTTCCTGCCCGTTTCCGAAGCCGAGCACGAGAAGGTTTTCGCCGTGGCGGGTCGCGGTCAGGCCGCTCGCAGCGATGTCGGCCAGGAGTTCGTCGCCCCGGATGAGCGGGGTGACGGATTCGTTGGCTGCCTCGCGCACCAGGATGTCACCCTCGAACACGCGATAGGTTTGCGTGACACGGCTCGCCTCGGGGCCGGCGGGCTGCATGGCCGTCCAGCGTTGGTAAGTGTGGCGGCCGATCGTGAACGTCTTGGCGAGACGTTCGGGGGGAGGAGCTGGGCTCGGTCGCGTCGTAGTGCCAGTCGAGCACGGCCACACCGCCGTCCCTTGCGAATATTCGTGTAAAGCGAATATTCTCGTCGCATGACGGAGGCAACGTTTCTTGTCTTGACGGCCCTGGCCGAGCAGCCGCAGCACGGTTACGCGGTGCTCGAGGACGTCAAGCGCATCTCCGAGGGCAAGGTGAAGCTGCACGTCGGCTCGCTCTACGCGGTGCTGGAGCGGCTGGCCAAGGAGGGGCTTATCGAGGTGGAGCGGGAGGAGGTCGTCCAATCCCGACTCCGGCGGTACTACCGGCTCACCGGAGCCGGCGTGGCGGCGCTTGGCGAGGAGATGGCGAGGATGAAGCGGCACGTGAGCGTCGCCGAGGCACGACTGGGATTGGGGGCGGCGTAGGCATGTCCAGTTTGGAGAGCCGCTATCGGCGGCTGCTCGCGCTCTACCCGGCCGATCATCGGCACCAGTTCGGCGACGAGATGCTCGGTGTGCTCATGAGCAACGCGGGTGACCGGCAGCGGAGGCCACGGTTCGGGGAGAGCGTCGACCTCATGTGGCACGCGCTGTGGCGCCGGATCGGCCGGGCCGTGCGGCCGCGCGCGCACGGGCACTGGTCGCTGGCCGCGTCGGTGGTCGGCGTGGTCGGGTCGCTGTCGCTGTTCGCGATGCACCTGCGCCTGGTGGCGGGGGAGCAGGCGTGGCAGATCCACCACAGCATTCCGGCCTGGCATTCGCCGGACGGGTCGGTGCTGGCCGGTGCCGTCGCCGGGCTGCTGACGCTCGCCGTCCTGTTTGGACCGCGTGGGCTGGTCATCCCGGCGGCGTGGGGCGCGGTGCTCGCCGAGGGCTACGCCGCCTATATGTCGCCGCGCTTCAACCTGGGTGACAGTGTGGTTGTGGGCGTCTGGGCACCGCTTCTGCTCATGTTGACCACGGCCGTGGCATTGTCGCTACGGCAGCCCGCGCGGGCTGGCCTGCGGTTGCTCGGCGGACGGGGGGTGATCGCGCTCGTCGCGATCGCGCTGGCGGTGAGCAGCTCGATGGCGGTAGAAGCGATGCTCACCCGCGTGAATCGCGTTGACAAGTGGTTGTATGTGACGGCCCTACCCTTCGGAACCGATGTGCGCCAAGCTTTTCTGGCGCTGATGATGGTCGCGGGCATGGCCGTGCTGTGGTGGCGGCTCGACGGGCCGGTGCGACGGCGCGCGATCGTGATGCTGGTTCCCTCGGGTGTGCTGTTTCTGATCGGCCTGCGGATCGGGGGGTTCCCCGTGGACTACCCTGAGGCGTGGGTCACCTTGACGCTCATTGTGACCTTCGTCGTGCTCTGCCTTGTGCTCGTGAAGTGGTGGGAGCGGATGATGCACCTCGTCGAGCTTGGGCGGCAGGCGGAGCGGGCGGCCGCGAGTGCCGCCCGCGATGAGACCACACCCGCGGCGGATTAGCGCATTAGCGGTTCGAAACGGTGAGGCGGTCCCGGTTGGGCCGCTCACCGCCGTAGGATTTTTGGATGAGTACGCTGCCAGTGATCGACTTGTCGCGGCCGATGCACATGATCGCGGCCGAAATCGACGCGGCGTGCACATCGAGCGGATTCTTTTACGTGCGCGCCCACGGCGTACCCACATCATTGATAAAGGCCTTGGAAGACGCGGCGCGGGACTTCTTCGCCTTTCCCGAGGACGTCAAGCTGGGGATTGCCATGCGGCACGCGGGGAAGGCATGGCGCGGATATTTTCCGGTCGGGGCGGAGCTCACCTCCGGCAAGCCCGACTTGAAGGAGGGGCTCTACTTCGGCGCGGAGAGCGACATCGACCGGCCGCTGCACGGGCGCAACCTGTTCCCGGACGAGGCGGTGCCCGAGATGAGATCCGCTGTGCTGTCCTATATGGATGCTGTGGCAGCGGTGGCACAGCGGGTGATGCGCGGGGTGGCGGTCGGGTTGGGCCGGGACGCGGAATACTTCGCCACGGGGTGGACGGCCGATCCGACCATCCTGTTTCGCATCTTCCACTATCCGCCGCAGCCGCCTTCGTACGACGGGTGGGGCGTGGGCGAGCATACCGATTACGGGCTGCTCACGTTGCTGCTGCAGGATTCGAGTGGGGGTCTGCAGGTGCGCACGGCCGACGGGTGGATCGACGCGCCGCCCATCGAGGGCACGTTCGTGTGCAACATCGGCGACATGCTGGCGCAGCTGTCCGGCGGGCGCTATCACTCGACCCCACACCGCGTGCGCAACACCAGCGGCCGGGACCGCTACTCGTACCCCTTCTTCTTCGACCCGTCGTTTGACGCCCATGTGCCGCCGCGTCCGGGGACTTACGGTGACTACCTGACGGCAAAGGTGGCCAGGGTGTTTCCGGAGCTTTGGCGGGAGACAAGCTAGAGGCCTGTGCGGGGCGCTTTATCCGGGATATTGCACGGCTGAGTGTGCGCTTGCACCGCAACATCCGGGATATTGTCGCTGTGCGAGCGAAAACCGGTGCATTATCCGGGATCCTGCGCTCAATCGATCAAGCTCCACGACAACATCCGGCATATTGTGGGCGGGCGGGTGGGTCGCGGTGGGAGGGGACAATGGCCGGGTGAAGGGGATGGTCGTTCTTCCGCCG
>NZ_QJUG01000250.1 GCF_003426775.1 Allorhizocola rhizosphaerae | reverse complement strand
GCGACAACGTGCTGGACACTGTCGCGGCCGTGCCCGCGTTGGTGCTCGCGACGCCGGGGGCCGAGCCGCTGGTGTCGTCCGCGCCCGGCGGCGAGCCCGCCGCGGGCGGTGAGCCGCGGGGTGTGCCTGGGCCGGAGGACATGCCGCCTGCGTCGGGCGAGTCCGGTGTGTCTGTGCGAGGGGATGGACCGTTGGAGGCCGCTCGGTCGGGGCCGCGAGCGTTGCGCTCCGGTGCGGGCGGTGATGTGCGGGGTGTGGCTGGGGGTGCGGGCGAGTCCGGTGCCGGTGGTGGGGCGCTGGGTTATGGCGCGGTGCTTTTGCTTGATGCGTGGGCGTTGTTGACCCGGGCCGACCTGCGGGCGGGGGAGGAGACGGCGCGCAGGTGGTTTTCGGCGGCGGCACTGGCGCGGCCCGGTGGTCGCGTGGTGGTGGTCGCGGACGGTGCGCTGGCGCAGGTGCAGGCGTTGATCCGGTGGGATCCGGGGTGGCTGGCCGATCGGGAGCTGGCCGAGCGGCGGCAGCTGGGGTTCCCGCCGGCCGCGCGGATCGCCTCGCTGACCGGAACCGCCGCGGCGGTTGCCGACCTGCTTGAGCACACGAGCCTGCCCGAGGGGGCGGAGCTGCTGGGTCCGCTGCCGGTCGGGGAGGAGCAGGAGCGCATGCTCGTGCGGGTGCGCCCGTCGCGGGGGCTGGAGCTGGCCGAGGCCCTGCATATTGCGGCCGGAGTGCGCAGCGCGCGCAAGGGCGCCGACCCGGTGCGCGTCCAGTTCGACCCGATGCAGCTTTAGCCCTAGCCAACGGAAGTCTACCTAAGTAGAGTTTCGGCATGACCCGCTCGTTCTCGCCGCAGACGGTCGCCGTGCTGCGGCTGCTCGCGGAGGATCCGTCCGCCTGGGTGCACGGCTACGACATCGCCCGTCGGATCGGGCTCAAGTCCGGCACCCTCTATCCGATCCTGATGCGCCTCGCCGAGCGCGGCCTGCTTGAGGCGCGTTGGGAGGATGCGGAGCAGCCTGGGCGCCCGCGACGGCACGCATACCGGCTTACCGACGGCGGCGCGCGGCAGGTCGCCGCCATCCCGGCGGAGCAAACCAAAACGGCGCGTCGGATGGCAATGGGGGAAGCGTGATGGTCGAGCGGACTTTGCGTTGGCTCATCCGGGTACTGTCCAAACAGGAATGGGCGGAGGCGATGGTGGCCGAAGCCGACCACCTGCCTGAAGTAACGGCTCGCCGGCGTTGGTTGGCCGGTGCGGCGCTGACCGCAGTCACCCGGAGCGTCGGCCGGCTGGCCGGGGTCTGTGTGGCGGGATCGCTTGTGTCGTATGCGGTTTGGCGTCACTCGGCCGCCGAGCTGGCCTATCTGACCCTGGCGGTCGTGTTGCTCGCGGCGTTCGCGGGCGGGTTCGTGTGGCTTGCGCGGCCGGGGAGTGGGACGGCCTCCGGCGTGGTGGCCGCGGCGTTGGCAGCCACGGCCGCGATGCCGTGGGGCGGGCCGTTTTCCGACATGGGACTGATGGTGCGGGCGGTTACCCTGCCGTTGACGCTCGCGGGAGTCGCAGCGGTGGTCGCGATGACGGCCGTGCGGATGATGCGCCGTGCCGAGGTGACCCAGCGGGCGTTCGTCAACGGGATCTGGGCCGCGATGCTGATGTTCGTGCTCGCGGTCGTCCTTGGGCTGGCCGATGCGGCGGTTCCGGCGATCCAATTCTGGGCGGTGTATCCGCTGGGTTTGATCGCTGGGCCGGCCGTCGGGCTCGTCGCGGTCGCGCTCAGTGGCGCCATCTCGCGCGAGAAGCGGCAAGCGGCTTCCCCGTGACACTCGGGGCCGCTCCGCCGGCGACGCCGGCCCACCGTTCGATGGCCGTGGGCCGCGCCGGTAGGCGGCACCCAGTCGCCAAGGGTTCCGTCGCCGAACCGCTTCGCTTGGGGAAAGGTCTGAGCCGCGGATCACCCGCGATCGGTGATCGGGCATCCGTAGACTGGAGCGCGTGACTGTCCAGCCGATCCGATACTTCGGTGACCCCGTGTTGCGCACGCCGGCCGACGCGGTCGTCACGTTCGACAAAGAGCTTCGCAACCTCATCAAGGACCTGCTAGAGACGATGCAGGAGGCGGGCGGCGTGGGGCTTGCCGCGCCGCAGATCGGCGTCGGGCTGCGCGCCTTCACCTTCCAGGTGGACGACGTCGTCGGGCACATGGTCAACCCGGTCCTCGAGTTTCCCGACGAGGACATGCAGGACGGCGACGAGGGGTGCCTGTCGCTGCCGGGCCTCTACTTCGACACGAAACGCCGGCAAAACGTGATTGCCAAGGGCTACAACGAGTTCGGCGATCCACTGCAGATCGTCGGCGCGGGGCTGCTCGCGCGCTGCATCCAGCACGAGACCGATCACCTCGACGGTGTCATCTTCATCGACCGGCTCGACACGCAGGCCCGCAAGGAGGCGCTGCGCGAGATCCGCAAAGCGGAGTGGTACGACCCGGGCAGCACGGTGATCAAGGTGTCCCCGCACACCGCGCCGTCATCGAGCCCGTTCGGTTTGGGCAGGTGACATGCGCCTGGTCTTCGCCGGGACCCCGGCGGTAGCCCTGCCCGCCCTGCATGCGATCGCGACGTCGCGCCACGAGCTGGTGGCCGTGGTCACCCGGCCCGACGCGCCCGCGGGGCGCGGCCGGCACCTGGTCCGATCGCACGTCGCGGCGTGGGCCGATGAGCGCGGCATAGAGGTGCTCACCCCGGCCAAGCCGCGCGAGCCGGAGTTTCAGGATCGCCTGCGCGCGCTGGCACCCGACATCGTGCCGGTCGTTGCCTACGGGGCGCTGGTGCCGCGCGCGGCGCTGGACATTCCGCGCCTCGGGTGGATCAACCTGCACTTCTCGCTGCTGCCCGCCTGGCGCGGGGCCGCGCCCGTGCAGCATGCCGTCCTGCACGGCGACGAGTTCACCGGAGCGTCCGTCTTCCAGCTGGAGGAGGGCCTCGACACCGGCCCGGTGTTCGGCACGCTCACCGAGCGGATCCGGCCCACCGACACGTCCGGCGATCTGCTCGACCGGCTGGCCGAGGCGGGCGCGGGCCTGCTCGTGTCGGTGGTCGACGCGATCGAGGACGGCACGGTCAAGGCCGTGCCACAGCCGGACGAGGGCGTGAGCCTCGCACCGAAGATCACGGTGGAGGACGCCCAGGTGCGGTGGGGCGAGCCCGCGTTCGCGGTGGACCGGCGGATCCGGGCCACGACACCCGCGCCCGGCGCGTGGACGACATTTCAGCAGGAGCGCGTGAAGCTGGGCCCGGTGACGCCGGTGAGCGACGGACCGCGACTACAGCCCGGTGACCTGCTCGTGGAGAAGAAGCGGGTGCTGGTGGGCACTGCGACAACGCCCGTCGCGCTTGGCGAGGTGCGTGCTGAGGGTAAGAGGGCCATGGCCGCGCCTGACTGGGCGAGGGGCGTGCGGGTGAGCGATGGGGAAAGGTTCGAGTGAGGCGGGGTAGCAGGGACGAACAGCGACCGATGGGCCGCGGCGGACGGGGGCCCCGCGCGGGCCGGCCGGTGGAGGATCAGGCCCGGCTCACCGCCTGGCGCGCGCTGCTCGCGGTGCACCGCGATGACGCGTACGCCAACCTGATCCTGCCCCATCTGATCCGCGAGGCCGGGCTGACCGGGCGGGACGCGGCGTTTGCGACCGAGCTGACCTACGGCACGCTGCGCCACCGCGGTTCGCTTGACGCGATCATCGAGCGCGCCGCGGGGCGCGAAATCATGCGCATCGACCCGCCGTCGCGGGACGCGCTTCGCCTTGGGGCATACCAGCTTTTGCACACGCGCGTGCCGGCGCACGCCGCCGTGGCGTCCACTGTGGACCTCGTGCGCTCGGTGGCGCCGGGCGCGACCGGCTTCGCCAACGCGGTGCTGCGCCGCATCGGCGAGAAGGATCTGGACACGTGGCTGGAGCTCGTCGCACCGTCCGAAGGGGAGGATCCGGTCGGGCATCTGGCCGTGGCCTACAACCATCCGGAGTGGATAGTCCGCGCCTTCCGTGACGCGCTCGGTGGCGACCTGGAGGAGACCCGGCGTGCCCTGATCGCCGACAACGAACGGCCGGAAGTGCACCTGTGCGCGCGGCCCGGGTTGGTTGACCCGGCTGATTTGGCGGACGCCGTTGGCGGTACACCATCGGCGTTTTCTCCTTATGGCGTCTATCTGACAGAAGGGGCGCCGGGAGATCTGCCACAGATCCAGGACGGCCGGGCACACGTGCAGGATGAGGGCAGCCAGCTGGTGGCGCTGGCTCTCGTCGACGCGCCGCTGGACGGCAGCGACGAGCACTGGCTGGATCTGTGCGCCGGTCCGGGTGGCAAGGCGGGGCTGCTGGCGGCGCTCGCGGCGCAACGTGGCGCGCACGTGACCGCGGTCGAGGTGGCCGAGCAGCGGGCCAACATGGTGGCCAACGCGGTGCGTGGCCTGCCCGCGACCGTGCTGTGCGAGGACGGGCGGGAGATCGGGCCGGACGGCCACTTCGACCGGGTGCTGGTCGACGCGCCCTGCTCGGGGCTCGGCTCGCTGCGCAGGCGCCCGGAGTCGCGCTGGCGCAAGCAGCCATCAGACCTGCCACCCATGACGAAGCTGCAGCGTGAATTGCTTGCGGCCGCCCTGCGCGCGGTCCGTCCGGGTGGCTTAGTAGCCTATGTCACGTGCTCCCCTCACCTCGTCGAGACCCAGATGTCCGTGCGCGAAACGCTGCGCCGCAGCGATTTTTCGGCGGAACTGATCGATGCCCGTCCCATGCTGCCAGCCGGAATGCCGGGCCTCGGCGAAGGACCGACGGTGCAACTCTGGCCGCATCGCCACGGAACCGACGCGATGTTCCTGGCCATCATTAGGAGAGCGCAGTGACTTTCCCGCCCCCCAGCCCTTCGGGCCAGCCCCCCTTGATCATCGCGCCGAGCATCCTGGCGTCGGACTTCTCCCGGCTGGCCGACGAGGCCCGTGCCGTGGAGGGCGCCGCCGACTGGCTGCACGTGGACGTCATGGACTACCACTTCGTGCCCAACCTGACCATTGGGCTGCCCGTGGTGGAGAAGCTGCGCCCGCAGACCTCGCTGCCGCTGGACTGCCACCTGATGATCGAGGACCCTCGCAAATGGGCGGTGGACTACGCCGAGGCGGGAGCGTACAACGTGTCGTTCCACGCGGAGGCGTGCGATGATCCGGTTTCGCTGGCGCGCGATCTGCGGGCGGCCGGGTCGCGGGCGGGGCTCGCGATCGACCGCGACACGCCGGTGGAGCCCTACCTTGAGCTTCTGCCCAATTTCGACACCCTGCTCATCATGACCATCAAGGCGGGGTTCGGCGGGCAGGATTTCATCCCGTCGCTCTTGGACAAGGTGCGCACGGCCAGGCGGCACGCCGGCGAGCTTGACCTGCGGATCGAAGTGGACGGTGGGATCGACGAGGACACCATCGCCTCTGCGGCTGAGGCGGGTGCCGACGCTTTCGTCGCCGGAACTGCCGTGTATTCCGCTGCCGATCCTGCCGAGGCCTGTCGTAGACTGCGTGCCCTGGCTGAATCCGGAGGACCGACAGTTTGACCAACGGTGAGGGCGCAGAGGCAGAGGTGATCCTGGTCGTCGATGACGATCCGGACATCTTGCGTGTGGTCCAGGTCAACCTGAGCCTGCATGGATACCGCGTCCTCGTGGCACGCAGTGGGGCCGAGGCACTGTCGCTTGTGGAGAGCCAGCGGCCCGATCTCGCCATCGTCGATCTGATGATGCCGCACATGGACGGCCTCGAACTGACCCGCAGGCTGCGGGCCGACCCGATGGTGACCGCGCTGCCGATCATCGTGCTCACGGCGAAGGCGCTCACCTCCGACAAGGTCGCCGGGCTGGCGGCCGGTGCCGACGACTACATCGTCAAGCCGTTCGACACCTCCGAACTCGTGGCCCGGGTCAAGGCGACGCTGCGGCGCATTCAGGAGGCCCGCGAGGTGTCGCCCCTGACCGGTTTGGCCGGCAACACCCGGATCCAGCAAGAGATTTATGACCGTTTGCATGCGGGTACCGAGTACGCCGTCTGCTATATCGACATCGACCGCTTTAAGAGCGTCAACGACGCCTACGGTTTCGCGCGAGGCGACGACTTCATCAGCGCGCTGGCCCGTTCGCTGCGCCGGGCGACCATCGCGGCCGGGCTGCCGCCCGCGTTCCTCGGCCACGTGGGCGGTGACGACTTCGTGGTGGTGTGCCATCCCGACCAGGTCAAGCCGCTCACCACGAAGGCAGTGGTGGACTTCGAGGCCGCGGCCGACGAGCTCTACGACCCGGTCGACGCCCGCCGGGGTTATCTGGAGCTGACCGACCGGCGTGGCCGGGTGCACCAGGTCAACCTCGTGACCATCTCGATCGGGGTGGCCGTGTCCACCGCACGCACCTACCGGCATCCCAGCGAGGTTGTGGCCGTGGCGTCCGAGATGAAGTCCCTCGCCAAGAAGCACCAAGGTTCATACGTGGCCTTCGATCGGCGAGTCGAGCGACCAGCGCTTCCCAACCAGCGAATGCCCGAAACGGATACCGCCCCCGCTGACGACTTGAAACCGTGACAGACTTGCCTCCCATGGGCCAGCAATCCGTGGTCAGCCCCGCCGAAGACAAGGCGATGGCAAGGGCGATCGAATTAGCCGCAAGAGGACTCGGCACCACCAGCCCCAACCCCGTGGTGGGGTGTGTGCTGCTCGACGCGGGCGGGGTGGTCGTGGGGGAGGGCTTCCACGCCTACGCGGGCGGGCCCCACGCCGAGATCGTGGCGCTGGCGCAGGCGGGCGAGCGGGCCAAGGGCGGCACGGCGGTGGTCACGCTGGAGCCGTGCAACCACACCGGGCGCACCGGGCCGTGCAGCGAGGCGCTCATCCACGCGGGCATCAGCCGGGTGATCATCGCGGTGGCCGACCCCAACCCGGTCGCGGTGGGCGGGGCCGAGCGGCTGATCGCCGCCGGGGTCGACGTGCTCATGGGCGTGCGGGCCAGCGAGGCCGAGGAGGGCAACATCGCCTGGCTCACGTCGGTGCGGCGGGGGCGGCCCTTCGTCATCTGGAAGTGTGCGTCCACATTGGATGGGCGGGCGGCGGCGTCCGACGGCACCAGCATGTGGATCACGTCGGAGGCGTCGCGCATGGACGTGCACCGGCTGCGCGGCACGGTCGACGCGGTGATGGTCGGGATCGGGACCATCCTGGCCGACGATCCCCGGCTCACCACGCGCGATCTGCGCACGGGGAGCCTGGCCATCCGGCAGCCGCTGCGCGTGGTGATCGACTCCGAGGGGCGCACGCCGTCGCATGCGCGCGTGCGCGACGGGGCGGCGCCCACGCTGATCGCGACCGTGGCGACATACGGCAAGGGCAGCGACGACCGGGTCGACCTGCGCGCCGTGCTGACCGAGCTGCACAACCGCGGGATCCGCAGCGTGCTGCTCGAAGGCGGGCCCAAGCTCGCGGGCGCGTTCCTCGCGGCCGGCATGGTGGACCGCATCGTGTATTACATCGCCCCGAAGCTGTTGGGCGACGGCCCGGCGGCGCTCGTTGGCGCCGGAGTGACAACCATCACTGAGGCGATGGATCTGGAGGTGCTCGACGTTGACCGGGTCGGGCCGGACTTGAGGCTTACGGCACGCCTGCGCGTGGGTAACTAGGAGGGGTCGTTCAATGTTCACCGGCATCGTCGAGGAGCTGGGTGTCGTGATTTCCCGGCAGGGCGAGGTCCTGACCCTGCGTGGATCGACGGTCACGGCCGATGCGAAGCACGGCGATTCGATCGCGGTCAATGGGGTGTGCCTGACGGTGGTCGACGTGAAAGGCGACGACTTCACCGTCGAGGTGATGAAGGAGACATACGACCGCAGCTCGCTGGGCGCGCTGGAGGTCGGAGACCCGGTCAACCTCGAACGAGCGGTCACCCCCAGCACCCGGTTGGGTGGGCACATAGTCCAGGGTCACGTCGACGCGGTGGGCACGATTGTCTCGAAGGCGCCTGGAGGCGGGTGGGAAGACGTTCGCATTACGTTGCCTTCGGGGCTCGATCGGTACATCGTGGAGAAGGGTTCGATTACGGTGGACGGCATCTCGTTGACCGTGGTTTCGGTCGATGAGTCGGGCTTCACCGTGAGCCTGATCCCGACCACGCTTGCGCTGACCACGCTCGGCCGCAAGGGGGTCGGCGACCGGGTGAACCTCGAAGTTGATGTGATTGCCAAATACGTGGAGAAGCTGGTGAGGTCCGCATGACGCTCGACACCATCGAAGATGCCATAGCGGCGGTCAAAGCGGGCCGGCCCGTCATCGTGGTGGATGACGAGGATCGTGAGAACGAGGGCGATCTGATCTTCGCAGCCGAGCTGGCAACCCCCGAGCTGCTGGCCTTCACCGTGCGCTACACGTCGGGCTACATCTGCGCCCCGCTGACCGAGGGCGACGCCGACCGGCTTGAGCTGCCGCCCATGTACTACACGAATCAAGACCGGCGCGGCACCGCATACGCGGTGACCGTCGACGCGCGTGAGGGCGTGACGACCGGGATCTCGGCGGCCGACCGGGCGCACACCATCCGGCTGCTGGCCGATCCGGCCACGAAGTCGACCGACCTCGCCCGGCCGGGGCATGTGGTTCCGTTGCGCGCCAAGACGGGTGGGGTGCTGCGGCGGGCGGGGCACACCGAGGCGGCCATCGATCTGGCGGTGCTGGCCGGGCTGCGCCCGGCGGGCGTGCTGTGCGAACTGGTCAACGACGACGGCACGATGATGCGGCTGCCGGACCTGCGGCGCTTCGCCCAGCAGCACGAGCTGCCGCTGGTGTCGATCGCGGACCTGATCGCCTACCGCCGGCGCACCGAGCAGCTGGTGGAGCGCGTCGCCGAGACCCGTCTGCCGACGGAATACGGCGTCTTCAAGGCGGTCGGCTATACCGCCACGCATGACAACGCCGAGCACTTCGCGCTGATCTTCGGCGATCTCGGCGACGGGCAGGACGTGCTGGTGCGCGTGCACAGCGAGTGCCTGACCGGGGATGTGTTCGCCTCGGTGCGCTGCGACTGCGGTCCGCAGTTGCGCGAGTCGATGCGGCGGGTGGCCGAGGAGGGGCGCGGGGTCGTGCTCTACATGCGCGGTCACGAGGGCCGTGGGATCGGCCTGATGCACAAGCTGCAGGCATACCAGCTGCAGGATCTGGGGCGAGACACGGTCGACGCCAACCTGGATCTGGGCCTGCCCGCCGATGCGCGTGACTATGGGACGGGCTCGCAGATCCTGTTCGACCTCGGCGTGCGCACGATGCGGCTGCTGACCAACAATCCGGCCAAGCGTGCCGCACTGGAGGGCTACGGGCTCAAGGTGGTGGGGCGCGAGCCGCTGCCGATCCGGCCGCACCCGGAAAATATCACCTACTTGCGCACGAAGCGTGACCGCATGGGCCATGACCTCGATCTGCCCAGCGAACTGGAGGGGCTGAGCTGATGGCGGGGCATGGTACGCCCGAACTGTCCACTGTGGACGCGAGCGGATTGCGGCTGGGGATCGTCGCGACGCGCTGGCACTCGGAGATCGTCGATCAGCTTCTGGAGCGGGCGGAGGCGGCGGCCAAGGCCTGCGGGGTCACTGACGTGACGGTGCTGCGCGTGTCCGGTTCGGTGGAGCTTCCGGTGGTGGCCCAGGCGCTGGCACGCACGCATGACGCGGTGGTCGCGCTCGGTGTGGTGATCCGGGGTGAGACGGCTCACTTCGAGTACGTGAGCCAGTCGGTGACGGATGGGCTTACCAGGGTCGCGCTCGACGAGTCGACGCCGGTGGCGCATGGCGTGCTGACGGTCGATTCGGTGGCGCAGGCGCAGGAGCGGGCAGGGCTGCCGGAGTCCAGCGAGGACAAGGGCTACAGCGCCACCGTCGCGGCGTTGGACGCGGCGCTGGCGCTTCGGAGTGTCAGACCCGGGGCGTAGCGTCGGGGCATGCGTGATTTCGCTGAAGCGACGCTGCGACGGTTGGCCGGCGAGCGCGCCCGGCTGAGAGACGATCAGTGGGCGGCGATCGAGGCTCTGGTCGCCGGGGCGCGGCGGGTGTTGTGCGTGCAGCGCACCGGCTGGGGCAAGTCCGCGGTCTACTTCATTGCCACGGCGCTGCTCCGAGCGGCGGGCAAGGGCCCGACGGTGATCGTGTCGCCGTTGCTGGCGTTGATGCGCAATCAGGTCGAGGCCGCCTCGCGCGCCGGGATTCACGCGCGGACGATCAACTCGGCCAATCTCCAGGAATGGGAGGAGATCTCCGCCTCACTGGTCGCCGGTGACGTCGACGTGCTGCTGATCAGTCCGGAGCGGTTGAACAACCCCGAGTTTCGCGAGTCGGTGCTGCCAAAGCTCGCCGCCACCACGGGATTGCTGGTGGTCGATGAGGCGCATTGCGTGTCCGACTGGGGGCACGACTTCCGGCCCGATTATCGGCGGTTGCGCACGCTGCTGGGCGAGCTGACCCCCGGCACGCCCGTGCTGGCGACGACGGCCACGGCCAACGCGAGAGTCACGGCCGACGTGGCCGAGCAACTCGGCGACGCGCTGGTGCTGCGCGGGTCGCTCGACCGGGAGTCGTTGCGGCTGAGCGTGATCGACCTGCCGACGGCGGCGCACCGGCTCGCCTGGCTCGCCGACAACCTGGAGCGGCTGGAGGGGTCGGGCATCATCTACACGCTGACCGTCGCGGCGGCGCACGAGACGGCCGACTTCCTGCGGTCGCGGGGATACGCCGTCGCGGCCTACACCGGGCAGTCGGAAGATGCCGACCGGCGCGAGGCGGAGCAGGGCCTGCTCGACAACAAGCTCAAGGCGCTCGTGGCGACTTCGGCGCTCGGCATGGGGTTCGACAAGCCCGACCTGGGGTTCGTGGTTCACCTGGGCGCGCCTTCGTCGCCCATTGCCTACTACCAGCAGGTGGGGCGCGCCGGGCGGGCGGTCTCCAGCGCCGACGTCGTGCTGCTGCCGGGCGGCGCGGAGGACGAGGCGATCTGGCGATACTTTGCGTCCCTTGCCTTTCCGCCCGAGGAGCAGGTGCGCCGGGTGCTTGCCGAGCTGGCGGGCAACGACGGTCCACTGTCGACACCGGCGCTGGAGGTGCGGGTCGAGCTGCGGCGGGCGCGGCTGGAGCTGATGCTCAAGGTGCTCGACGTCGACGGTGCGGTGCGGCGGGTGCGCGGCGGCTGGTCGAGCACCGGGCAGCCGTGGGTCTACGACCGCGAGCGGCACCAGCGCATCGCCGACGCGCGGGTCGAGGAGCAGCAGACCATGCGGGAATACCGGCGGATCACCGGCTGCCGCATGCAGTTCCTGCGCGACTGTCTCGACGATCCCGGGGCTGTCGCGTGTGGACGGTGCGACAACTGTGCGGGGGCGCGGTTGGAGCCCGCGGTGTCGGCGGCGGCGCTGGGCGCGGCGCACGCCTTCCTCGGGCGGCCGGGGCTGCAGATCGAGCCGAGGCGCATGTGGCC
>NZ_QJUG01000025.1 GCF_003426775.1 Allorhizocola rhizosphaerae | reverse complement strand
CGGGCCGCTGCCGGGACGCGTGCTGCCACTGCTGTTCGTGCTGGGCGCGGCCACCGCGGCCGCGATAACCGCCGTGGCCGCGCTTGTCGCATGGCCGCTCTTGGGAGCCGCACCGCTGGCGGGCCTGCCGCTGGCCCGCCGCTGGGTGGACCACCGCTACGAGTCCCGCCTGGACCCCGGCGCGATCGGCATCACGATCCTGGGCGCCACCGTAGCCACGGCAGCCACCTGGGTCACTCTGCGGTAGTCCGACCGCGCAATTCAGCGGGCAGGGCGTCGATGAGGCGCATGACCTCGACCGGCAACGGGAAGATGAGCGTCGAGTTCCGCTCGGTGGCGACCTCCGACATGGTGGACAGCACGCGCAGCTGGATGGCCGCGGGATGGGCTTCCAGCACAGCGGCCGCGTCCTTGAGCGCCTCTGCCGCTTGCAGTTCCCCCTGCGCGTGGATGACTTTGGCCCGCCGCTCGCGTTCCGCCTCCGCCTGCTTGGCGATGGCGCGGCGCATGGTTTCGGGCAACTCGACCTCCTTGACCTCCACCAAGGTGACCTTCACGCCCCACGGGCTGGTGACCTCGTCCACGACGTGCTGCAGCCGCTGGTTGATGTCGTCGCGCCGGGTGAGCAGGTCGTCCAGATCGACCTGCCCCACGACACTGCGCAGTGTCGTCTGTGCGATCTGCGAGGTACCGGCATTGAAATCCTCAATGGCCACAACGGACAGCACCGCGTCCACCACATTGAAGTAGGTCACCGCGTTCACGTTGACGGTAACGTTGTCCCGGGTGATGACGTCCTGCTTCGGGATCTCTCGGGTCACGGTCCGAAGCGACACGCGCACCATCCGGTCGACCACCGGGATGAGGAAGAACAGGCCCGGTCCCTTGGCGCCGATCACCCGGCCGAGCCGGAACACCACACCACGCTCGTATTCGCGCAACACCCGCACCGACGCCGCGAACAGCGCCAGCACCACGATGGCCGCGAGGATGAAGCCGATGGCTGTGCTACTCATGGGCCGCCTCCTGAACCGGCTCGACGATCAGGTCGAGCCCTTGCATGTCAACGACTCGCACGGTCTGCCCCACGCTCAGCTCGTGTCCGGGGCTGCGGGTGTTCCACCATGCGCCTTCCAGCAACACGCGACCCAGTTCCCCATCCACCCGCCTGACCACCGCCTCGCGCCCGACGAGCAGACTCTGCCCGGTGATCGGCGGCCGGCCCCGTGCCTTCCACACCAGGCGCCCCGCAAGCACCGACCCCGCTGCCACGACCAGAACCATGGGCAGCAGCATCGCGAGGCTCACCCGCAACGGGCCCTGGAACAGCAGCAGCCCACCGACGAGCACGCATATCGCACCCGTCACGGCGAAGACCGCCGTCCCGGGCGCATACAACTCGGCCACGAAAAGCGCCATGCCCAGCAGGACAAGCGCGATGCCCGCGATGTTGATCGGCAGCACGCTCAGGCTCACGAAGCTCAGCGTCAGCAGGATGACGCCCACGATCCCGCTGACCATGTGGCCCGGATTGGCCAGCTCATAGATGAGCGCCAACGTGCCAAGCGACATGAACAGCAGGGCCAGATTCGGGTCGGCCAGCAACTGCAGCAGCCACCGGAACGGGCCCAGCTCGTGGTCGACGATCGCGGCGTCGCGCGTATGCAGGGTGACCCGCGACCCGTCCGCGAGGGTCACGTCGCGCCCGTCCAGCGCCGCCAGCAGGGCCGCACGATCACCCGCAACGAGGTCGATCGCCTGGAGTTGCAACGCTTCCTCGGCCGTGGCGGCCCGGCCCGAGCGCACGGTCTGCTCGGCGAAGTCCACGTTTCGGCCGCGCTCGCTCGCCACCGACCGCGCGAACGCCGCCGCGTCGTTGATCACCTTGTCGCTGATCTCGCCGCCCTGCAGGTCGACCGGCGTGGCCGCGCCGATCGTCGTGCCCGGCGCCATCGCCGCGACGTGGGCGGACAGGGTGATCAACGCACCCGCGGAGGCGCCCCGCGCGCCGGGCGGGGTTATGTGTACGACGACCGGTACCCGGCTGGCGAGGAACGCCTGAATGATCTTGCGCATGGACGCGTCGAGCCCACCGGGCGTGTCCAGCTCCACGAGGTACGCCCGATAGCCCTGCGCGGCCTGCACGCCCGCCGTGAGGTGGTCGGCGATGACCGGCGTGATGGGCCCGGCGACCCGTGTGACCAGGACGGCGTTGCCGGGCGGCGGCGCAGCACCGAGCGCGGGAAGCCCGGCGGTTGTCACAATCGCCCAGAAGAGAACAAACGCCGCCGCCATCGCGCGGCCTCGCCGGGACATCACCTCTCCCGAGTCGTCGGATGCGCTCCTTCCACCATCATGAACCTCGATCCCGCTAGAACACCAGCGCTACCGCCGTGCTCACCGCGAAACCCGCGACCAGCAGGGCCCGGATCAGGCGCTCGTGCTCGATGAAGGCCAGATCCCAGGTGTTGTCGTCGCTGTAGAGCAGGTTGCCCGTGGTCATCGCCGACCGCCCGAGCCCGAAGCCCACACCCGCCAACACCGCCGCCAGCGGGCCCGCCCACAGCGCGATCATGAGCGCGGCCGCGTGCGGGAGCGCACTCGGGGTGTAGGTGCGCAGGCTGGTCCCCATCTCGAAGCCGAATTGGAGCGGACCGAACACGCGCCCATGCCGGTGCACGTGCTCCGGCACGAGCCGCTTGTTTTGCGGCAGCCAGAACCGCAGCACTCCAAACTCCCGCAGCACCAGCAAAACCATGGCACCCACGAGCACCCACCGCCACACGGCGGGCGGTGCGGCAAGCCGGATCAGCGATCCGGCCAACAACAATCCCATCGCGGTGGTCAACGCGCCGAGCAGCAGCCCGCCGCAGAAGGACCATCGCGCACCCACGCCTCGCCAGACCGGCGAGTTCAGTATGACAGCCGAGTTGCGGCTTCAAACCGAACCGCTGGTGGCGAAACCGGCCGTCGCGCCAAGGAAAAACCATGGCAGCGGTACCAGAAGGGAAAGCGCGGCAAGGCACCCGGCGATCGTCACCGGGTGCCAGACGCGCGTCGCGAGCCTCATACCTTGGCCCGGCAGATGGTCAGATACGGCCCGAAGCACTTGTTGTCCGAAACCCGGAAAACCAGGCTGTTGCCGTCCGAACACCGCCATGTCTTGCCGTCACTGGTCGTCCAGCGCCACGCGTTGCGCGACGGACTGCCGCACACGTCCGAGCGCGGCGTCATGTGCCAGCACCACTTGTTGTCGGCCGACCTGGCCCACGTGCTGCGGTGCCATCCGGCCGAGGAGCACCAGTTCCACCCGCGATAAGACCCGCCGTAGCAAGCGGGCTGCGCCGAGACGTAGATGCCGTGCGTGTCGGACTGTGGCGTGTAGTTGATGCCGCCGCAGCCGTCGTGGCCCTTGAGCCCGCCCGGCCCGGTCTCGGCCCACGCGACCTTCGTCTTGCCCGCGAACGGAAGCGCGAGCGCCGTCGCGCCGAGCGTCAGCCCGGCGTAGCCGACCGCCTTCAAGAACGAGCGCCGGTGCCGCGGCGCCGCGATCTCCGACAGCACGCTTGTCGGTTGTGGATTCGCGGGCGCCCGATCGGCGTCCACGATGTCGTCGAGTCTCAGCTTCATCCCAAACGCTCCAATACAGGCGTGCCCCATGACTGCAGTGCCTTGGCGACGTCACCGGGGTTGGTGGGCAGCGCGATGTCGGTCACCTGCCCATCGGCGTCGACCGCCATCAGCACGGGCGGTGACAGGTGGGCGAGACTGCGCCACGCCTCCGTGTCCACCCGCACGCGCAAATCCGTACCATCCCAAGGCTCGTAAGAAAGCAATGTGGACGATGGCGCCAGCGAGGCGAGCTCCCCCACCGCCACATGGCAAGCGTCGCAGGAAGCGTCCGCCGCGAGCACGACCCCGGAATATCCGGGGAGCCGCAGCCGGACTCCCCCGCGACCGGACGCCCGCAGCGACGCCAGCTCCGCTTGCAACTGGTTGACCCGGCGCAGCGTCGCCGCCAGTCCTAAGTAGACAATGATGAGCGCGACCCACGTGATGATGGTCGTGGCGATCCAGGGCGACATCGGATCACCTTTCCCAGCGCGGGTTGAGCTCATAGAGCCAGTCCAGCAGCTCCTCATCGGTCACGCGCGGGTGCGGGGTCTCGTGATACTCGGACGTGTCCGGGAAGATGACCTCCGCGATCGCCTGCGTCGTGCCGAGGATGTAAACGAACGTGTTGGCGCCCCGGCCCTCGCGGTCGGGCAGCTGCCCTTCGCTGCGCCAGACCTCACCGTACCGCGTAGGCGTCCCCTTGAACGGCGGGCGCATTTCCCACCCGTTCGCGTTGGAGGGCACCGTAACCGTGCCCCGACCGTCCACATAGACCGCCACGCCCTCCGAGGCCAGCGCCAGGTCGCCGCGCGGCAGGATGGTCATGCCCTCGGGCGAGTCCTCGAAGCTGAACTGCTCGAACAGCGAGATGACCTCCTCGCGCCGGGGCGGCGGGCCACCGTAGATGGTCACCACCTCGTGATAGCGATCGATGAGCGCCACGGAGGCGTTGACCCCCTGCTCGCCCGTCGCCACCCTGACCTCGCGCCCGTCCACCACGAACCGGTCGGTGATCCGGGCCGGCATCAGGCTCTCGTTGCCGGCCTGCTGGAATCCGAGCGGGCCGACCTGCAGGCCGCGCGCGAACTCCTTGCTCACAAACCGCGCCACCGTGGTGTAGCTGGACACCCGCGGTTCGTCGGGCAGCCCGAGGGCGAGGACGGTGCCGCTAGAGGCGCGCAGGAACACTTCCTGTGCCATAGCACATCCCCCTTCGTCGATTTGCGCCGAAGCGTAGCGGCGCGAGCCGTCGCCGAAGAAGGGCCGGTGACCGTCGGAAAGGAGTCGTTCAGTGGACCTGGACAGCCACCCCGGTATGTGCTTGCAGGTGTCCAATCACGACGCCACCGGGCACCTCACCTGCGACAAGCAGCCCGCCGGAGGTCTGCGCGTCGGCCAGCAGCAGCGCATCGAGCTCGTCAACCTTGTCGAGCTGCGCGTTGGGCCGGACCCAGTCGAGGTTTCGCCTGGTGCCACCGCTGATGTAGCCCGCCTCGGCCGCCTCCCGCGCACCGTCCACATAGGGCACATCAGCCGAGTTGATGACCACTGTCAATTTACTGGCACGAGCGAGCTTGTAGGCGTGCCCGAGGAGGCCGAACCCGGTGACGTCGGTCGCGCAGCGGATGCCCCGCTGCACCGCCGCCAGCGCCGCGTCGCGGTTGAGCGTCGTCATCACGTCGATCGCCTGCGGAAAGACCTCGCCGGTCGCCTTGTGCCGGCTGTTGAGCACGCCGATGCCCAGCGGCTTGGTCAGCGACAGCGGCGTGCCGGGCTCGCCCGCGTCCAGCGACATGATCTGCGCCGGGTTGACCAGGCCGGTCACGGCCATGCCGTATTTCGGCTCACCGTCGTCGATGCTGTGCCCGCCCGCGACCAGGCAGCCGGCTTCTTTGGCGACGTCGAGCCCGCCGCGCAGCACCTGCGCCGCGACCACCATGTCGATGACGCCGCGCGGCCACGCCAGCAGGTTGAGCGCGACCAGCGGCCGGCCACCCATCGCGTACACATCGGACAGTGCGTTGCACGCGGCGATCCGGCCCCAGTCGTAGGGATCGTCCACCACCGGGGTGAAGAAGTCGGTGGTCGCCACGATCGCGGTCGAATCGTCGAGCCGCACGACCGCCGCGTCGTCGCCGTTGGCCAGGCCCACGAGCAGGTCGGGCGAGTCGGCGCCGAGGCCGACGAGCACTGCCTCCAGCTCACCGGGCGGTAGTTTGCACGCGCATCCGCCACCCCGGGCAAACTGCGTCATTCGGATCGAGTCCACCCACCTAACATAGGCAGAATGGACGATCCCCGGCGAGCCATCCCCCGCGTGAATTCCATTTTGGACGATCCACGCTTCGCTGAGCCGCAGGGACGCCTCGGCCGTGCGCTGGTCCGGGCCCACGTCGGGGCCGTGCTGCAGCGCGTGCGCGGCGGCGAGCTACCTGTGGACAAGGCCCTGGAGACCGCCCTGGACACGCTGCCGAAGACTGCCGCGTCGCTGCGCAGGGTCATCAACGCGACCGGTGTCATCGTGCACACCAACCTCGGCCGGGCCCCGCTGTCGGAGGCCGCCAAGGCCGCGATGGTGGAGGCCGCCGGGCACACCGATGTCGAGTTTGACCTGACGACCGGGCAGCGCGCCGCCCGTGGCACCGCCGCCCTGGCCGCATTGGCCGAGCGGGTCCCCGAAGCCGAGGCCGTGCACGTCGTCAACAACAACGCGGCCGCGCTCGTCCTCGTGGCGCTCGCCCTCGCCCCCGGACGCGAGATCCTCATCTCCCGTGGCGAGTTCATCGAAATCGGCGCGGGCTTTCGCATCCCCGACCTCCTCGCGGCGGCCGGAGCGCGCATCCGCGAGGTCGGCATGACCAACCGCACCCGAACCGAAGACTACGCCGACGCCATCACCCCCGAAACCGCACTGATCCTCAAACTGCACCCCTCCAACTACTTCATCAAAGGCTTTTTCGAGGGTGTACCGGTTGAGCCCCTCGCGAAGCTGAACGTGCCGGTGGTGTACGACATCGGCTCCGGCCTGCTGGAACCGCATCCGCTCCTGCCGGACGAGCCCGACGCCCGCAGCGCACTGCGCGCCGGGGCCGCGCTCGTCACGGCCAGCGGCGACAAGCTGCTCGGCGGCCCGCAGGCGGGGATCGTGCTCGGCCGCGCCGAGCTGGTGGCGAAGCTGCGCAAACACCCGCTGGCAAGGGCGATGCGAGTCGACAAGACCACACTGGCCGCGCTGGAGGCCACGCTGCGCGGGCCACTCCCGCCCGTGCACGCCTGCCTGGAAGCCGACGTGCGAGGGCGCGCTGCTCAACTCGCGAAACGGCTACACGACCACGGCATCGACGCTCACGCGGTGCAAACCCTTGCGGCCGTTGGTGGTGGCGGTGCTCCCGACGTGGAGCTGCCGAGCTGGGCGGTGAGCCTGCCGGCCCGCTACGCCGAGCCGTTGCGCGGCGGCGACCCGCCTGTGGTCGGGCGTGTCGCGGGAGACCGCTGTCTGCTGGACCTGCGCGCGGTACAGTCCAAAGAGGACGACGAAATCTTCACGAGAGTGAGTGAGCTTGCCTGACCACGGTCACGAGCTCGTCCATGATGTCGGTGAGCGCGAAATCCTTGGGCGTGAACACGCGCGCCACGCCGCCTTCGCGCAAGAGCAAAGCGTCCCGCTCGGGAATGATGCCCCCGACGACGACCGGCACGTCCATCAGGCCCGCCTCACGCAGTCCGTTGAGGACGGCGGGCACGGCCCGCAGATGGGCGCCCGAGAGCACCGAAAGCCCGACGATGTCCACGTCCTCCTGCACGGCCGCCGCCACGATCTGCGCGGGTGTGAGCCGGATCCCTTGGTACACCACCTCGAAGCCCGCGTCGCGGGCCCGCACGGCGATCTGCTCGGCCCCGTTGGAGTGCCCGTCAAGGCCCGGCTTGCCCACGAGCAGGCGCAGGGCAGGCCGGCCCAGCTGATTCGCCGTGTCCCGCAAGCGCTCCCGCACATGCGAAAGCCCGCTGTCCGCGGCCACGGCCGCCGACGCGAGGCCAGTCGGCGCACGATATTCGCCGAACACCTCGCGCAGCGCGCCCGCCCACTCGCCCGTCGTCACTCCAACCTGGACACAGCGCAACGTGTGCGGCATCAGGTTTTCGTCCGTCCCGGCAGCGGCCTTCAACGCGGCGAGCGCCTCGGCAACGGAGCCAGGGTCGCGAGAAGCCCGCCACTCACGCACAGCCTCCGCAGCCGCGCGCTCCACGTTTGGGTCAATCTGCTCGATGGCGTCCGCACCGGCGCTCGTCAGCGGCGACGGCTCGGTCTCGGTGAACCGGTTGACGCCGACGACCACGTCGTCGCCCGCCTCCATCCGTCGGCGGCGCTTGGCCAGCGACGCGACAAGGGCACTCTTCAGATAGCCGGACTCGACCGCGGCCACCGCGCCGCCCATCTCCAGCACCTGATCGAGCTCTTTTCGTGCCCCCGCAACGATTTCGGACACCAGTCCCTCGACGACGACGGAACCCTCGAACAGGTCCGGGTACTCTAAAAGATCACTTTCGAAGGCGAGCACCTGCTGCAGCCGCAGCGACCACTGCTGATCCCACGGGCGGGGCAGGCCGAGCGCCTCATTCCACGCGGGCAGCTGCACGGCCCGCGCACGGGCGTCGCGGGAGAGCGTCACGCCCAGCATTTCGAGCACGATGCGCTGCACATTGTTCTCCGGTTGCGCCTCGGTCAGCCCCAGCGAGTTGACCTGCACGCCGTAGCGCAATCTCCGGTGGCGCGGATCCGCCACTCCGTATCGATCGCGGGTAATCTCGTCCCACAGCCGCCCGAACGCGCGCATCTTCGCCATCTCCTCGACGAAGCGCACACCCGCGTTGACAAAGAACGAGATGCGCTGCACGACATCGCCCATTTTGGACTGTGGCACCTGCCCGGAGTCGCGCACCCGGTCGAGCACGGCCACGGCGGTGGCGAGCGCGAACCCCACCTCCTGCACGGGCGTGGCCCCGGCCTCCTGCAGGTGGTAGGAACAGATGTTCACCGGGTTCCACTGTGGACAGTTCTGCACGGTCCAGGCGATGACATCGGTCGTCAACCTCAACGACGGCCCCGGCGGGAAAATGTAGGTCCCACGCGAGAGATATTCTTTGACAACATCATTTTGTGTGGTACCGGCCAAGCTCTCCAGCCGCGCGCCGTGCTCCTGCGCAACCGTGGCATAGAGCGCGAGCAACCACATCGCGGTCGCGTTGATGGTCATGCTCGTGTTGGCGCGCGCGAGATCGATACCGTCAAATAGAGCGCGCATGTCACCGGCATGCGCGACCGGCACGCCCACCCGGCCCACCTCGCCCGCGGCGAGCTCGTCATCGGGATCATAGCCGGTCTGCGTCGGCAGATCGAACGCCACCGACAGCCCGGTCTGGCCCTTGGCCAGGTTGCGCCGGAACAACGCATTGGTCGCCGCCGCGCTCGAATGCCCGGCGTATGTCCGCATGACCCACGGCCGGTCCCGCTCCGTAAGGCGAGGCTCCATGCCCCCGAGCATAAGTTACCGATCGTTAACTTGAGGCGTGAAAAACCCCATAATTTCAGCAGCGGGTGGGCCTGAGCGGAGCCAAACCCACAGGGCTAGCCGTGCGTTCCTATACTTCGGCCCGTGGCAGCAGCAGCGATCAGCATCCGCGGCTTGAAGAAGTCGTATGGAGACAACCAGGCCGTGGCCGGGGTCGATCTCACGGTCGAGTCGGGCGAGGTGTTCGCGTTGCTCGGCCCCAACGGCGCGGGCAAGACGACCACCGTCGAGATCCTCGAAGGATTCCGCAGGCGCGACAGCGGCGAGGTGAGCGTGCTCGGCGCCGACCCCGCCCACGCGAGCGCGGCCTGGAAGCAGCGCATCGGCATCGTGCTGCAGGGCACGGGCGAGTTCGACGAGCTGACGGTCGGCGAGGTGGTCCGGCACTTCGCCCGGTTCTACCGCAACGCGGCCGACCCGGAGCACATCATCGAGCGCGTGGGCTTGAGCGAGAAGGCCAACGCGCGCACGCACACCCTGTCGGGTGGGCAGAAGCGCCGGCTCGACGTGGCCCTCGGCATTGTGAACCAGCCCGAGCTGCTGTTCCTGGACGAGCCGACCACCGGGTTCGACCCGGCCGCCCGCCGCGAGTTCTGGGGCCTCATCCGCGACCTGTCGCACACGGGCACGACCATCCTGCTCACGACGCACTACCTGGACGAGGCCGAGGCACTGGCCGACCGGGTCGGGGTCATCTCGCGCGGCGAGCTCATCGAGGTCTCCACACCGTCCACATTGGGCGGTCGCAACCAGGCGACGGCCACCGTCTCATGGCTGGGCGGCTCCGAGGACACCGATCAGCCGACCGCGGTCGTGCAACGGCTCGCGCAGGAGTTCGGCGGCGAGGTGCCCGAGCTCACGGTGAAACGCCCCACGCTGGAAGACGTCTACCTGAAGATGATTGGTCAACGGTGATGCGACTCGCGCTCGCACAGGGCAACATCGAGCTCAAGCAGTTCTTCCGGACCAAGGAAGCGCTCGTGTTCACCCTGCTCTTCCCGGTCATGCTGATGATCGTCTTCGGTGCCATCTTCAGCGGCATCGAGCTCGACGGCGGCATCACGTTGGCCCAGTACTTCGTCAACGGCATGATCGCCTCCGGCTTCCTGGCCACCGGCTTCCAAAACCTCGCCATCTCGATCCCGATCGAGCGGGATCGCGGCGTGCTCAAGCGCTACCGCAGCACGCCCATGCCCAAGTGGATTTACTTCGCCGGCAAGTCGGTTTCGGTCACCGTGCTGGCCGTCATCGCCACGATCCTGCTGCTGGCCGTCGCGGTCACGGTCTACGGGCTCGACCTGCCGACCAGCGCGGCGAAATGGGGCACGTTCGCGTGGGTGTCGGTGCTCGGCCTGATCGCCTGCACACTGGTCGGCATCGCGTTCTCGGGCTTGGCCAAATCCGGCCGCGCGGCCCCCGCCGTGGTCACCCCGATCGCGCTGCTGCTGCAATTCACTTCCGGTGTCTTCTTCGAGTACGGCGCACTGCCACAGTGGATGCAACAATTCGCGGCGCTGTTCCCGCTCAAGTGGATGTGCCAGGGGCTACGCTCGGTCTTCCTGCCGGAATCCTTTGCCGTGCAAGAGGTCGCGGGCTCATGGGAGTTGGGCAGGACGGCACTCGTGCTCGGTGCCTGGTGCGTCGGCGGCCTCATCCTGTGCGCTCTCACCTTCCGCTGGACCTCCAAGCGCGACGGGTAACGTCGACCCCATCCCGCTGCGGCGGCTCGCCGCCCGCCACCCCGACACGGTGGACGCGTCTTCCGCATCGTGCTCGGCAAACCCGCGTGCCGCGAACATGGACTTAAGTTCATGATCGACCGAAAAAGGGTGCAACGGAGTTTGGTTTGGGGAGTTGGGCATGGTGTGCGGTGGGTTGCGGCGGTCGGCGGGGTCTTGATGATATTGAGCGGGGCGGCTCTGGCCGCGGTGGATCTGGTGATAGCGCGATACAACGTCGCCACCGCCGACCTGTTCGGTGAGCCGAGCGAGAAGCCCGTGCCGCTGCAGGGGCCGCTGAACGTGCTGCTGGTCGGGATCGATCCGCGTACCGAGGAAGAGGTACCGCGAGCCGACTCGGTCATGGTCGTGCATGTCGGGCCGGAGCTCGACAAGGCATACGTGTTCTCCCTGCCGCGAGACCTGCTCGTGAGCATCCCGCCCTTTCCCAAGTCCGGCTTCGGTGGTGCCGCACGGGACCGGCTCGCGCACGCCATGTTCCACGGCGCGCAGGTCGAATCCGGCCCACCCGACGTGGCCAAGGGCTTCGAGCTGCTGGCACAGACCGTGAGCGGCGTGACCGGAATCGGCCGGTTCGACGCGGGCGCGATCGTGGACTTCGGGGGGTTCGAGCGGGTGATCGACGCCCTTGGAGGCGTGGAGATGGTCGTGGATCAGGAGGTCCGCTCGCTTCACCTGCGCCCCGACGGGACCGAACGCGACCCGGCGCCCGTGGGCTACACCGGCCCGCAGAAGGTGTACGAGGTGGGCACGCACCACTTCCAAGGCTGGGAGGCGCTCGACTTCGCCCGCCAGCGATACATCGAGGGTGGCGACTATGCGCGCCAACGGCATCAACAGCAACTCGTGCGCGCGATGCTGAGCAAGGCCTTCAGCGCCGAGGTCGTGACCAAGCCCGCCCAGGTCGACCGGGTGCTGCGTGCTGCCGGCAAGTCACTGCTGTTCAGCGGGCGCGGCCTGAGCCTGGCCGACTGGGCGCTCGCACTGCGCCATGTGAAGCCCGAAAGTTTGCTCCTGATCCATCTCGCCGGCGGGGGCGTCACCGACTCCGCGGGCGAATACCTGGGCGAGGCACTGGACGCGACCGCGCTCGGGTTCGTGGAGGCGGTGGTCGACGGGCGCGTGGGCGGATATGTCGTACAACACCCTGAACTGATCAGCCAATGGCACTGAGCTAGACTCACGTGCACCGACTCGGGTTTTCATCAGGAGTTTCCGTGGCCAAGACACTGCAAGTCGACCTTGTTGCGGTTGAAGAGAAGGTTTGGTCCGGCGAGGCCGAGATGCTGGTCGCCCGGACGACCGAGGGCGAGCTCGGTGTGCTCCCCGGCCACGCGCCGCTGCTCGGCCAGCTGGCCGAGCCCGGTCAGGTGCGGGTCAAACTGCCCGGCGGCGGCGAGCTGGCCTATGACGTTGCGGGCGGTTTCCTGTCCGTGACGGGCGAGGGCGTGACGGTGCTGGCCGAGAGCGCGACCCCGGTTACCTCGGGGCACTGATCGCAGCGACGATGAGGCTCCTGGAAGTAGTCGCGATCGGCCTCGTCGTCCTGCTTGCCCTCATGGCGGGCGTGTTCTCCCGCCGCGAGTTGTTCGCCCGCACCAAGGGCACGGTCGAGTTCTATGTGCGGCTTTATCAGCGTCCGGATGGGCGCGGCTGGGCTCCTGGCTTCGGGCAGTTCCGCGGCGATGAGCTGCGCTGGTTTCGCCTGTTCAGTTTGGCGTTGCGCCCCCGGCGGCGGTTGTCGCGGCGGGGGCTGATCGTCGAGAGCCGCCGGGCGCCCACCGAGCAGGAGGCCCCGCTGATCCCGGCGGAGTGGGTGATCCTGCGATGTCAGAGCGGTGACTCGTTCGTCGAGGTGGCGATGCCGCGCAAGACGATGACCGGCTTTCTGTCTTGGCTCGAATCGGTGACACCCTATTCAACGTGAGGCCGCTTCATTCAACGTGAGGCCGCTTCGCGGTACCGGCTGATGGCTAAAGGCACGAAGATGACAAGGATCAGGGCGATCCAGCCGCAGGCGAGCAGATACGGATGTTCGGCGGGCAAGCCGGTGCCGCGTTCCTGGCCGGCGTTGCCCCACAGGTCGCGCAGCGACAGCACCATCGACGAGATCGGATTCCATTCCGCGACCGTGCGCAGGAACGTGGGCATGTTGCCGGTGGGCACGAACGCGTTGGACAGGAACGTCAGCGGAAACATCCAGATGAAGCCCGCGCTCTGGGCCACCTCCACCGATTTGACGGAAAGGCCGATGTAGGCCGAAATCCACGACATCGCATAGGCGAACGTCAACAGAAGCACATAGCCCAGGAGCGCCCTGCCGATGTCGGTGTGGATGCGCCAGCCCACGATCAGGCCGGTCAGCGACATGACGGTGACGACAAAGACATTGTTCAAAAGATCTGATGTGGTACGGCCGATGAGCACCGCCGCGCGCGACATGGGCAGTGAGCGGAACCTGTCGACCATGCCCTTTTGCAGGTCTTCAGCCAGCCCGATGGCCGTGATGCCGGCTCCAAACGCGACGGTCTGCACGAAGATGCCGGGCATCAGATATTCGCGATAGTTGACGCCCTGCGTGGGGATCGCATAGCCGAAAACATAGGCGAACAGCAGGACGAACATGATGGGCTGGATCGTCGAGAAGATCAGCAGATCGGGGATGCGCTTGATCTTCGTGAGGTTGCGCTTGGCGACAACCCACCCATCCTGCAGAGCCATCGCCACCGCGCTCACGCGGCCACCTCTTGCTCGGTCGAGGGCTCGGCCGGGGCCTGGCCGGTGAGCTTCATGAACACGTCGTCCAGGCTCGCGCGGTGGATGCCGATGTCGACCGGTTCGATCCCGGCCGCGTCGAACTGGCGCACGGCCTCGATGAGCGCCCACGATCCGCGCGTCACCGGGGCGTGCACGCGGTGCGCCGCCTCGTCGATGATCGCCTCGCTGGCGCACACCTTCGTCAGGATCTCCTGCGCGGACTGGGCCTCGGCGCGGCTGCCGAGCGTGACCTCCAGGCGTTCACCGCCGACCTCGCGCTTGAGTTCGTCCGGCGTGCCCTGGGCGATCGCGCGGCCGTGGTCGATGACGACGATGTTGTCGGCCAGCTGGTCGGCCTCCTCCAGGTACTGCGTGGTGAGCAGGAGCGTGGCGCCGGCGCGGACCCGTTCGCTGATGACGTCCCACATGCCGAGCCGGCTGCGCGGGTCAAGGCCCGTGGTCGGCTCGTCGAGCACGATGACGGGCGGCGAGATGACCAGTGCGCCGGCCAGGTCGAGCCGGCGGCGCATGCCTCCGGAGTACGTCTTGACCGTGCGCTTGGCCGCGTCGGTGAGGTTGAACCGCTCCAGCAGCTCTTCCGCGCGGGCGCGCGCCTTGCGCTTGCCGAGGTGGTACAGCCGGCCGATCATCTCAAGGTTTTCGTGGCCCGTCAGGTATTCGTCGACGGCGGCATACTGCCCGCTGACCCCGATGATCCTGCGCACCTGGTCGGGGTGCCGCAGCACATCGATCCCGTTGACCTCGATGTGCCCGCTGTCGGGCTTGAGCAGGGTGGTGATGATGCGCACCGAGGTGGTCTTGCCCGCGCCGTTGGGGCCGAGCAGGCCGAGCACCGTGCCCTCGGGGACGGTCAGGTCGAGCCCGTCCAGCGCTCGCACCTCGCCATAATGTTTGACCAGCCCTTCCGCCCTGATCGCATTCAACGGGTCTGACTCCGTTCAGGCGCTGCCGCTGCTGAAAACCGGGTTTGACTCCGTTCAGGCGAAGCCGTGCTCTTGCGCGGCTGCGTGCGGCCGCGAAGCGGTCCGGGCGCTGCCGCTGCTGAAAAATCGCCCACGAGCCCCACGCTAACCCAGCTGTCAGCGGTTCGCGCCCGGAATCCATTTCACGTCAGCGGCGCCGTTCGAGTTCGCGACGCGTGCCAGGATAAAGAGCAAATCCGACAGCCGGTTGAGATATTGTGCTCCCAGCTTGCTCGTGCGCTCCGGATCGTCCTGCAGGAGAACAAACGCGGAGCGCTCGGCGCGGCGCGCGACTGTCCGCGCCACGTGCAGCAGTGCCGCTCCAGGCGAGCCCCCCGGCAGGATAAATGAATCCAGTTTGGACAATCGAGCATTGAACTCGTCGCAGTGCCCCTCAAGGCGCGTGATGTAGTCGTCGGTGACCCGCAAAGGCGGGTACTTGGGGTCGGGGGTGATGGGGTTGCACAGATCGGCGCCCACGTCAAACAGGTCGTTCTGGACCTCTGTGAGGACAGCTCGCACATCGTCTGCTAGGTTGCCTAAGGCAAGCGCGCAACCGATCGCGGCATTGCATTCGTCAACATCGGCATACGCGGCGATTCTGGGGTCGGTTTTGGGTACACGGTCCCCGTTGCCCAACGCGGTTGTACCGGCGTCGCCGGTCCGGGTGTAGATGCGAGTGAGGTGAACGGCCATGACGAGCAGCGTACTTCTCCCGCTGGAGCCGACTCTTACTATGTCGGACGTGGACGTCATTAGGGTCACCGGCGGCGTGAAGCTGGCCGGCGAGGTGCGCGTGGTCGGCGCGAAGAACTCCGCGCTCAAGCTGATGGCCGCGGCGCTGCTCGCGCCCGGCACGAGCGTCATCGACAACATCCCGCGCATCACCGACATGGGAATCATGGGCGAGGTGCTGCGGCGCCTGGGCGCGGGCGTCCAGTTCGCCGGAGACCGCGTGACGGTGGAGGTCCCCGACCGGTTGCACCCCGAGGCCGATTACGACCTCGTGCGCCGGCTCAGGGCGTCCATATGCGTGCTCGGGCCGCTGCTGGCCCGGTGCGGATCGGTGCGCGTGGCCCACCCGGGTGGCGACGCAATCGGCTCCCGTGGGCTCGACATGCACGTCGCCGGGCTGGAGAAGATGGGCGCCGAGGTGTCCGGCGAGCACGGATTCGTGGTGGCCTCCGCGCCCGACGGGCTGCACGGGGCGAAGATCGCGCTGGACTTCCCGAGCGTGGGCGCGACCGAAAACCTCGTCATGGCGGCTGTGCTCGCGCGCGGTACCACGGTGATCGACAACGTGGCGCGTGAGCCGGAGATCGTCGACCTGTGCCAGATGCTCAACCAGATGGGCGCGCTGATCGAGGGCGCGGGCACGTCCGAGATCGTCGTGCACGGGGTCGACGCGCTCAACCCGGTCACGCACACCACCATCGGCGACCGGATCGTGGCGGGCACGTGGGCCTTTGGCGCGGCCATGACCCGCGGCGACGTGACCGTGACGGGCGTGGAGCCGCGCTGGCTCGAAATCGCGCTCGACAAGATCGCCAATGCGGGCGGGGACGTGGACCACGGTGTGGATTCGTTTCGGGTGCGCATGTTCGACCGGCCGCGAGCCGTCGACATCAGGACGCTTCCGTTCCCCGGCTTCGCCACCGACCTGCTGCCCATGGCGATCGGGCTGGCCGCCGTGGCCGACGGGCAGTCGCTGATCACGGAGAACATCTTCGACGGGCGCTTCATGTTCGCCGAGGAGCTCAAGCGGCTGGGCGCCGACATCCACATCGAGGGGCACCACGCGATGGTGCGCGGGCGGGAACACCTGTCCTACGCGGAGGTGACCGCCTCCGACATCCGGGCGGGCGCCGGCCTGGTGATCGCCGGGCTGTGCGGCGACGGGGTCACGACCGTACGCGCCGTGCATCACATCGACCGCGGTTATCCCAACTTCGTGGGCGATCTGCGCTCACTGGGCGTGGAGGTGTTCCGCGCGGAGGTGCCAGCCGACCCGGAGTACGGTTTCTGACGGCTGTTGAGCCCGGCGTGTGGCCGCTATTGGGGTTTGGGTCCGGTCCATCCCACGAGCCGGCGTGCCCGGACCACCTGGTCGCCGAACACGAGCACCTGCACCTGGCCATCGGGGGTGTTGGCCACGGTCGAGCGGATGCCCGCCTCGCGCAGTTGCTGCCTGACCTGGAGGGCCTCGGCGTGGGTACGGGTCACGGCGGCCGGCGCGAGCAGGCCGTAGTCGTCCGGCATGGAACCGGTGTCGCGGAGTTCCTCCACGGGCGCGGGCTCTGGTTCAGCAGTGCGCAAACTGCGGTGCAGCAGAGCGGCCATAACTGCGATCATCACTATCGCGATCAAGGGGCCGACGAGTGCCATGGCCACAGTTTTGCACTTCGAAGCGGTTTCGCGAATGGGGTCGCCTGAACTACTTACCTCCGGGAGTCGTTAGATTGAGCGCTATGGCGAAGAGTGTTGCGGTAATCGGGGCGGGCCTGATGGGCTCGGGCATAGCACAGGTGGCGGCGCAGGCGGGGTGGCAGGTCACGCTACGCGATCTTGATGACGCGGCGACGGCCCGTGGCGTGGACGGCATCCGCAAGTCGCTGGACAGGTTCGCGGCCAAGGGCACGATCAGCGCCGACGACGCGGAGGCCGCGCTCTCGCGCATCACGCCGACCACCGAGCTGGAGGCCGCGGCCGAGGCCGATGTCGTGATCGAGGCCGTGTTCGAGCGCCTCGACGTCAAGCAGGGTGTGTTCCGCGAGCTGGACCGCATCTGCAAACCCGAGGCCGTGCTTGGCACGAACACCAGCGCCATCCCGATCACCCAGATCGCCGCCGTGACCGAACGGCCCGAGTGCGTGGTGGGCACTCACTTCTTTTCGCCGGTACCCATGATGAAGCTCTGTGAACTGGTGCGAGGGCACCGGACGAGCGACGAGACCCTCGCCGTGGCACGCTCCTTCGCCGAGGAGATCGGCAAGACCTGCATCGTGGTCAACCGCGACATCGCCGGGTTCGTGACGACCCGGCTGATCTCGGCGCTTGTCGTCGAGGCGGTCAAGCTCGTCGAGTCGGGTGTCGTGAGCCCCGAAGACCTCGACACGGCGTGCAAGCTCGGCTTCGGCCACGCGATGGGCCCGCTGGCCACCACGGATCTCACGGGCGTCGACATCCTGATGCACGCCACGAAAAACATCTACACCGACACCGGCGACCCCAAGTTCTTCCCGCCAGAGTTGTTGCAACGCATGGTTTCGGCCGGTGAGCTGGGCCGCAAGTCGGGCAAGGGCTTTTACGAGTACCGGTAGCGGCCGGGTGCCGTGCCGTATTCGCGCTTGAACGCCTTGGCAAACGCGAACTCCGAGGCGTAACCCGCCTTTGCGGCGACCGCACGCAGCGAGGTGTCCGACGAGCGCAGCAGCCGGGCCGCCGTCGTCATGCGCCACCATGTGAGGTAGGCCAGCGGCGGGCGGCCGACCAGCGCGGTGAAGCGCTTGGCGAACGCCGAGCGGGACAGCCCGGCCAGGCGGGCCAGCTCCTCGACCGTCCACGCGCGGGCGGGCTCGCGATGGATGCCCTCCAGCGCGGCCACGATCGCCGGATCACGCAGCACGGCGGCCCATCCGCCGCGGGCGTCGGGCTGTTCGTCGAACCAGGCGCGCAGCACGAACAGCAGCAGCATGTCCACGAGCGCGGGCAGGGCGGCGGCCGTGCCGGCGGACGGCTGCCCGAGCTCGTTGCCGAGCAGTTCGACCGCCATGCGCAGGGCCTGGTGCCGGCCGAGCCGGGCGGGCAGGTGGATGACCTCCGGCAGGTCGCCGAGCAGCGGGTGGGTCCGGGTGCGGTGAAGTAGTAGGCGGCGCACAGCATCACGGTCTCGGGCCCGTACCCCTCGATGTCGACGCTGTCCAGCGGGTCCGACCGGCTAGGGGTGAAGTCGGTCAGATGGCTGCCCGGCGCATCGAGGAGCCCATATCCGGCCCGGGGCACCCGCGTTACGAAGACCGCATCGCCCACGCCGAGCGGCGCGGGCTCGCGGTCGGCATACGACAGCCACGCCGAACCCTGAAGCACCACGTGGCATCCGGCGGCCTCGTTGTGCGGGAAGCGCACGCCCCATGGCGCCCGCGTCCGGGTGCGGGCGGCATGCGGCCGGCCCGTGCGCATGGCGGTGATGACGTCGCTCAGCATGTCCACTGCGCGAGCCTAACGCGTACCAAAAAAAGACGCCTGAACATAAAAGCGGGACTCTGAGCCATTCGCCGTCCTCGGGCATGGCCATACGGTCGCCTCATGTCACTTCAACTCATCGTGGGAGCGGGGTCCACGGGATCGGCCACCGCCACACAACTCGCCGAGGCGGGTGACCAGGTTCGCATCGTGAGCAGACGCGGCGGCGGGCCTGATCATCCGAACATCGAGCGCGTCGCCGCCGACGCCACGGACACCGAAACCCTTGCCACACTTGCGAAGGGAGCGGCCACCCTGTTCAACACGGCCATGCCCGGCTATGATCGCTGGCCGCAAGACTGGCCACCGCTGGCGGCATCGATGCTCGCCGCGGCCGAACGGACCGGGGCCTCGTATGTGATGCTGGGCAACACCTATGGCTATGGCCGCGTGGTGGGGCAGCTCACCGAAGACCTGCCGATGGCGCCGATCAGCGTCAAGGGCCGGGTGCGGGCGCGGATGTGGCACGACGCGCTCGAGGCGCACCAAGCGGGCCGGGTGCGGGTGACAGAGGTCCGCGGCAACCACTTCGTCGGCCCTGCAACGGTTTCACTGTTCACACTCTCGGTTGCGCCCGAGATCCTGGCGGGCCGGGCGGGATGGTGGCCGGGCGATCTGGATGCGCCATACAGCTGGACCTACACCGGCGATGCGGCAGCGACGCTGGTCGCGGCGAGCCGCAGCGAAGCCGCGTGGGGGCAGGCATGGCATGTGCCGTCCTTTTCGGAACTTTCTGTGCGTGAGCTGACCGGCGTGTTCGCCGAGCTGGCGGGAGTGCGCGAGCACGTGCTGCGAGAACTGTCCAATGAGGAGCTCTGGGCGCTGGCACGGAAGGACGCGATCGCCGCGGAGTTCCGCGAGATGCGCTATCTGCTCGACCTGCCCGAGCTGCTCGACTCCACCAAGACGCAGGAGGTGCTCGGCGTCAAACCGTCCACTATCGACAGTGTGCTTTTGGAAATGATCAGTGGGTGAAATAGGCGCCCGGTGTGGTGCCGGTGAGTCTGCGGAACATGGCCACGAACGCGCTCGGGTTGGCGTAGCCCACGCGGTGCGCGACGGTCGACACGGGTAGCCCACGGGCGAGGAGTTCCAGCGCGGCACGCAGCCGCGTCTGCTCACGCCAGCGGGCAAACGTCAGCCCGGTCTCTGCCAGGAAGAGTCTGGCGAGGGTGCGCCCGCTGGCGCCCACGCCCCGGCCCAAGACGTCTAGCGAGCGGGAGTCGGCCGGGTCCTCGCTGAGCAGTTTCGCTACGGCGAGGGCCCGGTCATCGCGCGGCATGCGCGCCGCAACGGTGGTCACGGAAACCGGGCGGACCAGATCGAACAGCACGGCCTCGGCACGGGCACGCTCGGCCGGGGCCGGGCCGTCGCCCGCCAGATGCACAATCAGCGCGCCGAGCAGACCATCGACCGCCACGACGGTCGGCTCCGTCCATGGGATCGGGCACGAGGCGGGGCTGAGGTAGAGGCCGTACATGACGCTGCGCGCGTGGGCGTCCACGGCGTGCGGGAGGCCGGCCGGCATCCAGAGCGCGAGCGTGGGCGGGAGCACCCACACCCGCTCATCGACCCGCATGCTCAGTGCGCCCGACTGAGCCCAGGTGAGCTGGTGCTCGGCGTGTGTGTGCGGGGTGAAGCCGGTGCCCGAAGGCAGGTTGAGCGTGGCTACGGCGAGGGCGCGGCTTCGCGCGAGGCGGGTGGCGCTGAAGCCCGGTGGCACGTGTCCGTCTTGAGACATCGTTTGGCAGGCTAGCTCATTTCGGCCACGATGGTGGGCCGGTTGACTCTGCAGGCATGAACCGGATCCACAACAGGCTGTGCCGCTCCGACTCGTGGTTCGACAAGATCGAGCACGAGGTGCTCCCGTGGGCGCTGCGCGGGATCGAGCTGGGCGACGATGTCCTCGAAATCGGCCCGGGCTTCGGGGCCACGACCAAAGTGCTGGCACCCATGGTCCCGCGGCTCACCGCGCTGGAAATCGACCCGGCCCTCGCTGGCGGCCTCCGCCACGCCTACGGCGACACGGTGGATGTCATCCACGGCGACGGCACGGCGATCCCCTTGCCCGACAGCCGTTTCAGCGCGGTCGTCTGCTTCACCATGCTGCACCACGTGCCGTCGCCCGCTCTGCAGGACCGCATCTTCGCCGAGGCATGCCGAGTGCTGCGGCCCCGCGGCGTGTTCGCAGGCTCGGACAGCGTGCCCACCCTGCGCTGGCGCATCATCCATATTGGAGACACGCGCGTGGTCGTCGACCCCGCGACCCTGCCCGACCGCCTCGCGGCCGCAGGCTTCACCGACATCCACGTCGATGTCGCCCCGCGCAAGGCCGTCAAATTCCGCGCCCGGAAACCCTAGTCCATGTTGTTGCGGATCGCCCCTACCCTGGCCGTATGCCCGCCGACCACCAACCCGCGCTGGCGATCATCCTGGGCCTCGCGTTACTGGCCGCGGGGCTCATGCTCGGCCGCTACGCGCTAAGGCAGCGCGCCAAGTTCCGGGCCGAGCAGGACCGGGAAGTCGGGACGCTCGATGGCCTGTTCGCCGGCGAATACCGGGGCGAGCCGAAAATCCCCTGGGGCAGCGACGATTTGCTGCGCAAGCCCAACGCCTGGTTGATCGTGCTGCTGGGCGCGCTCCTCCTGCTCGCCACGGGACTCGTGACCATCGTGACCGCTGTCGCGCAAAAGTGAGGCGGCACCGGGAAATCCCGGTGCCGCCTGCGCCTGCTTGAGGTCCGACCTACTTGGTCAGCTCCCGGTAGTTGCGCTCCAGGTCGTCCAGCCCACCGCACATGAAGAACGCCTGCTCCGGCACGTGGTCGTAGTCGCCCTGCGCGATCCGCTTGAACGCCTCCACCGTCTCCTTGATCGGCACGGTGGAGCCATCGACGCCGGTGAACTGCTTGGCGGCGTAGGTGTTCTGCGACAGGAACCGCTCGATCCGCCGCGCCCGCGCCACCGTGAGCTTGTCCTCTTCGGACAGTTCGTCCATGCCGAGGATCGCGATGATATCCTGCAGGTCGTTGTACTTCTGCAGGATCCGCTTGACCTCCGAGGCCACGTAGTAGTGCTCGGGCCCGACGATCTCGGGCGTCAGGATCCGCGAGCTCGACGCCAGCGGGTCCACCGCCGGGTAGATGCCCTTGTCCGAAACCTTCCGCTCCAGGTTCGTCGTGGCGTCCAGGTGGGCGAACGTGGTCGCCGGCGCCGGGTCGGTGTAGTCGTCGGCTGGCACATAAATCGCCTGCAGCGACGTAATAGCACGGCCACGCACCGAGGTGATCCGCTCCTGCAGCTCACCCATCTCGTCGGCCAGGTTGGGCTGATATCCCACCGCGCTCGGCATGCGGCCCAGCAGCGTCGAGACCTCCGAACCCGCCTGCGTGAAACGGAAGATGTTGTCGATGAACAACAGCACCTCCTGCCCCTGCACGTCACGGAAGTACTCCGCCATGGTCAGGGCCGAAAGCGCGACCCGCAGACGCGTGCCGGGCGGCTCGTCCATCTGGCCATACACGAGTGCCGTGTCGCCGATAACCCCGGCATCCGTCATCTCGTGAATAAGGTCATTTCCTTCGCGGGTACGCTCGCCGACGCCCGCGAACACGGACGTGCCACCGAAGTTCCGCGCCACCCGGATGATCATCTCCTGGATGAGCACGGTCTTGCCCACGCCGGCACCGCCGAACAGACCGATCTTGCCACCCTTCACGTACGGGGCCAGCAGATCGATGACCTTCACGCCCGTTTCGAGCATCTCGGTCTTGGGCTCCAGGTCGGCGAAGCCCGGGGGCTTGCGGTGGATGCCCCACCGCTCGTTGACCTCGAGCCGCTCGCCCTCCTTGAGGTTGAGGCACTCGCCGATCACGTTGAACACGTGGCCCTTGGTGGCGTCGCCCACCGGCACGGTGATCGACTCGCCGGTGTCGCGCACCTCCGCGCCGCGAACCATGCCGTCCGTCGGCTGCATCGAGATCGCGCGCACCACGTTGTCGCCCAGGTGCTGCGAGACCTCCAGCGTGAGCGTCTTGGTGCCTTCGGCCAGGGTCACGTCCACCTTGAGCGCGTTGAAGATTTCGGGCATCGCGTCGCGCGGGAACTCCACGTCAACGACCGGGCCGATGACCCGGACGACCCGCCCTACTCCGGTCTTGGTTTCAGCCGTAGCAGTCATCGTTTATTCACTCCCCGCCGCCGCGAGCGCGTTCACGCCGCCGACGATCTCACTGATTTCCTGGGTGATCGCGGCCTGCCGGGACGAGTTCATCTCCCGGGTCAACCGCTTGATCATGTCTTCGGCGTTGTCGGTGGCGCTCTTCATCGCCTTGCGGCGCGCCGCCGACTCGCTCGCGGCCGCGTCGAGCAGGGCCGCGTAGATCCTGGTGTTGATGTATTTGGGCAGCAGCGCGTCGAGCAGCTCGCCCGCGTCGGGCTCGAACTCGTATGCCGGCAGGATGACTCCCGCCTCCTCCGCCGTGCGCTCCTCGATCTGCATGGGCGCGAAGATCTTGGCGTCGGGCCGCTGTGTCATCAGCGATTTGAATTCCGTATACACGATGTGCAGCTCATCGACGCCCTCGACCTCGCCGTCCTCGGGGGCCTCGTCGGCCGGCCGCAGGAACGCCTCGATCAGCGTCTCGCCCACCTTCTGCGCGTCGGTGAACCGCGGCTGCTCGGAGAACCCGCTCCACGTGCCGGCGAGCTCACGCCCCCGGAACCGGTAGTACGTGGTCCCCTTGCGGCCGATCACGAACAGCGAGATCTGCTTGCCCTCGGCGCGCAGCTTCGCGATGAGTTCCTCGGCCGTGCGGATGGCATTGACGTTGTATCCACCGCAGAGCCCACGGTCGCTCGTGATCAGCAGCACGCCCGCCCGGGTCACCGACTCCTTCGGCGCCAGCAGCGGGTGCTCGCCGCGGGTGTTGGTGGCCAGCGCGGTGAGCACACCGGTGATGGCGTTGGCGTAGGGCAGCGACGCCGCCACCCGCTCCTGCGCCTTGCCGATGCGGCTGGTGGCAACGAGCTCCATCGCCTTGGTGATCTTCTTCATCGAGCGGGTCGCGCGGATCCGCCTCCGAAGAACACGTACCTGACCGGCCATTGCTAGGCCTTCTTCTTCGGCACGATGCGGGTCACCTTCTCGGCGGACTCGGCCTCCTCGCGCGCCTTGGCCTCCTCGTCGCGCACGTGCAGGTCGTCCTCGGCGGCCAGGAACATCTGCTTGAACTTGGTGACGGCCTCGTCGAGCGACGCGATGATGTCGTCGTTCCACGTGCCGGAGGCGATCCCGTCCAGCGTGCCCTTGTGGGAGTGGCGCATGTAGCCGAGGAACTCCGACTCGAACCGGCGGATCTCGCCCACCGGCACGTCGTCGAGCTTGCCCTCGGTGCCGGCCCAGATCGCCGCGGCCTGCTCGGCCATCGGCACGGGCGCGTTGTTCTGCTGCTTGAGCAGCTCGACGATGCGCGCACCCCGCTCCAGCTGGGCCCGGGACGCCTTGTCCAGGTCGGACGCGAACGCCGCGAACGCCTCCAGCTCACGGAACTGGGCCAGGTCGAGCCGCAGCCGGCCGGAGACCTTGCGCATCGGCGTGGGCTGCGCGGCACCACCGACCCGGGAGACGGACGTGCCCACGTTGATCGCGGGACGTACACCCGAGTTGAAGAGACCCTCCTCAAGGAAGATCTGGCCGTCGGTGATCGAGATGACGTTGGTCGGGATGAACGCCGCGATGTCACCGGCCTTGGTTTCGATGATCGGCAGACCCGTCATCGAACCCGCGCCGAGCTCGTCGGACAGCTTCGCGCAGCGCTCCAGCAGGCGCGAGTGCAGGTAGAAAACGTCGCCCGGGTAGGCCTCGCGGCCCGGCGGGCGGCGCAGCAGCAGCGACACGGCCCGGTAGGCCTCGGCCTGCTTGCTCAGGTCGTCGAACACGATCAGCACGTGCTTGCCCGCATACATCCAGTGCTGGCCGATGGCCGAACCCGCATAGGGCGCAAGGTATTTGAAGCCCGCAGGGTCGGAGGCGGGCGAGTTGACGATGGTGGTGTATTCCATCGCGCCCGCGGCCTCGAGCGAGCCCTTCACCGCCGCGACGGTCGAGGCCTTCTGCCCGATCGCCACGTAGATGCAGCGCACCTGCCGCTGCGGGTCGCCGGACTTCCAGTTGTCGCGCTGGTTGATGATCGCGTCAAGTGCCACCGAGGTCTTGCCGGTCTTGCGGTCACCGATGATCAGCTGACGCTGGCCCCGGCCGATCGGGGTCATCGAGTCGATGGCCTTGATGCCGGTCTCGAGCGGCTCGTGCACGCTCTTGCGCACCATGACGTTGGGCGCCTGCAGCTCCAGCTCGCGGAAACCCTCGTCGGCGATCTCGCCCAGCCCGTCGATCGGCTGGCCGAGCGGGTTGACCACCCGGCCGAGGAACGCGTCGCCCACGGGCACGGAGAGCACCCGGCCGGTGCGCTTGACGGTCTGGCCCTCCGCGATGTCCTCAAACGAGCCCAGGACGACGACACCGATCTCGCGGATGTCGAGGTTCAGCGCCACGCCGAGCGTGCCGTCCTCGAACTCCAGCAGCTCGTTGGCCATGGTCGAGGGCAGGCCCTCCACCTTGGCGATGCCATCGCCGGCCTCGGTGACGACGCCGACCTCCTCGCGGGAGATATCGGGCGTGTAGGAGGAGATGAAGCGCTCCAGCGCTCCCCGGATCTCCTCGGAGGAGATGGTCAGCTCGGCCATCTTCACTTCCTTATCTGCTATTGCGCCGCGAGGGCGTTGCGAACTGTCGAAAGTCGTCGTGCGACGGTTCCGTCGTACAGGTCGGAGCCGACGCGCACGCTCACACCGCCGAGGACCTGCGGGTCCACCGTGATCTTGAGTGAAACCTGCCGACCGTACTTGGCCGCAAGGCTAGCCGATAGACGCTGCTCCTCGGCCTCGCTCAGCGGCTCGGCGACCGTGACGTAGGCGATCTCGGCCTCGCGCCGCTCGGCCGCGAGCTCCACCAGACGGGTCAGCGCGGTGGCGAAGGCCCGCCCGCCGAAGCCGCCGACGGCGATCTCGGCCAGCTTGATCGTCACGGACTGTGCCTTGCCGTCGAGCAGCTGGTGCACCAGCTCCACGCGCCGCGACACCGCCACCGACGAGTCGCCGACGGTCGCCGCGAGCCGCGTGTCGCCCGACACGATCTGTCCGAACCGGAACAGCTCGTCCTCGACCTCGGCCAGGTCGCCCGCGCGCTCCGCGCTGATAAGCAACGCGTCGACGCCGAGCCGCTCGGTCGCGTCGAGCAACTCCGTGGCGGTGGACCACCGCCCGCTCGCGAGCTCCGCGAGCAGGCGGGCCGCGTCATCGCTCACCTTGCCGGCGACCAGGTTGCGCACCAATTCGGCGCGCTCCTGCCCGCCACGCGAGGGATCGGAAAGCGCCCGGCGCAGCCGCGGCTCGCGCTCGAGCAGCCTGGCGAAAGACAGGATCTCGTCGGCCACGCCGATGCTGATCTCGCCCTCCGACAACGCGTCGAGCGCCTTCGTGTAGGACTCCCGGCTTGCCGCCTGCATCAGCTGGCCCTTGCCGTCTCAAGCTCGGAGAGGAACCGCTCGACCGTGCCCTTGCGGCGCGCCTCGTCGGCGAGCGACTCGCCAACGATCTTGCTGGCCAGGTCGACCGCGAGCGTGCCCATCTCGGCGCGCAGCTCCCGGACGATGGCCTGGCGCTCACCGGCCAGGGCCTCGCGGCCGGCCGCGATGATCCGGTCGGACTCCTCACGCGCCCGTGCCAGGACGTCCTGCCGGATGCCCTCGGCGTCGGCGCGCGCCTCGTCACGGATGCGCGCGGCCTCGGTCCTCGCCTCGGCCAGCTGCGCCTTGTACTGGTTCAGCAGCTGGTTTGCCTCGGCCTGCGCCTTCTCGGCGCGCTCGATGCCACCCTCGATCGCGTCAACCCGCGCCTTGAACGTCTCCTCCATCTTGGGGAAGACGAACTTCATCAGGATGAAGCACAGGATCGCGAACGCGATCGAGCCGACAACCAGCTCTTCCCAGTGCGGCAGGATCGGGTTGGGCGTCGCCTCGGGTTCGGGTTGGGCTAGAAAGCGCATTGGTTCCTCCCGGTTTCTCGGAGCGTGAACCGGCTAGTTGGCCGGGCCCTGCCAGATGAAGCCGAACGCGATGCCCAGCAGCGCGAGCGCCTCGACCACGGCGAAGCCCAGGAACAGGTTGGGACGGTTGAGACCGGCGGTCTCCGGCTGGCGCGCGGTGGCCTGGATGTAGGACGCGAAGATGATCCCCACGCCGATGCCGGGGCCGATGGCGGCGAGTCCGTAACCGATGGCGGCGAGGCTACCGGTGATCTCCATTTGGTTCTCCTCTAATCGTGGTTAGTGCTCGTGCGCGAGCGAACTTTGCAGGTAACTCGTTGTCAGCAGGACGAAAACGTAGGCCTGCAACATGCAGATCAACGCCTCGAAGATTGTCAACGCGACGGCCATCAGCCACGAAAGGATCGAGACCGGCGCGAGCAGGCCGCCCGCGTTGAGCAGCACGAACCCGCCCAGCGTGAACACCAGCAGCATCATGTGGCCGGCGAACATGTTGGCGAACAACCGCAGCGACAGCGTGAACGGCCGCAGGATGATGATCGTGGCGAACTCGATCGGCGTGAGGATCAGGTACATCGGCCAGGGCACGTTGGGCGGGAAGAGGTTCATCTTCAGGTAGCCCCACACGCCGTGCGCCTTGAAACCCCAGTACCAATACAGCACGTAGGTGATCGCGGCCAGCATCACCGGGAACGCGAAGTGCGAATTCGGTGAGATCTGCAACAACGGGACGATGGCGAAGATGTTGGTCAGCGCGATGAAGCAGAACAGCGTCGCTAGGTAGGGCGCGAACTTCACGCCCTCGTGCCCGAGCATGTCCTTGGCGATGCCATCGCGGTTGAACCCGTAGATGCTCTCGGCGATCCACTGCATCTTGGTCGGCACGATCTTCGGGTTGCGGTAGGCGACCAGGAAGAAGACGATCAGGATCGCGACCGCGAGCCAGACCATCAGGGTGAACTTGGTAAGCCAGACGCCGTGGCCACCGAGGAGGTCGGGGAGATAGAAATCGTCCACACCGGGCGGGAAGGGCACCTCTTCCGCGCTAAGGACGAGAGCCGCTTTGCTGCTCACCGCTCCCCCTTCTCATCAGCTCAAGGACTAAACCGGCGCAGGACCAGGAAGATCCCGCCAATTGCGCCGATGATCGAGCCGATCCCCGTCGCGATCCCCCCTGTGTCCAGCCACCGGTCCACCAACCAACCGATGCCGCCCCAGACGAGGATCCCTGCGAGCAGGTAACCGACCGCGGTCCAGCCATCATTGGCTCCCGAGCGATTCGGGGGCTGAGAAGGCTGGTCACCGGCCATGACGCGCGAACAATATCAGCCTCATGAACGATCGGGAGAAGCGCCCCCCGCCAATCATGAGATCCACATTGATTTACCGCCATCAACCCGCTGTGATTAGTACGTGACCCTCACGCACAACTGGACTGTACTGACAGCGTTGACTCTGCTCACCATCACCAGCGCGGGATGTGAGCCACATAGCACCGAGGCGAAGGGGCCCGTGCACTGTCACGTCATGGCCGACGCACCCGCGCGGGTGTCCGATGGCGACAAAATCGTCGGCACGGTGCGCTTCCGCTGCGAAAATCCGGGCGCCGAGGTGCTCACGCTCAAGGTCAAGCTGGAGAAGCGCGATGGCACGAACTGGCGCAGTGCCGTGTCGGAGACCTTCACCCTGCGCGGCAAGGACACCTATGCCGCGCCGCTGAAGTATCAGTCGCGCCAGCTTGAGGTGGGCTGCGCCACGGGCACCTTCCGCACCGTGGTCGACTGGTCCCGTACCTCCAAAAACAACACCAAGAGCGACAACCTCGTCAGCGGCACCATGCGGGACCCTTGCAAACCCCTACTTCCGCTGTGATCTCCGCAGCGGGTGGCCCGAACAAACCCAAGACCTACGGGTCCACGTAGAGGATTTTGGCCTTGGCCAGCCATCTCGCCTGCGCGATGATCCACACCAGGGTGGCCGCCGCGACGCCGAAGACCATCGGCTTCATGCCCGCCCACGGACGCAGCGCGCCGAGCAGCATGGCCAGGGCCACGATCTTGGCGAAGTAGGTGAACAGGGCGACGGGCAGCATCATGGGCCGGTTGACCCGCTCGATCCATTCGAGCAGCAGGGTCGACAGCCCGTAGGCTAGCGCGACAAAGATCACACCGGCGGCGGCCCCGAGCGCGCCCGCTCCACCCCCGAACACGAACCCGCCGATGGCGGCGACCACGGCCAGGACTGCGGAGACCGCGAGCATGTGCGGCAGAAAGCGCATGGTCAGTTGCCCATCAGTATCTTGGCCAGCGGCTGCACCGTGGCCTGGATCTCGTCGGCGACGCGGGCGAAGACCTGCTCACCGCGCCCCCACGGGTCGTCGAGATCGTCGCCGCGCTCGGGTGGCCGCCCGTCGCGCAGCGCGTCGACGGCCCGGACCAGGGCGACCGCCCGTTCATAGCCCGACGGCGGCAGCGCCAGCGGATCGACGTTTTTCAAAAGCCTGCCAAACTCACCTAGTACGAACGCACGCCCGGCCGAGTCGGGCCGAAGCGCGGTGACGTAGTCGAGCTGGTCCGCGGTCGCCGTGAGGATCAGATCGGCGGAGTCGATGTGCTCGGCGCGCAGCTTGCGGGCGGCGAACCCGTCGACGCTGCCGCCCCGCGCCATGACCTGCCGGGCAGCGGGCGGGTTCATCTCCTCGCCCTCGTGCCAGCCGCCCGTGCCCGCACTGTGCGACAGCACGTCGTCATTGCCCATGAGCTCCATCGCGAGCAGCCGCTCGGCCATCGGCGAGCGGCAGATGTTGCCCATGCAAACGTGCAGCACGATGAACGGCCCGAACGCTCTGCTCATTGATCAACCTCGCCGACCACTTCGCTGATCTGCTCCACCGAGATCGCGCCGGCGCGCACCAACCGCGGCCGATCCGCCGTCAGATCCACGATTGTCGATGGTATCGGATTCGGGCACGGCCCCGCCTCCAGGTACACGCTGACCTTGTAGCTCAGCTGCTCGCGCGCCTCCTCGGCGGTGGTGGCGGGCGGCTGGCCGGTGAGGTTGGCCGACGAGACCGCCATGGGCCCGGTCGCGCGCAGCACCTCCAGCGCCACGGGATGCAGCGGCATGCGCACCGCGACCGTCCCGCCCGTGTCGCCCAGGTCCCACTGCAGGGTCGGCGCCTGCTCGACGATGATCGTGAGGGCGCCCGGCCAGAACGCCTCGACCAGGTCGCGCGCCTGCGGCGGCATCCGCGTCACCAGGCCGTCGAGGGTGTGCCGCGACCCGACCAGCACGGGCGGCGGCATCTGCCGGTCGCGCCCCTTGGCGCTGAGCAGGTTGGTCACCGACCAGGACTTGAAGGCATCCGCGCCGATGCCGTAGACCGTGTCCGTCGGCAGCACGACCAGGTCACCGCTGCCGACCGCGTCGATGGCGGCCTTGATGCCCCGGTCACGCTCGTCGATGTTGCGACAATCAAAGAGCCTCACAGCGCACCATCCTGTCATGCCTTCCTGATGGCGGTGCTGAAGCGGGGCCTCCCCGCAAGATCGGGGTGCCGCTCGACCGCCGTGAAGTCTGGCACAAGCAGCGGCGCCAGATCGTGCGTTTCGTCGTGCTCGATGCCCAGCCGCCCGCCGGGCCGCAAGATCTGCGCGGCCCGCTCGATCACGGACGGGATGAGCCCGAGCCCGTCGTCACCGGCGAACACGGCCTCGGGCGGGTCCGCCGCGACCTCCTCCGGCACGGCCTGCCCGCCGGGCACGTATGGCGGGTTGCACACCACCAGGTCGACACCCACGGGCAGGCCAGCCTCGCGGATGTCACCCTCGACCACCATGACGCCCGTGCCGGACGCGTTGCGATGCAACCACTTCAGCGCATCGGGGCTGCGCTCCACCGCATAGACCGTCGCATCCGGACGGTCGTGCGCGATCGCCAGCGCCAACGCGCCCGAACCGCTGCACAGATCGACCACCACGGGCTTGTCGAGCCCCGCCAACGCGTCGAGACCCCACTGGGCGAGCAGCTCCGTCTCCGGGCGCGGGATGAAAACGCCCGGACCCACCGCGAGTTCGAGCCCGAGGAACGGGGCCGTGCCCGTCAGGTGCTGCAGTGGCACCCGCTCGGCCCGCGCGGCGACGAGCTCGCGGATCCGGGTCGCCTGCGCATCGGTGATCAGGTCAACCAGCAGCAGTTTCCCGCGGGCCACGCCGAGCACGTGCGCCGCGATCAATTCGGCGTCGGCGCGGGGCGACGGCACCCCCGCCAGGGCCAGTGAGCTGGCGTGATGCCGAAGTTGATCGGATAGGTGACGCATTCTGCAACGTTAACGCTGTCCACCCTCCACTGGCGCGCCGCGTTGGCCTCTCCTAACATCCACGAAGAAACGTGAAGGAGGCGCACGTTGGCCGAGTCGGCGCGCGATTTGGTGCGGAAGTTGGGCACGTTCCTCGCCGACCTGACCCATGACCGCCCGGCCGACCGCATTCACGCCGACATCCTCGATCGGCTACGCGATCCCGACCTGCCGCTAGACCACCGCCTCGCCGGGGTCTACCTGCAGGACAGGGACTTCGTGCCGATCTGGACGGCCATCCGCAACGGCGCGTCGCTGCCCGCCTCGTCGTGGGAGACCGTGGTGCTGCCGACGGTCGTGCACTTCAGCACCGCGCAGGCACTCAAGGCCAACATTGAGACGGCCATCGGGCTGTGGCGGGTCGCCCGCGATGCCGTGTCCGCGCCGCTGCCGATCGAGCCGGCGGCCGCCACAACCACGACCACGACCACGACCCTGACACCGGCGGTGCCACTGCTGGTTGAGGTGCCCGAGCCCGAGCCCGAGATCATCCCGTGGGGCGCACCGGGCGGGGAGCCCGATCCCCCGCGCCGGCGGATGCGCCTGTGGGTTCCCTCGGCCGCCGGGCTCACGCTCGTCGCCGTGGCCGCGATCGCGTTGGTGAACTACCCGGAGCCCGCGGCAATCCCCGGCCCGCTGCCGTCAACGCACGTCTTCCCCGATCCGCCGGCGCCCTCGCCCGTACCATCCGAAGAGCCAAGCCCTTCGCCGTCGGCCGAGCCCACCGGTCTCGCTCCGGCGGCACCCACAAACTCTTCGATGCGCACGCTCGCGCCTTCCGCGCCGCGCTCGCTCGCCCACACCGCCAAGACCCGCACATCCGTCACGCTCAGTTGGCGCGCCCCGGCCGAGCTGGGCACGGGCGGCCTCGACCGCTATCGCATCTACGCCAACGGCCAAGAGGTCGCGTCCACGACAGGCACCACCGACACCGTCATCAACCTCACGCCCGGCACGTCATACACGTTCAGTGTCAAGGCTTTCAGCCGGATGGGCCGGGAGTCGCCGGAGAGCAACACGATCACGGTCCGCACCGACGACCCTGCCTTGAACGCGCCACCCACCGTCCCCTATGCACAGTCTTTCGACATCAGCGGCGCCGGCTGGCCCTGCCAGACCGTCGACGTCTACCTCGGCCCGCATCTGGTCGTCAGGCCCAAGACCGAGGCCAACTCATTCAGTGACACCATCTACGTCGACCCGGACGGCCTGGTGAAGGACGTCAATGGCGCGTCGTTCCACCTCTATTCCGGCAGCTGGCAGATGAGGGCCACCTGCTCCGGGCTGACCCAGACCAGGACCATCGCGGTCGGCCCAAAATCTGTTGACCCGTCCCCACCGGAGACGCAAAGCTAGCCCACAGGGCCTTTCCGCAGCGGCGCAAGCTCGGACCGCTCCTTGGCGATCCCCGCCGTGCAAGAGCATGGCCTCGCCGGAAGGGAGTGGTGTGCATGGGATTGGTCAAGGCTCAGAGCCTGACGAAGGTGTTCCGCCGGCCGCAGAAGGGTCCGGGCCTTCGCGGCTCGGTGAAGCATCTGTTTCAACGCAGGTTCAAAGATGTGCCCGCGGTCAACGGGATCGACGTGTCCATCGAGGCGGGCGAGGCCGTGGCCTACGTCGGGCCCAACGGGGCGGGCAAGTCCACGACCATCAAGCTGCTGTGCGGCATCCTCGTGCCCACCTCCGGCAGCGTCGAGGTCGCGGGCGTCACGCCGCACGTTGACCGCATCGCCAACGCGCGCAACATCGGTGTCCTATTTGGACAGCGCAGCCAGCTCTGGTGGGATTTGCCGGTCCGGGAGTCCCTCGGGCTGCTGCGCGACATGTATGACCTGCCCAAAGGCTTTTACCAGCAACGCATCGAGCGACTCGACGAGGTGCTCGGCATCGGCGAGCTGATGCCGGTGCTGGCCCGCAAGCTCTCCCTGGGCCAGCGGATGCGGGCCGACCTGGCCGCCGCGCTTCTCCATCAACCCAGGATTGTGTACCTGGACGAGCCCACCATCGGGCTCGACATCGCGGTGAAGGACAAGGTGCGCAAGTTCCTGCGCGAGCTGCGAGCCGACGGCACGACACTGATGCTCACCACGCACGATCTCGGCGACATCGAGGACGTGTGCGAGCGGATCATCATCATCGACGAGGGTCGCAAAATCTTCGACGGCCCGCTCGCGCAGATGAAGGACAGCTTCGCCCGCACCCGCCGGATGCACCTGCACATCACCGACGGCACGCCGATGGACGTGATAGCCAAGCACCTGTCCACTGCCGATGTGTCGGGGGAGGGCAGCGAGGTCACCATCGCGTTCGACCGCTTCGCGCACACGGCGGGCCAGATCATCGCGGCCGTGCTGCAGGTCGCAGAGGTGGGCGAGTTCCACCTCGACGAGCCGGCGATCGAAGACGTGGTGCGCAAGGTGTATGCGGGGGAACTGTTGGTATGAAGCCCTATCTCAGCATGTTCCTGATGTCGGCCAGGCGCACGTTCGCCTACCGGCTCAGCGCGCTGATCGGGTGGCTGGGCGGTGGCGCGATCCTGATCAGCTCGCTGTCGGTGTGGCACGCGCTGCTCGGCGAGGGCGCGATCGCCGGATACGACTGGCCCATGATGAAGGCCTATCTCGTGGTGGCCTGGGCCGCGGGCTCGATCGGCGCGTCCCAGGGCGACTGGCGGATGGCCGACCGGATCAGGGAGGGGCACGTCGCCACCGACCTCACCAAGCCGGTGGACTACCAGGGGTCGCGGTTCGCCGAGCACGCGGGCGGGCTGGCCACCGAGATCCCGGCCATCCTCATCGCGGCGAGCGCGGTCATCGCGTTCACCGGCAGCATCCCGGGTCCGGCCAATGTGTTTCTGTTCCTGCTGTCGTTCGCCTGTGTGGTACCGCTGAAATTTTGTTTCACCTATCTCACGGCGATGCTTTGCTTCTGGACGCACAACTTCATGGGCATCTCGTGGGCCAAGGACGCGATCATCTGGCTGTTTTCCGGTGGCCTGATCCCGCTTTCGATGCTGCCGGTCTGGCTGAGCGTGCCCGCGTCGCTGCTGCCGTTCGCGGGGATCACCGCCACCCCGGCCGCGTTGTATCTGGGCCAGGCCACGGGCGCGGAGGCGGCCAGACTGCTTGGGCTGCAGGTGTTTTGGGTGCTCGCGCTGTGGTTCGGGGCGAGGCTGCTGTGGCGCGGTGCGCTGCGGGCGCTGACGGTGCACGGGGGTTGAGCGATGTTTCGCACGATGCGGATCTACCGGCGAAGTCTGGGCGCACACTTCCGGTCGCTTTTGGAATATGAGGCCGACTTCTGGGTGCTGATCGTCGCGGGCGCGATGTTCAACGCGCTCAACCTGCTGTTCCTGAGCGCGGTGTTCGCCCACGTGCCCGCGCTCAACGGGTGGTCCTATGCGGAGGCCGTGCTGCTGATGGGCGTGTGGAGCGTCATCGGCGGGCTTTCACCGCTGTTCTTCGAGGGTGTGTGGCGGCTGTCGTGGATGGTCAACCAGGGCACGCTCGACTATCCGCTGGTGCGCCCGGCGCCCGTGACGGTGCAGGTGTTCAGCAGCGGCATCGGCCTGCACGGGGTCGGCGACATCGTCACCGGCGGCGCGATGCTGGGCTGGGCGCTGTTTCACGTCGACGTGGACTGGACGCCGCTGACCGTCGTGATCGGACTCGTGTTGCTCGCCAGCGCGGCCACCATCCACCTGTCCATCATCGCGATCACCAACGCGGCCACGTTCTGGATCTCGGGCCCGCACCCATTCCTGGCCATCGCGGTCCACACCTTCGAAGACATGATTAAGTACCCGTTGACGATCTACGGAGCCGGGATACGCGCGGTGTATACGTTCGTCGTGCCGTTCGCATTCGTGACGTTCTTTCCCGTCTCGTGGCTGCTCGACAGATCGGCCGGATGGGTGGGATTGCTCGGCCCATTGGTCGCCGCCTACTGCGTGTGGCTGGCCCGCACGGTGTTCCGCCGGGGACTGCGGAGATACGACAGTTCGGGACACTGATTTTCCCGTATAACTACGCACATGATGCGTGCCGCTCTCGGAGTGTTACTGCTTCTGGCCGGCTGCGCCGCTGTTCGTCGTGGAGTTCACCGGGCACCTGCTGGCCGCCGGCTGCGGGCAGTGGGCGGCTGCCGTCCGGCCCTACACCGTGCCCCGAGAGGTGGCCTGCACCTACAGCGCCAACCATTCCTACGCCGTGGGCCTTCCAGACTTAGCCGGTACCGGGTGGCTGCACAGGCTTGCCACCGGCGCAGCTGCCGCCGCCTCATCCGACGACCTCGTGCTGCAGGCCATGGGACGCGAGGCGATGCGCGCCCTGGTCACCGCCGAGCCGGGACGCAACCAACGGGCCAACCGCGCCATCTCCAACTACTGCGTGATCGTGCGGGCGGCGCTAGAACACCACCCGAGCGGCTAGCAGTTGCGCCCCGACGACTGGATCCCCGCCGACCACCGGCTCTCGCGAAGGCCTGCCGGACACGTGGCGGCAGAACTCGACCGCGTCGGCGTGCAGCTCGGCGACCGGAATCCCTTGGCCCGCAAGCCACTTGCCGCCCGCCGGGCCGTCGAGCCGGAGCGTGGCCGCCGGGCCGGTCCATGCCTGCACGAAGTCGCGCACAACCTGCTCCACGATGGCACCGTCATGCGGCTGCGGCTCAATGGGCCTGCCCACTGCCACGGCCACGTCGATGCGGTGCATCCACGGGTCGCGTGGTCCGATGACGCGGATCAGGTAGTCCATCGAATCCTCGACCATCTCGCGCGCCTCCGGGAACATCCGGCTCAACCGCATGCGGCGCAAGGGCGCAGGCATCCGGCCCAACGCACGGATGCCGCGCGGCCCCCAATAGGCAAGCTGGTCAACGAGTTCGGCCGAGGGCACACCCGCCCGCTCGGCCACCTGCAGCCGGTTGTGCCCATCGAGCACACCAACGCCGGGCATGCGCTTGGCCGCCCTGATCCGGCGCAGCATGCGGTCCGGCCGTGCGGCACCCTCGAACTGCCCGACCACGTGCGCGACCACATCGTGCACCGTCCAACCCGTGCAGTCGGTCGGCCGCGCCCAGTCGTCCTTCTCCAGCGAGCGCAGCAACCTCAGCTCCGCACCCAGCTCGGCCAGGCCGAGCTCCACGGCCTCCACCATGGACGTTCGCGCGATCACAGCTTGCCTCCATGCGCCGCGACGAACATGTCAATCAGCCGTGGCAGCAGGCTCGTGAATCGCCCATCCTCAAAGGCCGCGTCGGGCTCGTTGGCCATCTGCTGGGTCATCGCCCCTGCGATGAGCGTGGAAAGCAGCGCCTGCGCCGGCTCCTCCGCCGCCTCGGGGCGCAGTTGGCGCGACGACACAGCCGCCCGCAACACCTCACCGATCTCGTCCACGAACTCCACGGCGGGCGCGAACGACTTCTGCGATGGCACAAACCTTGGCACCGGACGCCAGAACAGCAGCTGCGCCAACGCCTGGTTGGCCAGGCCCCAACGGCCGACGGCGGCGACTGCCGCCCGCAACGCGGGCACGCCCGGCTCGGCCTCCCGCACGGCCCCACGGAACTCCGCCAGCACCTGTCGCGCGCCCTCCGCGAACAGCGCGTCATAGAGCGCGAGCTTGGACGGGAAATACTTGAACAGCGACGGCGGCTGGATGCCGAGCCGCCGCGCGACATCCGAAAGGCTAAGCGCCGCAACGCCTTCTGCCGACATGAGCTCCACGGCGAGCGCCAGAATCTGCGCGATGGTCTCTTCGCGTCGCAACTGGCGGCGCGTTTGGCTATTGGCCATAACTAAAGCTACGACCTATAGCCAAACGCGGTCAACCCTCTACCTACTGCCGGGACAGTTCCGTTTCGCCCGCGAGCCGGGCAGCGCGGTCGGCGGTGCTCAGCGCGTCGAGAGCCGCGTCGAGCTCGCCGCCCATCACCAGATCGAGGTTGTACGCCGTGAACCCGATGCGGTGATCGGTGATCCGGTTTTGCGGGAAGTTGTAGGTGCGGATCCGCTCCGACCGGTCCACCGTGCGCACCTGGGCCTTGCGCGCATCCGACGCGGCCGCCGCCGCCTGCTCCTCAGCCAACTGGGCCAGCTTGGCGCGCAGCAGGCGCAGCGCCGACGCCTTGTTTTGCAGCTGCGACTTCTCGTTCTGGCAGCTGACCACGATCCCGGTGGGCAGGTGCGTGATGCGCACCGCCGAGTCGGTCGTGTTCACCGACTGCCCACCCGGCCCGCTCGACCGGAACACGTCGACGCGCAGTTCGTTGGGATCGATCTCGATCTCCGTCTCCTCCGCCTCGGGCGCGACCAGCACACCGGCTGCGGAGGTGTGGATGCGGCCCTGCGACTCGGTGGCCGGAACGCGCTGCACGCGATGCACGCCGCCCTCCCACTTGAGCCTCGACCAGACGCCGTTGCCGCCGTCCGGCACACCCTTGGTCTTGATCGCGACCGCGACGTCCTTGATGCCACCCAGGTCGGACTCCTGCGAGTCCAGGATCTCGGTCACCCAGCCGTGCCGCTCGGCGTAGCGCAGGTACATGCGCAGCAGGTCGCCTGCGAACAGCGCCGACTCCTCGCCGCCCTCCCCGGACTTGATCTCCAGGATGACGTCCTTGCTGTCGTTGGGGTCCCGCGGCGCGAGCAGCTCGGCGAGCTTCTCCTCGACCTGCGGGATGCGGGCCTCCAAGGTGGACGCCTCGGCCGCGAACTCGGGGTCGGCCGCCGCCAGCTCGCGGGCCGCCGCCAGGTCGTCGCGCAGCGCCGCCAGCTCGCCCGCCGTCTTGTGGATCGGGGTCAGCTCGGCGAAGCGCCGGCCGACCCGGCGGGCTTCTGCCTGGTTGGCGTGGATGGCCGGATCGGCGAGCCGCTTCTCCAGCTCCCCATACTCGGCCAGCAGCGCCGACAAGCGATCAGTGGTCATGGTCTCCCCCAGATACGGCTCGACGCCCGCCCCCGAATAAGGGCGGGCGTCGGCGGGACAGCTACTTGGAGTCCTTCGAGTCCTTCTTCTGGACCTTGGCGTACTTGGCCTGGAACTTGGCCACCCGGCCGGCGGTGTCGAGGATGCGCTGCTTGCCCGTGTAGAACGGGTGGCAGACGTTGCACGACTCGGTGTGGATCGCCCCGCCCTTGGCGGTGCTGCGGGTCTGGAAGGTGTTGCCGCACGAACAGGTGACCGTGGTCACGTTGTACTGCGGGTGGATGCCGGGTTTCATCGCCGATAGTCCTTTCAAACGCGGTCGCTGGGTCGCCGTGCAAATCACGACGTGAACCAGTACCTGGAGACGACCGATAACTATAGCTCAAGATGGGGACGTGGCGACGTTGACCATCACCCGCGGTCTGCCCGGCTCCGGCAAGACGACCTGGGCCAAGGCGCAGCGCAACGCGGTGCGCGTCAACCGGGACGAGCTGCGGCGCATGCTTCACGGCGGCTACTCGGGCAACGATCGGCACGAGCGACACGTGACCCTCGCGCAGCACGCCGCCATCACCGCGCTGCTCGCCCGGGGCGTCAACGTGATCTGCGACGACACCAACCTGCGCGGCCGGACCGTTCGCGAGCTCGCCGACCTGGCCCTGCGGGCGGGCGCGTCGGCGGTCATCGAGGACTTCACCTCCGTACCCCCGGAAATCTGCGCGGACCGGGATGCGCTGCGACCGGAAGCCGAGCAGGTCGGCCGGGACGTGATTTTCGACATGTATCGCCGCTACCTGGCCGGCGGCCGCTCGAAGATCGAGCTGCCGACGGCCGTGAAGGTGGAGAAATACGAGCCCAGCCTCGACCTGCCGCCCGCGATCCTGGTCGACCTCGACGGCACGGTGGCCATCATGGGCGAGCGCAGCCCATACGACAGCAGTCTGGTGCATTTGGACAGTCCAAACGCACCGGTGATCGAGGCCGTGCGCGCCATGCACGCGGCCGGACACACGATCATCTACTGCACGGGCCGCACCGACGACTACCGCCATCTCACCGAGGAGTGGCTGGCCAAGCACGTCGGTGTGCCCTATGCCGCGCTGTACATGCGCACGACCGGCGACGCCCGCAAGGACGCCGTCGTCAAGCGCGAGATCTTCGAGGACCGCATCCGGCACGCCTGGCGGGTCATCGCGGTGTTCGATGACCGCAACCAGGTCGTACAGATGTGGCGTCAGCTCGGGCTGACGGTCTTCCAGGTCGCCGAAGGAAACTTCTAGCGGACCGCCGGCGGCGCCATCCTGACGATCTTTTACGCAAGTGAGGAATCGCGGCGGACTGCTGACACGGCAGGTCCGCCAAGCGATACCTCACCAGCGCCACGAGGTGGTCAAGATCGGCTTGGATGGCGTCGCCCTCAAGGGGCGGTCCGCCCGCGACTTGCTTTAGCAGGAGCAAAGCAATACAGCACTACTCCCCGGGTGTCGACTTCGCGATCTGCATCAGGAACTCGATGTTGGTCCGGGTCTGCTTGAGCCGGTCGAGCAGCAGATCGATCGCGGCCTGCGACTCCAGCGAGTGCAGCACCTTGCGCAGCTTGTGAATGATCACAAGCTCCTCCGGCGCGAGCAGGATCTCCTCCTTGCGCGTGCCGGACGGGTCGATGTCGATGGCCGGGAAGACCCGCTTCTCCGCGATCTTGCGGTCGAGCTTGAGCTCGGCGTTGCCCGTGCCCTTGAACTCCTCGAAGATCACCGAATCCATCGCCGAACCGGTCTCCACCAGCGCGTTGGCGATGATGGTTAGCGATCCGCCGTTTTCGATGTTGCGCGCGGCGCCCAGGAAGCGCTTCGGCGGGTACAGCGCCGTCGAGTCGATACCACCCGACAGGATGCGGCCCGACGCGGGCGCGGCCAGGTTGTAGGCCCGGCCCAGGCGGGTGATCGAGTCGAGCAGCACGACCACATCGTGGCCGAGCTCGACCAGGCGCTTGGCCCGCTCGATCGCGAGCTCGGCGACCGTGGTGTGGTCCTGCGGCGGGCGGTCGAAGGTCGAGGCGATGACCTCGCCCTTGACCGAGCGCTGCATGTCGGTGACCTCTTCGGGCCGCTCGTCGACGAGCACGACCATCAGGTGGCACTCGGGGTTGTTCTTCGTGATCGCGTTGGCGATGGCCTGCTGGATCATCGTCTTGCCCGCCTTGGGCGGGGAAACGATGAGCGCGCGCTGGCCCTTGCCGATCGGCATCACGAGGTCGATGACCCGGGTGGTCAGGATGTGCGGCTCGGTCTCCAGGCGCAGGCGGTCCTGCGGATACAGCGGCGTGAGCTTGTAGAACTCGGGCCGCTTGCGCGCCTCCTCCGGATCCATGCCGTTGATCGTGTCGAGCCGGACCAGCGGGTTGTATTTGTCGCGGCGCTGCTCGCCCTCGCGCGCCGAGCGCACGGCACCCGTGATCGCGTCACCGCGGCGCAGACCGTACTTCTTGATCTGGGACATCGACACGTAAACGTCGTTGGGACCCGACAGGTAGCCCGTCGTCCGCACGAAGGCATAGTTTTCGAGCACGTCGACGATGCCCGCGACCGGCACCAGCACGTCGTCCTCGGCGACCTGCGGCTCGCTCCCGGCAGCACCAGCACTGTCGGCGTGAGTTCGATCACGTCCACGACGGCGGTCGCGGAAGCGGCTGCGCCGGCTGCGCCGGCCGTCACCGTCGTCGTCGCCGTCACGTCCGTCGCGGCTTTCCCGGCTCTCGCGGTTGTCCCGGCCCTCACGGCCTTCCCGGCTCTCGCGGTTGTCGCGCTCGAACCGTCGCTGGCCGCGCTCCTCCTTCTGCGCAGGGGCCGCTTCGCCCTCTGGCGCGGCGTCCAGCAAAGAGGCCTGCTCGGGCGGACCCGAGGTGCGGCTGACCCGCCGGCTCGGCCGACGCACGGCCTCCGGCTCGGCTACTGGTTCGGCAGCGGAGTCGCGCACCTCGGCGCGGACCTCCTCGCGTGCCGGCGCGGACGCTGCCCGCGCCCTCGGCGATCCCCCGGTCTGAGCAGCGGTGATGGCGGCAATGAGCTCGCCCTTGCGCATCCGCCCCGTGCCCGTGATGCCCATCCCCGCAGCCATGGCCTGCAGTTCCGGCAGCAGCTTGGCGGACAGCCCGCTTCCACTGCTACGGCGGCGCCGGCCGGTGGAGGCGTCGTCAGCGACCTGGGAAACAGCCGACATCGTGTCGGTGGTGTCGCTCAATGGATTCCTTCCCTCGATTGGCCGGGGCTGCCCGGATCTGGCGAAACGCCTGGAGAAGTGGCCGGGCGGCCTCGGATACCCGCAGAGCACACCGGTCTGGGAGTGCTCGCGGGAGGTTGTTGCTCAGACGCGCATGAGGCGATCTGTGGCTGCGGGTGGACGCCTGAGAAGAACTGAGGGTTTGCGCCGCCCCGCAGATGGATCGGGCGCTTCGCGGCTGTGCTGCCCTAGAGCGTAGTCAACCGGTGCCACCAGCGGCAACACCGGGCCCGTTCGGCGTGTCCGAACGTACGCTAAATGTTACCCGGCTGGATCGCCGCGCCAGCCGTTTCCGCAGCCAGGCTATGGGTCAACCACCGCCTCCCTGGCTCAAATCCGACAGGAAGCGCAGTGAGCGCCAACACACTCGGCCCAGCGCCGCTGATCACCGCGGCGACGCCCAGCGCCCGCAGCTGCCGGACCATCTCCGCGCTCGCGGGCATCGATCCCGCGCGGTAATCCTGGTGCAGCCGGTCCTCCGTGGCCTCGAACAGCAGGCTCGGATCCGCCGTCATCGCGTGCACGAGCAGCGCCGACCGCGCGGCGTTGAACGCGGCGTCCGCGTGTGGGACGGTCTTGGGCAGCGCCGCACGCGCCTCTTTGGTAAAACCCTGATTTGCCGGTACCAGCAGAGTCGGCCGGATGTCGGGCCGCGGCGCCAGCGACACGGCCTTGGCCGTGCCGCCCGCGGTCCACGCGATGGTGAACCCGCCGAGCAGGCATGGGGCCACGTTGTCCGGGTGCCCCTCGATCCGCCCGGCGATGCGCAGCTCCCCCGCACGGTCCAGTGGGCTTCCCGCCAGCGCGTTGGCCAGCGTCACCCCGGCCACGATCGCCCCGCTGGACGATCCGAGCCCGCGTGCCTGCGGGATGCGGTTGACGCAGCGCAGCACGACGCCTGCGGGTTGCGGCCGCGCAATCTCGGCGAACGTCTCGCGCATCGCGTAGACGATCAGGTGGCGGTCGTCGGTGAGCAGCTCCCCGGCACCCTCGCCCTCGATCTCCACCTTGGTCGGGCCATCGGTGAACGTCGCGGTGACCTCGTCGTGCAGAGTCAGGGCAAGGCCGAGGCTGTCGAAGCCCGGGCCAAGGTTGGCGCTGGTCGCGGGCACCCGCACGGTGTAGGAGATCGCCACCGCCACATCCTAAGCGGGGCTCCTATAGCGGTGTTCCTATACGGTGGTTCGCGTGTCCTTGAAGGTCTTGAATGCGCTCCTCAGCATCGAATCGATCGCGATCATGCTTCTGCTGATCGCCGCGGCGATCGTGCTGCTCGTAAAGCGCCACCCGCTAGCGGCCGCCGGCGTGGGCGTCCTCGTGCTCGAGCGGGTTGCGGCCATCGCATGGCCCTGGATCCTCTCGGCGGTGGACGACCTGAGGGGAGAAAGCATCGCGCTCTCCATGTTGGTCTTCAACACGGTCTCCAACCTGCTCTTTTTGGTCGGCCTAGGACTGATCCTCGCGCAGATCTTTGTCAAGCGCCCGGCCCGCGGATTTGAGGGCCATCCGTAGCGCGTATTCGATCTGGGCGTTGACGCTGCGCAGGTCGTCGGCCGCCCACTTCGCCATGGCGTCGTGGACGGCCGGATCCAGCCGTAGCAACAGTTTCTTGCGCTCAGGCATGTGCGACTGTCCTCAGTAGAGCGTCCCCGCGTTGACGATGGGTTGCGCCGGGCGGTCACCGCACAGCACGACCAGCAGATTGGACACCATCTGCGCCTTGCGCTCCTCGTCGAGGTCTACGATGCCATGCTCGCGCAGGCCGCCGAGCGCGTCGGAGACCATGCCGACGGCACCCTCGACAATTTTGAAGCGCGCGGCCACGATGGCCTCGGCCTGCTGGCGGGCGAGCATGGCGTGGGCGATCTCTGGCGCGTAGGCCAGGTGCGTGATGCGCGACTCGATGACCTCGACCCCGGCCGACGTCGCCCGCTCGGCGAGCTCGGCCGTGAGCTCCTCGCTCACGGCGGAGCTGTCGCGCAGGCTCGTGCGGCCGCTGTGATGTGCCTCATAGGGGTAGCTCGTGGCCAGGTGCCGCACGGCCGTCTCGGCCTGCACCTCCACGAAGTTGACGAAGTCGTCGACCGCGAACTTGGCCGCGTATGTGTCGACCACCCGCCAGACCACGACGGCCGCGATCTCCACCGGGTTGCCGTCGGCGTCGGACACCTTGAGCCGGTCGGTCTCGAAGTTGCGGATGCGCTTGGACACCTTGCGCTTCTCGGTCAGCGGCCACGTCCAGTGCAGGCCGGGCCGGTCGATCGTGCCGACGTAATGGCCGAAGAACTGGACGACGCGGGCGTCGTTGGGGCTGATGATGATCAGCCCGGTGGCGAGCAGCCCGGCAATCACCACTGCCGCAAGGAGCGTCACCGCGATGCCCCACTCCGGCAGCGCCACGTTAACCGCGATGAGCGCCGCGACGGCCATGATCGCCAGCATGACCGCGATCACCAGGAACCCGGACACCCAGAACGCCCGTTTCTGCATTGACATCACCCTTCTATCAATGTGATATCACTATGCTACCGCAGGCACGCAAGCCCGTGACAACCGGCCGCGACGTCGGTCATGGTCCGGTTCGGTCGCCGGCTTCGCCGCCGGCGCCGGGCACGCGCCCTGATCGTCGGGCTCGCCATCGCCGCCGCGTTGGTCGCCGACAGGCTCATCCTTCTCCGTGCAATGTGAGCGGTGCTCGTCGTCCACATTGGACGATCCGACGATTGGGCACGCCACGGCCGCGACAAAACGCCATCTTGATAACAAGTCGCGTCCGGCGCGCCCGATCGCGGTACCGGCAGAAGTAAGATCTTTCAATGTTCCTGGTGTCGTGGTTGCGGCAGAATGCGCGAAAAGCAGCCGCCCCCGCGGTTGCGGCGATTGTGGCGGCCTCAGCGATGTATGTGGTGCAGGAGCTGCGCCTGCGGGAGCAGCGGATCACGTTCCACCACCACGAGACCGAACTGCGCGCGGTGCTCGCCGCGCCCGACGCGACGCTGAAGTCGGCGCAGCTGCGCGACGGCGGCACGGTCACACTGATCATCTCGTGGCAGCGCGACACCGCGATCGTGGTGTTGAAGGAGGCCAAGCCCACCGGGCAGGACCGGGCCTACCAGATCTGGCTCATGGAGGGCACCGATTCGCGTTCGATCGGCCTGCTGCAGCCCAATCAGACCGACACCACACTGGTGTTCCGCGTGGTGCGGGACAAGCGAGCGCTCGGCGTGACGATCGAGCGGGCGGCCGGTCAGGTCAGCCCGACACTCCCGCTGGTCGCGGAGATCGTGCTGTCGCCCTGAATCATTCTCACAGGGCTGTCACGCCAGCCTTTGCACAGGGCTGTCACGTCAGCCTCTCATACGGCTGTCACGTCAGCCTTCACCCACGGCTGAAATCTCAGCCGTCTCACACGGCTGAAACCCGGGCCTCACACCCGGCTGAAACTCAGCCCTCTCACACGGCTGTCACGCCGGCCTTCACACACCGCTAAACCTGAGCCTTCACACACCGCTAAACCTGAGCCTTCTCACACGGCTAAACCTGAGCCTTCTCACACGGCTGAAACCTCAGCCTGATTGAGCCGCCGGGTCACGAGGCGCCAGCCGATGGCGTAGCTCAGCGTCGTCGCCGCGCAGCAGGCGATCAGGATCTGCGGCGGGATGGAGTCCACGAACAGCCCGACGATCAGCTGTGACACGGTTATGGAGAGCATGGCCACCATCGTGTCGGTCGCGCTCACCCGCCCGCGCAACTCGTCCGGCACGATCTGCTGGATGGCGAATCCCGACATGACCCAGTTGCCGCCGCCCGCGAGGTGAGCGAAGAAGATGAACACCAGCACCAGGCCGAACCACGGCGAAACCGACACTCCAATGTAGAACAACCCGTAGGCGCTCATGGACAGCGCCAGGCCGGGCAGCAACCAGTTGGGCCGGTTGAGCACGCGCCGGAACACCAGCGGGCCGACCAGTGCGCCCAACCCCCGCACGGCGAACATGATGCCGAGGCCGCGCGCGCCGACCCCATAGACCGCGGCCGCCAGGATCGGAAACGTCGTGAGCACCCCGTTGCCCAGGCCCACCGCGGACTTGACGGTCACCAGCGCCAGGAGTTTCGGCGTGCGCCGCACGTATCCGAGGGCTTCACGGATCGCGGAGAACGGCGGCGGCGCCACCTTCGGCACGGCCTCCTGCATCGGCCGCCGGATCCGCCACGTGAGCAGCGCCGCGACGGCCAGTCCAAAAGCGACGATCCCGAAACACACGTACGCCGAGAACCACGCGGTGAGCAGGCCACCCACCGACGAGCCGATGATCGTCATCGTGCCCCACGTCGTGCCCGCGACCGCCATGGCGCTGGCCAGATCGTCCCGATCGACCAGGTTGGGAATGGCCGAGCTGGCCGCCGGCGAATAGAACGCCTTGGCCACCGCCATGCCCGCCAGGGCGATCAGCGCGATCGGCCCGGCCAGAGGCCCGCGCACGAAGAACAGCCCGCCCACGGCCGCGAGCGAGGCCAGGTTGCCAACGATCATGATGTGCTTGCGGTCGAACCGGTCGGCGATGGTCCCCGTGAACGGCAGGAGCAGCGCCACCACACCGGTCTCGACGGCCAGCGCGAGCCCACCCCAGATCCCCTTACCGGTCAACTGGTTGAGCAGCACCAGCAGCGGCACCATGACGAACCAGTCGGCGCCGAAAACGATGAGCTCCGCGAAGTACAGCCGACGGAAGTCCCGGTTACGGGTAAGGACCGAAAGCACATACGTACGCTACACCACGAACGCCGAGTGCCCGATGCTCGCGATCTCGCGTCCGATCGGGGCCTGACCCGGCACCCGCTTCACCCGGATGACCCGGAACCCTTGCACCACATCGGCATCCGTGCATATGAACTGGGAAGTCGTGATGAACTGCCAGTGCGGGTCGAGCACGCACATCCGGATGCCCTCCCGCTGCGCCCACTTGGCCAGTCCAGGCAACTCGGGCCCGATGTCGCTGCCGCCGATCTCGACCACGATCGGCCGCCCGGCGGCCCGGCTTTCGAGCGCCGCAAGGGTCGCCGGCACGGCCGGGTCGTTGTCGTTGGTGATGGTACGAAACCCCGGCACGACCGCCATCACCACCGCGACAAGCACGAGCGGCGCCCACTGCACCGCCCACCCCGGCCCGCGAAACCGGTCCACCGCGCCGATCGTCACGGCAGCGGCGAAGAACAGCGGCACCGCCCAGTAGAAGAAGCCCATGTATGGGTCGCCGAGGTAGTCGATGCCCGCATACGCGTAGAACACGAACAACCCCGTGACCACGGCGGACAGCCACAGCCCTCTGCGCACGAACGGGTCTTTCACCCGCGTGGCCCCGTAGATGAGCGCGGCCACGGGCAGCACACCCATCAGCGCCACCGGCACCGACTTCGTCGGCCACCAATACCAGGCGACATATCCGACCGCGTGCAGGATCGGGTTGCCGCCCGCCCTCGACGAGCTGCCGTAGCCCACATACTTGCCGAACTCGCCCGGCCAGTGCAGCACGGTGTTGAGCACCATCGGGAACAGGAACACGGCGACGATCCCCAACGCGGGCAGCCACTCCCGCCACCTGAACCCGCGCCCGCGGATGAACAGGAACGCCGCTACGCCCGCCACCACGGGCACGAACATCAGGAACACGGCGTGCCCGTGCGCCAGAAACCCGCCCGCCAGCGCCACCGCCCACAGATAGGTGGGCCGGCCCGACGCCACCGACGCGCACGCGACGAGAAACAGCATAAAGGTTGGCACGTAAAGGAACGGCATCCATGCGTTGTTGATGATCTGCGGCTGGAGCGCGATCAGCGCGATGAGCGCCAGCAGCACCCACGGCCCGCGCCGCCCACCGATGATCGTCACGACGGTGGCGAACATGAACGCGTTGAGCGCGTAGAGCGTGAACAGCTGCCCGTTCCACGGCGTCGGGACGATCTTCAAGGTGTCGTGGAACAGCCATTCGCCGAACGCCTGCAGGTAGAAGTACGCCGGGCCCGGGTGGTTGAACCCCTGCCGGGAATAGTTGCCCACCAACAGGTCGAAGTGCTTGGCCTGGCCCACGATGATGGAGTTGGCCCCGGTGTCGCCGAGCTCATACAGCGGCGCGCTGAACAGGAACCAGTTGCGGATCACCAGCATGCCGAGCAGCACCGCGAAGGCGGCCAACCATTTTTTCACTAGGCTAGGTTAAGGGCTCTCGCCGCGGCCAACGGATCCAGGTTGATCGTCGTCGGCGCGGGCGCGGTGGAGATCGCCCATTCCGGGTCTTTCAGCCCATGCCCGGTGACCGTGCACACCACCCGCTTGCCCCGCGGTAGCTTGCCGTTGGCGCTGCTCTGCAGCAGCCCCGCGACGCTGGCCGCCGAGCCGAGCTCCACGAACACGCCCACCTCGCGGGCCAGAAGCCGATATGCGGCAAGAATTTCCCGATCGGTCACGGATTCGATGAGCCCGCCCGACTCGTCCCGCGCGTCGATCGCCTTCGTCCACGACGCGGGATTGCCGATGCGGATCGCGGTCGCGATCGTCGACGGCTCGGCGACCACCTGCCCGGTCACGATCGGCGCGGCGCCCGCCGCCTGGAAGCCGAACATCCGCGGCGCCTTGCCATCTTCTTTATATCCCATCCAGTACGCCGTGATGTTGCCCGCGTTGCCAACCGGCAGGCAGTGGATGTCGGGCGCATCGCCAAGCGCCGCAACGATTTCAAACGACGCGGTCTTCTGCCCGTGCAGCCGGTCCACGTTGACGGAATTGACCAGCGCCACCGGATAGTCCTGCGACAGCTTGCCGGCGAGGTTGAGGCAGTCGTCGAAATTTCCGCTCACCTGCAACAGTTTTGCCCCGTGGACCAGGGCCTGGGCGAGCTTGCCGAGCGCGATTTTGCCCCGCGGCACAAGGACCGCGCAGGTGATCCCGGCCCGCGCCGCATAGGCCGCCGCGCTGGCCGACGTGTTGCCGGTCGACGCGCAGATGATCGCCTTGGCGCCCTGCTCGACCGCCTTGGACACCGCCACCGTCATGCCGCGGTCCTTGAACGAACCGGTGGGGTTGGCGCCCTCCACCTTCAGCCAGACCTCGCACCCGGTGCGTTCTTCCAATGCCTTTGCCGGTACCAGAGGTGTGTTGCCCTCGTGCAAAGTGATCACTGGCGTCGTCGCGGTGACCGGCAGCCGATCGCGGAACTCCTCAATCAATCCTCGCCATGTCATGGCTTACTCTCCTTCGGCTGGGAGAACACTTGCCATCGACCGCGCCACGGCTCGCTCTCCCTCGACCCGCAGCACACCCGCCCGACCACACCACGGCTCACTCCCGCTCGACCCGCAGCACACCCGCCCGACCACACCACGGCTCACTCCCGCTCGACCCGCAGCACGCTGGCGATCGAGCGCACCACGTCGAGCGTGCGCAGCTCTGCGACGGTCGCCGACAGGTCCTTGTCCGTCGCCGCGTGCGTGACGATGACGAGCACGGCATCGTCGCCGCGCCCCGACTGGTTCACCGTCGCGATCGACACCCCGTGCTTGGCGAACACGCCGGCCACCCCCGCCAGCACACCGGCCTTGTCGGCCACATCCAAGCTGATGTGATAGCGCGTCGACACATCGCCCATCGGCCGCACCGGAAGGTCGGCGTAGACCGACTCGCTCGCCGAGCGGACCCCGGCAAGGCGGTTGCGCGCCACCGCGACCAGATCGCCCAGCACCGCGCTTGCCGTCGGCGCGCCGCCCGCACCCGGTCCGTAGAACATGAGCTGCCCGGCCGCCTCCGCCCGCACGAAAACGGCGTTGAAGGCGTCGCCAACGCTGGCAAGCGGGTGCGTGCGCGGAATCATCGCCGGGTGCACGCGCACCGAAACGCCGCCATCGGTGCGGCTGGCGATGCACAGCAGCTTGATGACGCAGCCCATCGCCTTGGCGCTGGCCACGTCGGCGGCCGTGACCTCGGTGATGCCCTCGCGGTAGACGTCTTCGGCCCGGACGCGCGTGTGGAACGCGAGGCTGGCCAGGATCGCCGCCTTCGCCGCCGCGTCGAAACCCTCGACATCGGCGGTCGGGTCGGCCTCCGCGTAACCGAGCGCGGTCGCCTCCTCCAGCGCCTCGCTGAAGCCCGCGCCCGTGGCGTCCATGGCGGACAGAATGAAGTTGGTGGTGCCGTTGACAATCCCGGTCACCTGCGTGATGCGGTCGCCGTGCAGCGACTCGCGCAGCGGGCGCAGCAGCGGGATCGCGCCCGCGACGGACGCCTCGTAGTACAGGTCTGCCCCGCCCTCGTTGGCCGCGTCATGCAGCGCGCCACCATCCTCGGCGAGCAGGGCCTTGTTGCCGGTGATCACGCTCTTGCCCGCGCGGAGGGCCTCGACCAGCCACGTGCGCGCCGGCTCGATCCCGCCCACCAGCTCGATGACCACGTCGACGTCGTCCCGCTTGATCAGGCTGAGCGCGTCGGTCGTGAACAGCGACGGGTCGAAGCCGCGGTCCCGGTTGGGCCGGCGCACCGCGATGCCGACCAGCTCGACCGGGGCCCCGATGCGCGCCGCCAGATCGTCGGCCTGCTCATGCAGCAGGCGCACCACCTCGGAGCCCACCGCGCCACACCCAAGCAGCGCCACCTTCACGCTCTGGCTCATATCCGCACCTACCCCACATCCAGCGCAAGGAGGTCCGCTTCGGTCTCCCTGCGCACGATCACTCGTGCCTGCCCGTCTCGCACCGCGACCACGGGCGGCCTCGGCACGTGGTTGTAGTTGCTCGCCATGCTCCGGCAGTAGGCGCCGGTGCCGGGCACCGCAAGAAGATCTCCTGGCCGGATGTCCGATGGCAGGAATTCATCCTTCACTACCACGTCCCCCGCTTCACAATGTTTTCCCACCACGCGGGCGAGCGTAGGCTCGGCGTGTGAGCTACGCGACGCGAGGGTGGCCGAATAGGCCGCGTCGTAGAGGGCCGTGCGGATGTTGTCGCTCATGCCGCCGTCGACGCTGACGTAGGTGCGCAGCCCGTCGAGCGGCTTGACCGTGCCCACCTCATAGAGGGTGAACATGGACGGGCCGACAATCGCCCGGCCCGGCTCGACACTCAACTTCGGCTCTCTGATCTGGAGCACCGCGCACTCGTCCTTGACGATCTTGAACATGCGCTCGGCCAGATCGTCGGGCGTGGACGGGTCGTCCTGACTGGTGTAGGCGATGCCGAAACCGCCGCCGAGGTCCAGCTCGGGCAGCTGGACGCCGAGCTCGTCGAGGATCCGCTTGTGCAGGCCCAGGACGCGGCGCGCGCTGACCTCGAACCCGGACGCGTCGAAGATCTGTGAGCCGATGTGCGAGTGCAGGCCCAGCAGGTCGAGCACGCCATCGCGCAGGATGCGCTCGGCGGCGGCGAACGCGGCCCCGCTGGCCAGGCCGAAGCCGAACTTCTGGTCCTCATGGGCGGTCGCGATGAACTCGTGCGTGTGGGCCTCCACGCCGACCGTGACACGGATCATGACTCGGGCCGGCTTGCCCAGGCGCTCGGCGAGGCTGGTCAGGCGGTCGATCTCGTCGAACGAGTCCACGATGATGCGGCCCACGCCGGCGTCGAGCGCCCGCTCCAGCTCGCGTGGTGATTTGTTGTTGCCGTGGAAGCCGATCCGGGCCGGAGCCATGCCGGCGCTCAGCGCGGTCGCGAGCTCGCCGCCGGTACACACATCAAGGCTTAAATCTTCGCCCATAAGCATGCGGACGACCGCTTTGCAGAGGAACGCCTTGCCCGCGTAATACACATCGGCGCGGTCGAACGCCTTCTTGAAGGCGCCACAGCGGGCCCGGAAATCGGCCTCGTCGAGAAAGTAGGCGGGCGTGCCGAACTCACGCGCCAGCTCGGTGACCGGAATGCCGCCGACCCGCAGCACCCCGTCGTCGTCGCCCTTGCGCGCGGTCTGCGGCCACAGCGAGGTCATCAGGGCGTTGACATCGGGGGGTACCCGAAGCCACGCCGGACCCCGATAGCCGAAATCGCCGTGAATCGCACCCGCCTCGTGCGCTCTGCCACTCATGCTTGTCGATTACATCCGTTCTGGTGCGGTGACGCCCAGCAGGCCAAGTCCATTGACCAGCACCGTCCTGGTGGCGTCGTTGAGCCAGAGTCGAGCCACGTGCAGCGGGGAGATCTCCTCGTCGCCGCGCGGCAGGATCCGGCACTCCTCATAAAAGCGGTGGTATTCACCGGCGAGCGATTCGAGGTAGCGCGCGACCCGGTGGGGCTCGCGCAGCTCCGCGGCGCTGGCCACGACGGACGGGTAGTCCCCCAGGGCCTTGAGCAGCTCCAGCTCTTTGGGATGGGCGAGCAGGGCGGGATCGAAGCCGTGCGTGTCGCGGGTCAGCCCCGCGTCGGCGGCTTGGCGCCCCACACCGGCGGTGCGCGCGGCCACATATTGCACGTAGTAGACGGGATTGTCGCGGCTGGCCCGCGTCCACAGATCGATGTCGATATCGATCGGCGAGTCGCTGCTGTAGCGGGCCAACGCGTAGCGGGAGGCGTCCACGCCGATCGCCTCGACCAGGTCTTCCATGGTGACGACCGTGCCGGCGCGCTTGCTCATCCGCACCGGCTCCCCCTCGCGCACGAGGTTGACCATCTGCCCGATCAGGATTTCGAGGTTGCGGTCGGGATCGTCGCCGAAGCACGCCACGAGCGCCCGCATCCGCCCGACGTAACCGTGGTGGTCGGCGCCGAGCATGATGATCACCTTGTCGAAGCCGCGGTTGCGCTTGTCGAGGTAGTAGGCACAGTCGGCCGCGAAGTAGGTGAAGTCGCCGTTGCTGCGGACGATCACCCGGTCTTTGTCGTCACCGAAATCGGTGGTGCGCAGCCAGGCTGCGCCGTCGGAGTCGTAAACGTTGCCCTGCTCGCGCAGCCGGCGCAGCGCCAGCTCGAGCTCGCCCCTGGTGTGCAGGTCCTTTTCATTGAAAAAGACATCGAAGTGGGTACCGAATTCGGCCAGCGAGGATTTGATCTGCTGGAACATCAGCTCGACACCCTCGACCCGGAAGGTTTCGGGATCGTCAGCGTCCGGGTGCTTCGCCTTGATCGCGTTTGCGATCTCCGTGATGTAGGCGCCGGCATAGCCATCCTCGGGGGTCGGCAGGCCCCGGGCGCTGGCGAGGAGCGAGTTGGCGAAACGGTCGATCTGCGCGCCCGCGTCGTTGAAGTAATACTCCGTGGTCACGTCGGCGCCCTCGGCCTTGAGCAGGCGCGCCAGCGCGTCGCCGACGGCGGCCCAGCGCACCCCGCCCAGATGGATCGGCCCGGTCGGGTTGGCCGACACGAATTCGAGGTTGAGCCGAAGGCCCTTCATCGCCTCGCCGCGACCATAGGCCGGACCCTGGATGACCACCGTGCGGGCCAGCTCGCCCGCGGCGGCCGCGTCGACCCGCACGTTGAGGAAACCCGGCCCGGCGATCTCGACCGAGGCCACGCCGCGGTGCTCGCGCAGCCGGTCGGCGAGCGCGCCGGCCAGCTCGCGCGGATTGACGCCCACCTTCTTGGCGACCTGCAGGGCCAGGTTGGTGGCGTAGTCGCCGTGCTCCGGATTGCGCGGACGCTCGACGGTGACCGTGACGGGCAGCACGGACACGTCAAGATCACGCG